>NZ_JBIWEU010000013.1:0-120998 GCF_044762675.1 Peribacillus sp. NPDC096448 | reverse complement strand
GGATCTTCTTCACCTTCGGCAATTGCGTTAAGCATGTCTCGAGCCGAAACACCCATAACGTCTGAAACGACAGAGCCTAGCTTAATATTTGCGCCCTCTAACACTTTTTGGATTCGATTATGTTGTCTAGCACGTTCTTCAATGATACTTCTACGGTACCGAACTAATTCACGTAGTTCCCGTTGATTTCGATCTGGAATGTAACTAGCTTTTAGAAGTCCATGACGAAGAAGTTTGGCAATCCATTCTGCATCTTTAACATCTGTTTTACGCCCTGGCACTGCTTTCATATGTTGAGCATTCACAACTAAAAACTCAATCTCTTCAGCTTCTAATAAATTAACAATAGGTTTCCAATATACACTGGTACTCTCCATGGCAACATGAGTACAGTTATTCTTTTTAATCCAATCCACTAACTGTATTAGAAAAACAGTTTTTGTTGAAAACGTTTGAATCTCCTTTCCTTCTGGTGTCATAATACATGCAGTAATATTGTCCTTATGGACATCCATACCACATGCTCTTTCAATGACTACTTCCATTGAAAACATCCTTTCTACGGCTCTCAATACAATTGGAGGCTGGTGCAAAAACCAGAATAGGATTAATCTACCATGTGTGCTTCCCGTAAGGGAGCGACAGTCAGTGGTGCACCTTGGTCGTTGGAGTCAGACTAACGGATGGGCTCTAACGCACCATAGTTCATCGACCTTCCTCTCCCAGCCGTAGAATCAGTATTGACCGTTCTGAACCATTTTCATTCTCTGTGGTGAAGCGCTGATTTTTGCGCTTCATGGATGGCTAACGGGTGCGTTAGTTCTTTAAGGGGTCCCGGTAGCAAAACGCGGAAAACATACGCTAAGCATTATTCGACATCAATTAAGCCGAGTTTTCCTACTTTAAGGAGAAAACTCGGCTTTTTAATGTCTAGGCTTTACATCAAAAATATTGGCGGAACCCTTTTACAATTTCATTAAACTTTAACTAAAAGGTCTATATTCTACCACCGAAGATAATTTAATTAACGTAGAAGGTTCTCCATAAGCTAATGAAGAATCAATAAATTCTTCAAGCGATTGAACTGATTCCGTTACGATTTTTACTAAATAACTAAACTGTCCTGCTAATCGATGACATTCAACTACGTTATGATCTTTTTTACAGAAATCCCTAAATGATTTTCCTTGTTTCGTATCAAATAAAATAAAGGCAGTTACACTTTTATTTAGCTTTTCAGTATCGATAATAGCTCTATATCCTTTTATTACCCCTTTATCCTCAAGCTTTTTTACCCTTTCATTTACAGCAGGAGTTGAAAGTCTAACTTTTTTTCCTAGTTCTGTCATAGATATTCGAGCATTTTCTTGAAGTAGAATTAAAATACTTTGATCAATATCATCCAAGGCAGCATCTTCCTTTGACATTATATTTTTAAGAAAAATTGTGAAATTAAAATAAATAATAAAGTAATTAACAAAATAAGATTAATATATCTATGTATTTAACACAATATGTAATATAAAATAGTGTTTAGTATTCTATATTGGAATAAAATACCTTTAGGAAGTGATTTAATAGTGAATAGTTTTTTTCAGAATGATATTATTTTAGAAAATTCAAAAGTATTACTTGTTCCTTTTACCTTAGAGTATAAAGAACCTCTAAAAGAGGTTGCTTTTGATGAGTCTCTATGGACATACATGGGTTTATTTATTCGTACAGAAGAGGAGTTAGATGAGTATATACATTCAACTTTAAATGAAAAGTTAGAGGGAAAGTCATATCCATTTATTATTATTGATAAAGAAACAAAAAAAATTGTAGGTAGCACAAGACTTGGGAATATAAATTTTCATAATAAGAGATTAGAAATAGGTTGGACTTGGTATGGGACAAAATTTCAGGGAACAGGAATAAACAAAGCTTGTAAATATGAATTATTAAAATATGCTTTTGAAAATATGAACTTTAACAGAGTTCAATTTAGTGCAGATATAGACAATATTAGGTCTCAGAAAGCAATTCTAAAACTTGGAGCTAAGCAAGAAGGGATCTTTCGTAGCAATTACATAGATCAAAATGGAAATAAAAGAGACGATGTTTATTTTAGTATTATCCAAGAGGAGTGGAATGATATTAAAAAGAAATTCTTCAGCGAATTTGAATAAGTAAGTTAACACTTTTTATTTCCCATTGGTTATTATTTCTACTTTTATTGATAAATCTTATGGAATTAGTTTTATGTTCCCATTCACCCATACCTAGTACAGCAGCAAGAAAAGATAGGGTGACAAAAATCCTCAACCAATTCTCTTTTGGATGAGGATTTTTATTAACTCTTTGCTAATTCACGAATGATTTGACTAATTTCATGTATTCCCTTTTTAAGATCTGTTAATGAGGCATACGCATAGGATATACGTAGATAACGGTCCGATTCTTGACCATAAATATTACCTGGATTAAGAAGTATACCCTCAGATAATGCTTTTACATAAAGATCTTTCATGGATAGTTTAGGTAGAATTTTTAGCCAAATAAAAAATCCTCCCTTCGGTACATTCCATGTTGTTATATCTTTTAAATGAGTTTCTAAAACATCCAAAACAACTGCCCTCCGTATTTTTAGTTGTTCTTTTACATCTTCAAGGTGATGTTGATATAGACCACTTGATAACCATTCAGCTGCAACCCTTTGAGATAACGAACTAGAACCGTAGTCGGTTTGCATTTTTATATCGGATAATCGTTCAATCACAGGTTCCGGACCAACAATCCAACCGATTCTTAAACCAGGACTCAACGTTTTAGACAAACTGCCAAGATACAAAATATGTCCATTCTTATCCTTTGCCTTTAAAGGAAGTGGAGGTGTTTCATCAATCCATAATTCTCGATAAACATCATCTTCAATCATTGGAAGCTGTTCTTTTTCACATACTTCAAGAAGTTCTTGACGGCGTTTTTCTGACATTAATATCCCTGTTGGATTATGAAAACTAGGAATGGAATATAAAATCACTTTACCCTGTTGTTTTTTTGAAGTGAAAACAGTGTTTGGCAAGAGACCTTGTTCGTCCATCGGTAAACCTGTAAGCTTCATCCCAGCTGATTGAAAAACATGTAGAGAATAAAGATAAGAAGGTTTTTCAAGTAAAACGGTTGATCCTCTTTGTAAAAGACCAACTGAAATTAGTTGCAAAGCCTGCAAGGCTCCTGAAACAATTAAAATGGAAGAAGGAGAGGCATTAATCCCCAATGCTTTTAAATAAGCAGTTAATGCTTCTCGTAAGGGGAGGAACCCTTTTGGGTCTTCATACCCGAAAGGTTCCATTTTGTCAGATACTTTCCCCATAACGAGCTTCATTGTTTCTAAAGGAAATAGATCTTTGGAAAGTTCTCCTTTACTAAGCTGAATAAAGTTTGTGTTTGATTCGGTTTGATTAATCTCTTGAACTGTTGCTTGACTCGGTTTGTGTAATCCTGATTTGACATGTTCGTTCCAATCAGGGGGAGGATTTGTGGCTATTAATGTCCAAGTATTATTAACTACGACTGTTCCCATTCCCATCTTACCCTCAATTAACCCATCAGCCATTAATTCTTCTAAAGCAGTGATGACAGTGCTCCGATTTACTTCAAATCTCTTAGCTAATATACGCTGGCTTGGAATTTTGCTTCCAATTGACCATTCCCCATTTGCAATTTTCTCTTTAATATAATCCACAATTTGTTGATATTTCGGATATTGTTTATTTGGTTTCACTCATATAAAACCCCTTTACATTCTATTTTTAATCCAAAGTGGTTGGGTTAAAAATTACCCAACTGGTTGAGGACATTTTATCAAATACTGATTAATATTAGAAATAATCGGAACCAGAAATAATATTGGTTGGTTCCTTATTCTAAGGATGTGTTCAAATGGCAAAAAAATGGGGTTTTAATGTTATTGTCGCCTATGGTCTTGCGATTTTTCTATGGGCTTCAGCTTTTCCTGGTATTCGGGTTGGATTAGAATCCTATACACCTGAACATCTTGCCCTTTTTCGATTACTAGTTGGTTCTATAGCTCTCGTAGTAATTGCTATACTCACTCGTATACGTTTACCTGAATTAAAGGATATTCCAGCTATTTTATTGTTAGGATTTTTAGGTTTCACGGTTTATCATACAGCTTTAAACGTTGGAGAGAAAACGGTTAGTGCTGGTACTGCAAGCCTAATTGTATCTATGACTCCTATTTTTTCTGCTCTATTAGCCGTTTGGTTTATGCGTGAACGCTTTGGATTTATAAGGTGGATTGGATCTATTATAAGTTTTCTGGGAGTTATCTTGATATCGTTTGGAACAGGAGATCATTTTGAATTTAACACTACAATTTTGTTTATTCTCTTAGCATCCTTTTCAGAAAGTTTATACTTCGTTTTTCAAAAGCGTTATTTAATAAAGTATGGATTTCTTGCTTTTACTACCTATACGATTTGGGCAGGTACATTTTTTATGCTTTTCTATCTCCCAGGACTAGGTCAGGAAATAATAAGTTCCCCTATAGAATCTACCCTTAGCATTTTGTACTTAGGTCTCTTTCCTACGGTTATTCTTTATCTTGCATTAGCATTTGTTACATCTCGAGTAGGAGCTTCAGAGGCAACGAGCTCCCTTTACCTAACACCAGCTCTTACATTTGTGATTGCTTGGGTTTGGCTTGGAGAGGTGCCGACTACCCTTTCTGCTATAGGAGGAATCATAACGCTATTTGGAGTTTTATTCATTCATATCCAAGGAGATAAATTACTGAAAAGAGTAAAACGAAATATAAAAATAGAAGGATAATTCATTATTGAGTCCAGAAAGTCATACGATATAGGGCTTGAGACTATAACTTTAGAGATAACCCCTTTCACCACTGTTTTAACTGGATTTTCACACAAAACCATTCAAGATAAAAAATCAACCTCTTGAACTAACAGGTACGTTAGCTTAAGATCCGAGCTGTCTTTAGGCAGCTTGCTAATTGATTACTTAAATCCATATGATGAAATGGTTGAATGGAAATTTGTTGAATCGATAGATTGTTTTAATTTATTTGATGAAAAACTCGAATCAGGTACTGAATTGTATTCACGATATTTACGAGTTCCAAAAGATATATCTAATGAAAAAGTTATTTCACGTTACTATCCAGAAACGGTCGTGGAAGAAGAAGTTGACTATAACTATATTCTAAGAAATAAGGACTTTAACTTAAGAGCAAATTTAAATTAACGTATTGTTGATATTGGTAACGCCTAAAGGGAAAAGGATGGTTTGTTTGGTTTCGATACCATTAAACTGCTATTCCTTATAGAACTACCATGAAAATTAACTTCTGTGAGATCCGAAAAATGGCAATAATTAAGTAGACGCAGCTCATTCATTTTTAAAAAAGAGGAGAGCGCCTGATCAAGGTGTTTATAGATACGAAAATTGGATTAGGATGCTTCGGTAATTGTCACATTATAACCTAAGTTTTCTAGTCTTCGAACCGAATGCCGTACATTTGATACTTGTCTTTGTTTATCAAAGTAATCTTCGCCTAAGTCAACATACATTTCTTTTCGGGTTAGAAGGTAATATGCGATTCGCAACATCGCATGGGCAACTACAATTGCTGCCTTTTTCTTTCCTTTTCGTCCGGCTGTGCGTCTATGCAGTGCACCGAGATAGTTTTTTGACCCTCTTACTGATTGAGCTGCTTCTGTTAATGCGGATCTTAAATACTTATTTCTCTTTTTAGATCTACTAGATTTCCTTTTACCTGCGCTTTCATTGTGTCCAGGGACCAAGGCTGCCCATGAACATAAATGTGCGGCAGTCGGGAATTGGTTTCCAACGTCCGTACCAATTTCAGCTAAGATTTGCTCAGCCATTCTTGTGGCGATACCAGGTATTGAATCAAGTCGTTCTATATCGTCCTGATAAGAGCTTACTCTTCGAGCTATCTCTTGATCCAACATTTCAATTTGTTCACTTAAAAAATCAATGTGAGTCAAAATGGTTTTCAACATTAATCGTTGGTGTGGGTTTACATATCCTTTGAGTGCTAATTCTAGTTCTTCTTTTTTTCGCTTCATTGTACGACAAGCGAAGTTTGCTAGTTTTTCAGGATCGTCTTCACCATTCGCAATGGCTAGGAGCATATCCTTCGATGAAACGCCCATAGTATCAGAAACAACAGAGCCGAGTTTGATATTGGCTCCTTCTAAACCCTTTTGAATCCGATTATGTTGTCTGGCTCTTTCTTCTATAATACTTCGGCGATAGCGTACAAGTTCCCGCAGTTCTCGTTGATTCCGATCTGGAAAAAAACTTGCTTTTAGTAATCCATGACGAAGAAGTTGGGCTATCCATTCGGCATCTTTAACATCCGTTTTACGTCCCGGAAGAGCCTTCATGTGTTGAGCATTTACAACTAAAAACTCAATTCCTTCGGATTCTAACAAGTTAACAATAGGTTTCCAATAAACACTGGTGCTTTCCATCGCTACGTGAGTACAATTATTTTCCTTAATCCAGTCCAATAACTTTAATAAAAAACAGTCTTTGTAGAAAACGTTTGAATCTCCTTTCCTTCTGTTTTCATAATGCAAGCAGTGATACT
Source organism: Peribacillus sp. NPDC096448 (assembly GCF_044762675.1). Taxonomy (NCBI): domain Bacteria; kingdom Bacillati; phylum Bacillota; class Bacilli; order Caryophanales; family Bacillaceae; genus Peribacillus; species Peribacillus sp. NPDC096448. The sequence goes on along the minus strand of NZ_JBIWEU010000013.1, from coordinate 114,352 downwards.
GTCCTTATGGACATCCAAACCACATGCTTTTTCAATGATTACATCCATTGAAATCTTCCTTTCTAGGCTTGAAAATTGGAGGCTAGTGCAACAATCAGAATTAGGATTAATCTACCATAAGTGCTTCCTGTAAGGGAGCGACAGATTGTGGTGCACCGTGGTCGTTGGAGTCAGAATCGGCTGGGCTCTAATCCCATAGTTCATCGGCCTTCCTCTCCCAGCCTTAGAATCATTATGGACGCACTCAATACATTTTCATTCTTTGCGATTCATGGATGGCTAACGGGGCAGGATAGTTGCAGAAGGAAATTCCATTTTTCGCACAAATGAAAAAGTGTTAATTGGTAGGATTAATAAGAAATTGTACAGAACTTACTAGGGGGAAATATTTTTTTGAAAATAGTTAGAGTTATCTTAGCAATAGTTGTTATTGTTCTACAAGTTATAGTCTAATAACTGAAACCGAGTTAATGCCGAAGATATGTTTTTCTTAGGGACACTTATATTGGTGACAGGATTAGCCGAACTTCAGAAAAGGTCCTTTTATGAACGAGTGAATTTGAAAACTTCGTCAGCTGCTTTGACATACCCGCCTGCATCACGGAATGATTGACTAATTTTTTTCGCATTTTCCTTATAAATCGGATTTTGGAAAACTTCACTAACGGCTTGTTTTAGATTTTCAACTGTTAGTTGCTGAATATCTAATATAACTCCTGCTCCAAGTTCTTTTACTCGCTGGGCAATTGTAGGTTGATCATTCGTCATTGGAAGCATAACTAAGGGCACTTCGAAATAAAGTGATTCGCTTGTACTATTCATGCCACAATGGCTTATAAAGACATCCGTTTGACGAAGTACGTCCAATTGAGGAACATAATTACGAATAATAAAGTTGTCTGGTACATTTCCCAGCTGTTCTACAGTTAATTTCCGCCCTATATTAAGTACCACTTTAACATCCAAATCTTTTAAAGCTGTGAAGCATTTTTGATAAAGATCAAATTGTTTGTTTAGAATGGTCCCCATAGAAATGAAAATTACACGCTTTTCTTTTAATGTATCAATTGGAAAATCACCTAGATTCTTACTATCCATAATTGAAGGGCCGACAAAAATATAATTACCCTTGAAATCATGGCTATTTCTTTGAAAATAAGAAGAAGTAAAGACGATATTCAGATCCCCAGAGCCAGAACAGAGCAAGAAATTTTCAGGTAACGGAACTTCATATTTCTTTTCTAAGTGTTTTTTACATTTTTCTATTTCTTCCAATCCCAAAAATGCTCGTAGCATGGCCAAACTCTCTTGTTTCCGTTTCATATCACTCGTCCCTGTAAGTTCCATGTTTGATTTTGGATCTTGTAAAAATGCAAACGTGGTCCAAGTGACAATAGATAATAACTTACTTTGATGTGCAATCCATTTTCCTGTTAACGATTGTGCATCGTATAAAATATAATCATAAGTTTCTTTTGAAATTTCATCTAAAATAGTATCTGTCATCATTTCCAATGCACTCAGAAATTGTAGCAAATATTCTCGCGGCTGGGAGTGTAGAAGATTACTACTTTCTTGAAGTTTTCTCTGTGCCCCTTGGTCAACAGGGCGAAACTCAGCACCTGTTTTTTTAATTTTCTTCTCAAAGTCATTGGATGAATAATAGACAATATGTTCCCCACGTTTCACTAAATCATTTACTAATCCTAGCGTTGGATTTACATGTCCTTCTCCAAAGCTACTAATATAAAGCGCTTTTGCCATTACTTTCCCTCCAGTAAATATAGTTTGGTATGTTTTTTTATTAAAAGTGATTAAAGATCTGTCTATGACTAACATGATATTCATAACATTCAGAATCATCAGAACTAAGTGTTGAACTCATCTTTACGTTTAGGAGCATATGGCCGGTAATACTTCTATTTCAATCAAAGTATATCCATTTAATATATCTAACTTTAAACTTCGCCAACGACGCATTTTGAAACAGAGCGAAACACCATAAAAGACAAACTTTATTGTATTTAGTTTATATTATAACAAACATTTTAAGTTTTTATCTATATTTGGTCGTTGTCCCAATTTCACACAAAAAAAAAGAGTAATCCTTAACGAAATAAATGATACTTTTCTCTAAAATTCATAGCAAAAAGAATTTTTCGTTCTGGGGTACAGCAAATCCCTTATGGAACTATAGGGGCAGGATAGTTAAGAAGGAATTTGTATTTACTTCTAGAATATACATAATTAGGTAATGTGAAGGTGGGATCTTAAATGGATAAGGGCAGTATTTTCGCTGCTCGGCTCCAATGGGGCGGGCAAGACAACAGTTGTCAAAGAAGATTACTTACGGAATAACGGTGACTTTGAATTTGATGAAACCGAGAATAAACGTCCGATGAACATATGGCTCTATGCTAAGTGCAGGACATTTCTCGATTCTGATCACCCAGAACAGGATGTGAGTCATCTTTTGATTGCCAATATTCAGTCTCTTTGATGCATCGAACACGCTTTTCAAGCATTGATAACAAAAGAGAATTTGTAGAACAATAGGGCTGATAAAAAAGTAAAGAGAGGGAAACCAAATGAAAAAGATTACAACGGGACAAAGCAACACTGGCTTATCCGAAACAGGGCTACGCAGAATGCGCGACGTGCTGGCACGGCATGTCGAGTCCGGGAAGATTCCTGGGCTCGTCGCACTGGTCAGCCGGTACGGTGAGACGCACGTCGAAGCGATCGGCACGATGCGCCATGACGGTGGCGCGCCGATGCGCCGGGACACGATCTTCCGGTTGGCGTCCACTTCCAAGCCGCTCGCGGTCGCGTCGGTGATGATCCTGCTCGACGAGTGCAAGCTGCATCTGGACGACCCAGTAGATACGTGGCTGCCCGAACTCGCCGACCGGCAGGTGCTGAAACGGGCCGACGGCCCGCTGGACGACACCGTGCCGGCACGGCGGCCGATCACCGTACGGGACTTGTTGACCTCCACGTTCGGGCTCGGAGTGGATATTACGTTGATGGACTCCCCGATCCAGAACGCGATCTTCGAGAGTGGGATATACGACACGCCAGGGGCGGAGTTGCCCGAGCCGGATGAGTGGATGCGTCGCCTGGGCACACTCCCGCTGAGCTACCAGCCCGGAGAGCGGTGGCAATACCACGTCAGCAACGAAGTGCTCGGCGTGCTCGTCGCCAGAGTCACGAGTCAGACGTTCGAGACGTTCCTGCGCGAACGCATCCTTGATCCGCTGGGGATGAAGGACACTGGTTTCTACGTGCCCGCCAACAAGATTGACCGGCTGCCGCCCGCCTTCAACCCCGATCCGCAGACCGGAGAGTTCATCGTGTGGGACGAGGCCGCAGGCGGACGCTACAGCCGACCTCCAGCGTTCCAAGCAGGCGGCGGTGGGCTGCTCTCAACCGTTGACGACTATCACGCGTATTTACGGATGCTGCTGAACCAAGGGATGCACGGGACCGAACGGATCCTGTCCCGGCCCGCCGTCCAGCTGATGACCACCAACCGCCTCACGCCCGAGCAACTAGCCGCCCGAGACGCCCTGGCCAAAAACAACGTCCATTTGTCGCACGGGCAAGGGCAGCACGGCGGCTGGGGCTTCGGGATGGCGGTGCGCACCTACCGTGGTGACTACGCGTCCATCGGCCAGTTCGGCTGGGACGGTGGAACCGGCACCACGACGTACGCCGACCCGGACAAACAGCTCACCGGAATCCTGTTCACCCAGGTCGGGATGTCCACCCCGGATTCAGCGCGGCTTATCCACGACTTCTGGACCATGGTCTACCAGGCAATCGAAGACTGACACCGAGCCCGCGCTTGGTACGCCCGCCCTCAACCCACGACACCCAACGGTCAGTTCCCTGGCGGCCGATTGGAAGCGAAAGTTGCCTTTAAAACATGCTCTTTCTATTTATTCATTTATCAAGGTTTCTTGGATTAATTTGATCAAACTTTGTTTCAAATCTACATTAGTTAAGAAGGTTAGACCTAAATTTTGTTTTACCTTTATAAAACAAAAAAGCCCCTCTCGATTATGAGAAGGGCCTTTTAATTTGGAATAGTGGAGTAGCTGGGTAATATTATTGTCTTCCAACCAAATACATTTTATACCAATTTAATAAATAAAACCTCTCTATAAAAGAGGGATTACCACTAAACCCCATTTCTTTGTAAATTGTTTGCATCCATTTTGGAATAATAAAAGGAAAATCAGCTTATGTTGGAGGGTTCTTGGCTGCTACTGGAACCATCATGCTGTTGCTTTGAAGTCACGATGTTTGTAAAAAAGATTAGTTGAAGAACGAAAATGGTTTTTTATGGTAAAATAAACTTAAGTTATTTTCATTAAGGGGTCTAGTTGCAATGAAATTAGATGATAAAAAGAAAAAGGTACAAATGAAATACAGAGAGGAAATAGGGGAAAAGAAAGAAGTTGGAAATCACAGTAATAAAATGCTTGTTATTGTTACTACAATTATTATTATTCTAGTGGCATACTGGGCAAACTCCGTTCTTTTTAAAGTCTTTTAATTTTTTTTTGCTGATTCTGGTGACATACTGAGGACGATTTATTTCAACCTGAAATCCCTAGATAAATTAGGAGTTGTTTATATGTTTGATGTTGCATTGTTATTTATTATTGCTTTTGCTGGAGGAATTATTGCTATTATAGGTTTCTTCGTTATATTAGCTCGAAGGATTTCAGAACCGAAGAAAGCACTTCAACAAAGAATAGGTAATCTCGAAGAAGAGGTTTGGAAATTAAAAAATCAAAAAAAATAATTTAGCTAACAGGTGCTTTACTTTAATAAGGAAGGTTGCTGAGGCAGCCTTTTTCTTATGGCACTAACGGGGCAGCTTAGTTGCATAAGGTCCATTTTTAGTACCAACTATTAATAGTGATAATATAAATAGATATTAATAAAATAATATTGTAATGGGGGATTTAATGATGTTAGATACTCAAAAAATTAAGGAAGTAATTAAACATCGTTATCCATTTCTTTTAGTGGATAGGATTTTGGAAATAGAAGAAGGAAAAAGAGCAGTTGGTATAAAAAATGTTACAGCAAATGAGGATTTCTTTAACGGGCACTTCCCCAATTACCCAGTTATGCCAGGGGTATTAATTGTAGAGGCATTAGCTCAAGTAAGTGCAGTTGTGATGTTAACTAAAGAAGGGAACGAAGGACGATTAGGGCTTTTAGCAGGTATAGATAAATGCCGTTTTAAAAAGCAAGTAAAACCAGGAGATCAACTTCGTCTTGAGGTTGAAATCACAAGATTAAAAGGTCCTATAGGGAAAGGCAAAGGTATAGCTACAGTTGATGGAGAATTAGTTTGCGAAACAGAACTAATATTTGTATTTGGTGATTAAAAGCTAATAATTTTAAAAATGTTATTCAGATTCTTGAACGAACGTGTATCTTCTTAGATCAGAGCTGTCTTTAAGGCAGCTCTTTCTTTATGCAAGTATCGGGGCAGTTTAATTGAAGAAGAAAAAATGATATACAGGGAAAATGGGATAATATGGATTATTAATGTATAATTGAATTGAAATTAGAAAGGGTGAAAAATAGGAGGTATCAAATGAAAGGCTTTTTTAGATTATTTATAGGAATGTTCTTAGTTTTTATATTAACGGGATGCATAGGAGAAGATTATGATGTTGGTGTTCCAACTGCGCACTTATATTCAGAAGACCTTAGTACATCTGTGCAATTAACAGAAGGAAATATCAGTTGGAGTTTATCGAGTGGAGATGTACATCAAAAAATAGATGATATTCAAGTATTCGGATTATCACAAGAAGAAATGAAGGTTTCTGCTAACGAAAAAGTTTCCTTGGATTTTCAAGAGAACGTAAGAAATGGTGGAGATATTTGGACAGACCCAAAAATAACAGTTGCCCTACTGAAAGATGAACAACGAATCGAACTAGAATTGGAAGATGATAGGGAATTCCGAATTCCAAATAACAAAGGGAGTTATGTTTTAGAAGTTGTATTCACAAGTTCAAGAGGTACTGCCCAATATGTAGGGAATATCTTAATTCAGTGATAGTAAACAATCCTACTTTTGGATAATTGACAGAAAAATATTAGAAGCTTGGAGATACATTTTCAAGCTCATTATTTGTGTATATTTGCTTTAGCTTTTCCCCTTAGAATACGGTGTTCCATACCATAAACGATTATGATTTATTCAAAATCAACCAAGAACTTTAACATAGCCTTTTCTTATCTAGAAACGGGGCAACATTTCTGTATTAACTGAAATACTAAAAAGTTTGTGAAGAAATCTACTTAAACTAACGGGTGCGTTAGTTCCATTGGATGCAACAAAGAAGGCCACAATAAGTGGTTTTTTTATTTTGCCAAAAATAAACATTAATGTTAACAAAGCCTTTTAAATAATATAATCATTTTTCTTCATGGTTAAAATGTCGATTTAAATTACATACTCTTTCTAATTGATTTACTTCAGCCTGCTTTAATTGTTCTTAATCACACTTTAATTCGATTGGATAATTATGTTAATATTAACTTAATTATCTGAGGAAACAAAAAAGTGCTTAAATCTGATGATGTCGACAAATTTATTATTAAAGGGGTAAGTTATGAGTAAAAAAAATGAAGAACAAAGTAAAATACAAAAACCTTCCCTGGATAGAGCCGGTCAAAGAGCGTTTATGGGAAACCCTGAAGAATTCAAACTTTCTTTTTATGGAGTATTTATGGCTTGCGTCCCCATCATCATATTAGGAGTTATTGTCTGGTTAAATTGGAAATGAACCAACTCTAATTAGTCGGAAACAACGTTTAAAAGGCCCTGATTAGAGGCCTTTTTGTGTACTCGATAACAACGTACTCTTTTGTTGAATAAGAAGAAAGTAGTGAGGTAATTCCTCCCTGATTAAAGCTATGTGCTAAAATGGAGAAGCAATTATCATTCACATTTATTTATTGTAGGGAGTTAAATCAATTTCTTTGGCGACTCGTTTATAGAATACCGAATTCCCTTCGGTATGATCCCATTGAAAAATACTAACAAATTGATACTTATTCGTTTTAAATATGGGGTCCTTAACCTTCATAAATGTAATTCGATCTCTGGGTTTACCCTCCGGGAGGTTGAGCGGAATATAATCCTTTTCCATTCTTTTTTCTTCAATTTCTGTCCAATTGTCATTAAATAGGTTAATCCATCCCCGTGTATTTGATACATTTCCTTGTCCAATGTCTATAGATAAATGAGGGAACCACATCATATAGTGTTCATTAAACTTCCAATAAGATTGTTGCCCATTATAATTCTTTCCTAGGCAACGCATCGCCTCAGAAATTGTACGGAACGTAAACTCATCATAAACGGATAATGTACCCTTCTTGACTGCTAATGCTGCACTATCTATGTCTTCAGACCAAGGTATTATCTTGCTGTTAGAAGCAATTTTATTGATTAGTTGAACGATCTCTTCAATTTTAGTATGTATCGCTTCAATTGATTCGGTAGCATCTATTCGTTCAATCTTAATTTCATTTTCCTTAACTGCTTGAAACATTTTTCCAATATCCAATGTTCGAATTTCATCATTAAGTGCGTTACTTTTGTGATGCCCTTCGTCACTCTAATGCAGATAATTGGAGAAGATAATGTGAAGATAGATATGGTATTTGATTATGAGATGGGTAATGATTTAACTTCAAATATACAAGAATTGTTAAGCGGATGTTTTCAAGAAGACTTTCCAAAAAACAGAATTTTTTTAAAACAATTACCTCATTTTAGAAAACGCCGTTTGAAAAAATTCGAACGGTGTTTGTTTATTTTTGACGGTAGAAATTTCACAGTTTCCTATTTTATTAAAAAAAGGAAAAAATTGAACCTTCTATTAAATAAAAACGTATAATTAAAAGAGTCATAAGATGCAAATGAATGAAAACAGGGAGGGATAGTTTTGGAAAATCCAATACGGAAAAAATGGCTTGTATTCGGACTGGTCATTTCTTTATGCATTCCGACAATTGCATATGGAAAGGAACCGGCTGCTAGGTCAAATTCAACAGGCCAAATTATTAATCTAGTTAAAGGCACGAATGCGGCAAGTATACCTAATGCTCTTAATCTACCAAGTTCACCCGCATTTGTTCCTAAAGAGAAGGGCGTACTCGCAGGAAAAGGCCCAATCGCAGAGGCGAATAATCATCAAGATCTTTTCTTGCATAATGCCGTTCAATTTGCAAGCGATATGGAAGCGGGAAACTATGGTCAAGCCTTAAAGTCGTCATCCCGCCCTTTAAAGAAGTCAATTTCCGAACAATGGCTGGAAAACTATTGGACCACACTTAAGCAGCAATTGCAGCCACTGGCAGGATCTTTCATCGGTTTCGGAACAGCTGCGGTCAAGGAATCGAATCGAGTCCATACGAATGTGGAAGTTGAGCTTCAATTCGAGAGAGCAATGTATCCGTTTACACTTCGATTAGACCGAACTGGAAAAGTAGATGATTTTCAATTAACTACGTATACAGGTTCGGTTGCATCAGATCCTGCATACAGCAATCCGCATTCCTTTACTGAAAAAGACGTTTTGATAGGAAAAGGGGAATTTGCACTGCCTGGAACGCTGTCGATTCCTAAAGGAAAGGGACCATTTCCGGTAGTTGTTCTCGTCCAAGGATCAGGGGCAACCGATAAGGATGAAGCAGCGTATGCGTTAAAACCATTCCGTGATTTGGCGCACGGTCTTGCTTCAAAAGGAATTGCCGTGCTACGTTACAACAAACGAACATTTGAACATGCAGCAAAAATTTCGACAGACCAAAATCACACAGTTGATAAAGAAACAACAGATGATGCTCTTTTAGCAACTCGATTGCTTGAAAAAGAGAAAAAAATAAATGATGAGCAAATCTATATGCTCGGTCATAGCCAAGGAGGCATGATGGTGCCTCAAATGATCAATCAAGATAAGAGGCAAAATATCGCTGGTGCAATCGTGATGGGCGGACCGGCGCGAACATTTCAAGATGCCGGTGTCGATCAATTTCAATATCTTCTTTCCATCGGCCAAATCCCACCGGAGGCAGCTGAGTTTTATACTACTCAATTTGATATGTTAAATGATCCGGATTTCTCAGGAGAAAATCCTCCCGATGAATTTCTGCTTGGTCAGGCAATGTTTTGGGATTCTATAAATAATATAAGAGCGGCAGAGATGGCGAAGGAACAAAATGAACCATTGCTAATTATTCAAGGAGAGCGGGATTACCAAGTCGTTTCAGACATAGAGATTCCTATATGGAAAGAGGAGCTTTCTCATCGGAACAATGTTGAATATCGTCTATATCCGAAGCTGAATCATTTCTTTACTGAAGGCGAAGGGGAAATGAGCATGCCGGCCGAATATCTTGCCCCAGCTAACATTCCAGAATATGTCGTTCATGACATAGCTGAGTGGGTAAAGTCGAAACCAAATAAAAGTGAATGAAAAATCGAAAAAAGTCACTCATCTTTTGTTTAGGATGGGTGATTTTTTTCGATTCATAATTTAGTAAATCTCAATTCAAACAATGGGACATTAGTGATGACAATTTGAGGAACAATTGCATATTCAACAATCGGGCATTTAGTTGAGTAACTCACTTTTAAAATAAATGGACAATGAATCGATTTTGACCCGTAAAAGGAAAGATACTAACGAATAAAATAATATTAAAAAAGAACTAGTAGAGAATTGAACTGCACCCCAATTGTTAGACAACATCTAACAATTGGAGGTGCAGTTTTTTTGACTAAATATACGATAGACGAAAAATCAAATGCAGTTTTAGAGTACTTAGAAGGGAAGAAATCCTATAAATCCATTGCTCAAGAAAGAAATGTAGGTTTATCCCCTCTGAAAAGATGGGTCGCTCGCTATCTAAAACATGGGATGGAAGGACTTGTTTCATCCTATACAAATTACACTCTTCCCTTTAAACTAGAGGTACTTAAATATATGAACGAATATGGGGCATCGATCAACGAGACCGCTGTACACTATAACCTTCCTTCCGATTCTACACTTTTGAATTGGTCAAATCAGTTTAAGGAAGGAGGTATAGACGCCCTTAAACCAAAGAAAAAGGGGCGTCTATCCATGAAAAAAGATACTAAGAAAAAATCGCCAGCTAATGGCTCTCAAGAAGCACTTCTTGCCGAATTAGAATACTTACGTGCAGAGAATGCCTATCTAAAAAAGTTGAATGCCTTAGTTAAAGAAAAGGAAGCCTTACAAAGAAAGAAAAAGCGAAAGTAGTCCATGAACTAAGGAAACAATTTGATTTAAATCTGCTTCTATCCATTTCTAAAATGGCACGGAGTACGTACTATTATTGGGTAAACGCCTTCGGGCGTAAGGATAAATACACAGAAATTAAATCCCTTATCAAAGAGATCTTCCATACGCATAAAGGGCGTTATGGGTATCGACGTATCACCCTAGAATTACGTAACCGAGGTGCTCGCATCAATCATAAAACAGTTCTCCGATTGATGAATGAACTAGGATTGAAGTCATTGGTTCGCATGAAGAAATACCGTTCGTACAAAGGGAAAATCGGCAAGATTGCGCCCAACATTCTAGCACGTGATTTCAAGGCGGAAAAGTCCAATGAAAAATGGGTGACAGACGTCACAGAATTCCATCTAGCTGGGGAGAAACTATACTTATCGGCCATTCTTGACCTGTTTAATGGTGAAATCATCGCCTATAATATCGAATCTCGGCCTGTTTATCCGCTCGTTTCCAAAATGCTGTATAAAGCCTTTGATCGATTGGAATCGAAAGATTCACCCATTCTCCATTCAGATCAGGGCTGGCATTATCAGATGAAACAATACTCGCATGAATTGAAAAGACATAACATTACACAAAGCATGTCCCGCAAAGGAAATTGTCTCGATAATGCGGTCATTGAAAACTTCTTTGGCTTATTAAAATCCGAATTACTCTATCTTCAAGAATTTGAAAGCATGGAGCAATTCAAACAAGAACTAGAAGAATATATCCATTACTACAATCATCAACGAATCAAGGTAAAATTAAAAGGCATGAGCCCGGTAGATTACCGGGTTCATGCCCTCAAGGCTGCCTAAGTAAATAAAGTGTCTAACTTTTTGGGTTCACTTCATATGAAGCAAATGTGTAGTTTTACTTTAAAAAGAGAGCTTTTTTGCCTAAATAAGGAACCAAACTGTTCCCCTCCTGAATGAAACTGCAAGTCTCAATTCATCTATTACTCTTTGAGTATAAATAGAGAAAAAGTACGTTGACTCAATAATGAGGTGAAAAGATGAATTCGGATAAAGTCAGAGCATTAACAAAAGTGTTTCAGGAATCTTCTGAGGAGTTAAAATTAGATGAATCAAAATTAATGCAGAGTATACATACAAATACGGAGACATGGGCTGGCGAAGCCCAGAAAAAATTTGATTCAATACTACATGAAGCAGCTGTCCTTTTTCAAAGACATTCAGACAATCTTATCAAATAAGTAGAGAATTAGAAAGCCCAGCAAATGATGTTGACAGAGTGAGAGAAGAGATTGAAAGACAAAGAGAATTAGAGCGGCTTGCTTGTATGAAGGATGAGTAGAAACAAAATGAATGAAGGATATAAAGAGGTGTCATATGAAACCGAAGAATAGGGATCGTAAGAGTTTGGAAGAGGAAGGATGGATCCTCCCGGATAAAAATAAGCAAAATAAAGATGGTAGTTTACTCCCCGGCTGCGGTGGTTTTTTTATTTTGTTCATTCAATTTGGTGTTTTGGCACATCAAATAATAACTTTTTATTAAGTTTACCTTATATCCGCAAAAGTTTTACAACTGTACTTGCCAATATGATAATTGTTTTGAGAGGTTTAAAATGGCTCGTAATAAGTAGAGACAAGGAAAGAAAAAAGAAGATGATGGCAAGCAAGGAATGGATGAAAATTGGGTACCGGGTTGTGTCGACCTATTTATCCTGACTTTACAGATTATTCTATTAGGCCATCACTTTTTTCATAGTATATAGATGAATAGTTCATAAAGGAAAAGAAAAGAGGATGATGCCAATCGCTGCTTTCTCTGGCTATAACTGCCGTAAGTTTTGCCGCTAGTCGCCTTTTTATTTCTCCTATTAGGATGATATGGTTTGCTTGAAACAGGTAAAAATATGAAAAGCAGTTCAGTTTTTAATGCTTGTTCAATTAGTAAGTTTCTAACATCAATTTTAATAAATGGACAGTCAAAGGGGACACTCATAAATGAGGTCCCCTTCATAATGTATTAAGGTAATAACGTTTTATATTGTTCCATTAAATCACCTGCATATAAGCTTGTTATCATTAAGAAAATGGCAAGCCCAATGTATAATGAGAACCAGGTGACTTTTGTTTTAAGACTCGATGAGTAATAGGATTTCTCTTTATCCCTAATTTCAGTTTGTTCTTGCACTTCCTTAAAGAACGTTGCTGTTATTTGTTCATACGTGCCTATATTTTCAAAATCGGTCGGTCCGTACTGGTATTCATTCGAATTAGCAGCATCCAGTAAGGACCTATAAATATTTAATTTTACCTCGGTCAGCTGTTTTTCTTTTAGCTTATTATCATCAAATAGCGGGATATGCCAACTCTTCATGTTGTTAAACTTTTCATATAGTTGGCTTAATTCCATATTCCAAATATTAACCAGGCGAATTTTTTCTTCATCTGTTGCGCCTGCATATTGTTCTAGTTGCCTTAAGCCGAATTGATTCAATTCAATGATGTTGTCTCTTTGACTTCTGGTTGTCTCGCTACGGAATTCTTTCCACCACTTAGAAATACCCAATAATAAGAAAAGAATTAAAAATGGATTTGGATGGAGAAACAAATATACAACCATTCCGATAATCCCTAATACCCAAAGCTTTGTGGAGATGACTCCCACTATACGTCCTCCATCAAGAGGATGCACAGGCATTAGATTAAATAGGTTGATCATGGCTCCAAGTGTAATGACTAAAAGCCAAAATGGATTTTCCGTCATCATAAATAGGGGGATGGCTGGTAGAAATGCTAATGTACCTAATAAAGGACCTCCGAAGGCAAGATAAGCTTCTTGGTTAGCATTCCTGGGTTCTTCTTTAAGGGCAATTAACGCTCCGACAAACGGGATGAAAATGGCACTGGATGTTTTTATGCCTTTTCTCTTAGCAGCAAGTAAATGCCCCATTTCATGGATGTAAATAAGATAGACAAGGGCTACGGCAAATTTCCAACCGTAAACCAATGCGTACGCACCTAATGAAACGAAAATGGAAATCAGGGAACCTACTTTTGCTATTTTCAATAGCGCAAACAACCATTTCATTTTTCCTAGGAAAAATAACCCGATTGCCCCCAAACTTAACCACCCTTTATTCAATTTAGATTCTTTCAAAATGTACCTCCTAGAGTAAATGGGAAATAGATGACCCCAGTGACACTATGTCTATCTGAGCTTCTTCTTGATTTATCATCTTGCTAATATCCTTATTATATCGTATTTTTTCTTTTCCTTTTAGGAATATTTTTCTAGAGTATTAACTTTCAGGTATTACATTTTTTTACAATTAAGATAGAGTACAATGGAATTCTGTGCTTAATATTTAGGGCATTTCTTGTCCGCCTCTCCTTCACACCAAAGCCATCAATTCAAATGCTTAATTAAAATCGATGGTTTAAAGCGGTACAATCACTATTTTATCAGTAATATACGGTCTGCTTGGGGGCGAATTCCAAATAATCGGAAAGTATGAGAGGGTAATTTTATTGTGAAAAAGAGTGATAATCCCTTACGTGTCATATATCTGGGAATAATAATGAACAAGAGGAAAAGTGTGAAATAGTTTTGACAGGGAAGGGGTCGTGGGTTCGAATCCCTCACAGGTCATCAACTGCCAAAGGCTTAAATCCTTGATATCACAGGGTTTTGGTCTTTTTTATTTGCTGGATTTTATTATTCCTGTGTGATTCTGCCATTGCACAGAAACTGGTTTTGTGACGCCGGCTCGTTCGTTGCATGACGCTAGCCACTTTGGTACACTATGCAGAAGTGCTTTTTTAGTTTGATTGCTAGGATTTACTATCGAATCGCATGGATGAGCTGCAGGATCTTTACATAAATCATGGTCCATGAGGCTGTGGGGGTGTATCCTAAACGAACCCTTAAAATGGAACTCCTTTTACTGTAGACTTGTGGAGCAGTTACAAAACCCATTAACAACTTAACAAATTAAATGTGTTTCTAAGAAAGGACCATCTGTTCCCTCATACAGCAGGAGTTGTATGGGGTCTTGTATTTTATCAATAATTTTCTGTTTAGATGACTATACGTAATAAAATAAGGAGGAAGCGATGAACAATTATAAATTGACCATTCAATATGATGGCGGTCGCTATAAGGGCTGGCAGCGACTAGGTAATAGTGATGATACCATTCAAGGGAAAATAGAAAATGTATTAACGGAAATGGCAGGGGAAAAAATCGAGATCATCGGATGCAGCAGAACGGATGCGGGTGTACATGCCCTTGCTCAAATCGCCAATTTTAAGCTCGGTGAATATATGCCTGAAGCTGAAATCATGAATTATTTGAATAGATATTTACCCCGAGATATCAGCATTGTCGAGGTTAGTCTAGTTCCTGAACGTTTTCATGCCCGTTATAACGCTAAGGATAAGACCTATTTGTATAAGATCTGGAACGAGCAATATACAAATCCTTTCATGCGAAAGTACAGTATGCATGTAGAGAAAAAGCTGGATATCACAAGAATGAAAAAAGCATGTCGATACTTTATTGGTGAACATGATTTCACTGCTTTTTCTAATGCAAAATCAAAGAAAAAATCCATGGTGCGTGAGATATATTCCATTGATATAGAAGAAAATGCCGGTTTCATCCAAATTACGGTGCGAGGCGATGGATTTCTTTATAATATGGTTAGGAAGATTGTCGGGACGTTGATAGAAGTAGGATTAAATGAAATAGATGCTGAAAATATACCGAGTATTTTAGAGTCAAAAGAAAGAATCCAAACGGGCCGTATGGCGGAGGCAGCTGGGTTGTACTTGGTAAAGGTTGATTTTTAGACCGGATATTGATGCATCGGTTAATGCATGTAATGTGTACAGGCAGTAGAAAAAGGGAAGTAACAGGGAAGAATGGTAAAGCGGAAAGTACGAAAGAAGGAGAGATTTTCATGAGATTAGCAGGAAAGAAAATAATCAGTCTTGTGCACCATGATTTTGAAGATTTAGAGCTCTGGTATCCGATTTTACGTTTAAAAGAAGAAGGGGCGATTGTTCATCTCGCTGGAGAAAAGGCGAATGAAACATACATTGGAAAATATGGTGTACCAGCCATATCTGATTATGAGTATGGCAGTATCAAAGCTGAAGAATATGATGCCATTCTTGTACCGGGCGGTTGGGCACCTGACAAAATTCGCCGGTTTCCTGAAGTGTTATCACTTATCCAAAGCATGGAAGAAAATAAAAAACCCATCGGGCAAATTTGTCACGCCGGTTGGGTGTTGATATCCTCAAAAATTTTACAGGGGAAGAATGTAACGAGTACACCTGGCATTAAAGATGATATGGAAAACGCAGGGGCAACTTGGATAGATGAGCCCGTCGTCGTAGATGGAAACCTTGTGTCAAGCAGGCGTCCGCCTGATCTGCCGGATTATTTAAGGGAATTGATAAACGTGATTGAAAAGGGTTAAATCCATAGTACGGTGAAAAAGTGGTTTTTCCTTCTGGAAAAACCACTTTTTCTATCCATACCCGGATTTATTTTTAATACTGATTATGATACTCGCTGAAATGCAAACGATCATTCCCTTGATTGATCCTTAATCAAATCAATATACAAATTTCCTTTTGTCCCTACGACAGCATACGAGATATCAAAAACAACAAGGTTCCTTTTTTGGAGTTCAGCCATCAACCATTCGTCATTGTAGGGGTGTTTGGATAAGTTATCATATAGGATCTTCCCGTCATAGACCAGTTCAATCGGTACAGATTCTGCTGAGGGCAGTAAAGGTAAATCCTGCTTGGTGGCATTTTGGTATTGTTCTTTTTTCAATACAGAGAGTGAGCCATTTATCTCTAAAATGGCACATTCAACTTCATCTATGTTGAAGATATCTTTTCCCCGCAAAGCCTGTTTAAGAGAATCCAGTGAATACCCCATTCGTTCCATTGACTCTTCGAGAATTCTTCCTTTTTGAATTAAAGTGGCAGGTTCTCCAGCAATCCATTTCCCGAAACGCGGATTTCGAACCGCTAGAAGATTGAGCATAAAAACAACGGTACCCATAATGATAATGGCAATGATAAAATACAGGAATTTAATTTTAATATTGAATGCTAGATTTCCTGCAATTGTCCCCATCGTAATTGAAGCGATATAAAGGTGATAGGTCCTCTGGGCATTGTCTGATTACCGAGGAGTTGGACAAATACCCATAATAAAATAAAAGAGGTAAAGGTTCGAAAGATGATTTCAACAGATTCCGACATGATGATTTCTCCCTTACAAAACTCCCGACAGTTGGATTTGTGATAGTATGTTCTTGTATCTTGCCGTTTATTCTGTATAGGAGAATGACAAGGTAACCATCTTTGATTTGGGAACCCAATCTTACATAAAATTATAGATTTATTCATGAATTATAATTAAGAAACAACTTTCTTATAAACCAGGCATTCAATTATAAGTGAAGTCAAGCAAGCAGCTCATTACTTGCTTCTTTTTTAGGTTTGATAAATCCATGGATATGTTTACTTAGTATCGATTAAGAAATTTCTTCGAATAATAGTATCAAAATACATTTGCACGGGGGTATGTTTTGAGAAATATTCAGGAAATTTTCATTGACGATTTAAAAAGCATTTATAAAAATTTCTTTGTTTGTATCGTAGTAGTCTTTCTCATGTTCATCCCTTCCATTTATGCGTGGTTTAATATTGTCGCATCTTGGGACCCGTATGCAAATACGGAAGGAATTCTTGTCGGTGTTGCAAATGATGATAAAGGTGCGGAGTTAAATGGCGAAGTCGTGAACATAGGCAAGGAAGTCATAGAGGGGTTAAAGGAGAATAAGGATCTGGGCTGGAGGTTCACTTCGAAAAAAGAGGCGATAGCAAAAGTGGAAAAGGGGGATTATTATGCATCCATCATCATTCCGGAGAACTTTTCCGAACATATTTCGACTATCATGACCGATGACCCTAAGAAAGCGGAGATTGATTACTATGTAAATGAAAAAATCAATTCCATTGCTCCAAAAATTACGGCAGCGGGTGCCAACAGCATAGTGGACAATGTGAGCAAAACCTTCATCAAATCGGCCAGTGGGAGTATCCTTGCAATCTTTAATGAATTGGGAATCACCTTGCAAAACGAGTTGCCGACCATTCAAAAAATGAAGAATATGGTGTATTTATTAGAGGGTGAACTGCCAGAGCTTGAACAAAATATCAAAACTGTTCAAACACATGTTAAAAAGGCCGAAGATATCATTAAGAAGGTCAATGAAGGTTTGGATTCAATAGAAGGTATAACGTCACAGAAGGACAAATTGGTATCGGACGTTTCTAGTTATGTAGATTCAACAAGGCAGGCATTCGAAGGAATCAATCCCCTCTTGAAAAATGATATCGCGAACATCAGGAGCGATAATGAATCCATTTTAGTGCTGGCGAACCGGTTAACCGGTCAGGATTTACCTGACAATGAGTCGAATCAGCTAGTGGAACAAGTGGTAACGAGGATAAATAAAGAGTTGTACCTTTTGGACAGTATGTATAATTTATTGGTGAGAGTCAATCAATTTAATGAGAAAAACGTGCTTCAGCCAGAAATACAGCTAGTTGATGGACTAAGGGATAATGCTTCGAACCAACTTCAAGCGCTGAATGACCGAGCATACGGCAATCTTATCGAACTTGGCAGGAACAATGATCAAGTCTTGGCAAGCTTCCAGGAGAGCTATTCAAAGGAAACGGGGCCAAAATTCAACGAAATCTGGAATGAAACGGAATCAATATTGAATAATGTCCAACTTACGATGGAGGAGGGAAACAAGGTCCTTCCTGAGGTGAGAACGCTGTTGAATGAGACCAATCGAACATTGGAAACGCGTAAAGGGGATATCGATAAGTTACAGAATAAGTTTCCGGAAATCGAAACGAAAATAAGGGCTCTAGCTTCTAAAATGAGGGAAATTGATAAGTCTTATAATATGGAAGAAGTGATCGATTTCCTAAGGAATGATATTGAACAAGAAAGTGAATTCTTTTCAGAACCAGTGCTGCTCAATAAACACAGTCTCTTTCCGATTCCGAACTATGGATCCGCCATGTCCCCTTTCTTTACGGCACTTTCCCTCTGGGTCGGCGGTACAATATTGATCTCCATGCTTAGCGTGGGTGTTTCTCAAAAAGTCTATAGCCCATATCAAATTTATATCGGGCGGTATCTTATATTTTTCATCATTGGGGTGATGCAGGCTCTTAGTGTTTCCATTGGGAATATCATTCTTATCGGTGTTTATGTAGCGGATAAATTTGAGTACATCCTGTTTTCCGTTCTGATAAGTACCGTATTTACACTCATTGTTTATACCTTCGTTTCCGTTCTTGGAAATGTTGGAAAAGGGATAAGCGTCGTCTTGATGGTCCTTCAAATATCAAGTTCAGGCGGCACCTTCCCCATTCAAGTCACACCGCCTTTTTTTCAACATATTAACCCTTTCTTGCCATTCACCTATGCTGTGGGTTTACTTCGTGAATCTGTTGGGGGAATAACTTGGAGCGTAGCTGGCAAGGACATTTTTATCTTGATTCTCTTTTTAATAATCACGCTCATCTTAGGTATCATTTTGAAAAAGCCTCTGCATGCAAGGACACAAAAGATGAAGGATAAATTGTATGGAAGCAGGATTTTTTAAGGTATTGAAAGATTGCCGGTGACCTCGGTTAATTCAATTTGAAAACTATGGATACTGAAATCAGCCTGAACCCTTAAAAGGGGATCAGGTTCTTTTATTTGCTGAATGGAATTGGCTATATGTATTTTTATGTATGTTTGGAATATTTATCAATACATTGACAGTTGAATAGGAAGATGCCGATTAATTAGAATTTTTGCATTTTTATAGTTGACAAAAACCATTGGATTAATCATTATTAAGAAATAATGTTTAGTAAATCGATGCGAAATAAAAGTGGGGTGACTTTATGTATTTAACAATAGATGGCATTGAAAAAAGTTTTAAGAATGAAAAGAAAGAAAGCATAAAGGTGCTCGAAAAGATTGACATAGAGGTCGAGAAAGGAAGCTTCGTTTCGATTGTCGGCCCTTCAGGATGTGGTAAATCCACACTCCTTTATCTGATTGCCGGCCTTGATAAGGCAGATGTGGGTGAAATACGTGTAGCTGGGAAAAAAGTGGTGAAGCCAGGCCCGGAACGGGTTGTGGTGTTTCAGGAGGCGGGGTTATTTCCTTGGCTGACGGTCCTTGAAAACGTTACATACGGATTGAAGTTAAAGAAAATTCCCAATGAAGAGGCTAAAGCCAAGGCATTGGACATTTTAAAGATGGTTCACCTCAGCCGGTATGTTGACTCCTATCCGCATCAACTCTCTGGAGGAATGAAACAGAGGGTAGCCATCGCAAGAGCATTGGTGATGGAACCGGATATCCTATTGATGGATGAGCCATTCTCCGCACTTGATGAGCAAACGAGGATGGTTTTGCATAAAGAGCTGCTCGAAATCTGGAGAAAAACTAAAGTGACGATCTTTTTCGTTACCCATAATATTCGTGAGGCTGTTCAGCTTTCCGAAAAAATTATCGTCTTTGCAACCCGTCCCGGGAAAATCAAAGAGACGATTTCCGTCCCTTCCATGAAAGATGGAGTTATGCCGGATAGTGTAACTTTGCATACAGAACAAAGGGTTCTATCGATTTTGCAGGAGGAAATTGAAAAAGTGCTGAAGGAGGAAATGGGGAATGATTACAGCTTTAAGACGAATCATATTCATCGCGATGATAGCGGGGATATGGGAAGTCACATCTAGACTTTCCAGTCTTCCGGATTTCATGTTCCCAAGCCTGACTCAGGTTTTGGAAACTCTGTTTAAGGGACTGATGAGCGGACAAATAACCGAAGCCATCGGAAAAAGCCTTGGCCGTATCCTGATCGGCTTTATGATTGCCATTATAGTAGGCCTGATATTAGGATATTTCATTTGGCGCTTTAAATTGGTTGAAGACACTTTAGGATTCGTCGTGACGGCATTACAGTCCATCCCGAGTATCGTGTGGTTCCCTTTAGCGATCATTTGGTTTGGATTGAATGATTTTTCGATCCTCTTCATCGTCACCATCGGCGCAACTTGGACGATGACGGTTAATGCAACCAGTGGCTTCCGGAATGTACCCCAGTTGTATCAGCGGGTTGCCAAAACATATGGATCGACCGGATTTCATTTTCTTCGCACCGTGATTTTACCAGCATCCGTTCCGCAAATAATATCCGGTCTCCGAATTGCATGGGCCTTTTCCTGGCGTGCATTGATGGCAGGTGAATTACTTGGCGGGGGAGGCGGTCTTGGACAATTGCTGGAAATGGGTAGATCACTGGGACAAATGGATTTGGTCATCTCCGTGATGATCATCATCGCAATCATCGGAACAATCGTGGATAATGTTGTCTTCTCCCGTCTTGAACGTAATGTTCAACTGAAATGGGGAGTGAATCAACGCTAGTTTAATACAATAATAGTTAAAAAGGAGAGAAAAATATGCTGAAAAAACCATTTTTTGCCCTTATTCTGTCTGTATTGTTAATCGGAATAGTAAGCGGATGCACTCAATCCAGCAGTAATGATGAAGAAGGAGAAGCTTCGGGGGGGAAATCCGTGAAAATTGGATATTTCCCTAACTTAACCCACAGTGCAACGATCATTGCACTTGAAAAGGGCTTTTTCGAAGAAGAGTACGGTAAAGATGTCAAGATAGAAACCAAAACAGTGGCCAATGGCGGATTATTCATGGAAGCAATGGCTACAAACGCCATTGATGTCGGAACGGTCGGGCCAGGTCCATTGCTTAACTTTTACGTAAAAAACCCTGAATACCACTTGATCTCCGGGGCTGTTAATGGAGGTGCCGTACTTGTGGCTAGCGAAGGCAGTAAGGTTACGGATTTAAAAGATTTGGACGGTAAAAAGGTAGCGATTCCCGTCATTGGAAGCACACAGGATGTCATGCTTAGGAAGGCCCTTCAAGATGTTGACTTAAAACCGACTACAAATGGGGGCACAGTTGAGCTGTATGCGGCAGCACCTGCTGACACAACCGCCCTTTTTGTTCAAAAGTCTGTCGATGCAGCAGCGACCCAGGAACCATGGGGTTATGTATTGGAAAACCAGGCAAAAGGAAAGCTAGTGCTTGACTGGGATCAATTTGCATGGGGAAAAGATTCACCTAACACGGTAGTGGCTGCAAGCCAGAAGTTCTTGGATAAAAAGGGGCTAGCTGCTTCCTATTTGAAAGCTCATGAAAAAGCGGTGAAGTTCATACAGGAAAACCCTGAAGAAAGCCAAGAACTGGTTATTAAGCATTTGAAGGAACTGACTGGAAAAGAATTAAGTAAAGAAGAGGTGGCTTCAGCATTTTCACGCCTTGAAGTGACAACTGAAGTTAATGAGCAAGTCATTCAAGAAATGGCCGACATTAGCAAAGAAGCTGGTTATATCCCTAGCAATGATATAAAAGGCATGATCGATTTATCAATTCTTGAAGAAGTGTCCAAATAAATTGAAACAAGCAAGCGCCTCAGCCATCCGGGCTTTGGCGTTTTTTTTTAATCAGGTAAAGGACGATCTAATCCATTTTAATTAAGCTGGGAAATAATCCTGATATAAACACCACAGGTCATGAACTCCCTGTTATGGACAGACTTGATCCAATGCTTGGATAACATGATCAACCTCTTCCCAGGAATGGATGGTAGCGCCTGAAGCCAGTGAATGTCCTCCTCCATTGAATTGACGTGCGACGGAAGCGATGGGAATATTCCTTGAACGTATCCTGACACGGATTTCCGAAGGGTATTCGATGAAGAAAGCCCAGATTTTATTGCTCCTGATACTAGATAGCGTATTGACTAAGTTCGAAGCTTCAAGTCGATTCACACCATACATATTTAACAGATCCTCCGTAATAATGAAGTAAGCTACCCCTTTATCGGTTACCTTGAAGCTCATGAGAATGTCTTTTTGAAGTCGGGAAGCGTTTTTCGCCTTAACGTTAAGGCTGTTATGGATTCTTTCGGGCTGAATATTATAAGTTCTTAAGTGCGAAACCATTTTTAATGTCCTGGGAGTGGTATTCCCATTCGTGAAATTCCCTGTATCACTAAGTATTCCTGCAAAAAAGGATTTAGCCGCTTCTTTATTCATGATGAAGCCTTCTGGATATTCCAAGAATAAATCAACAAGCATTTCACTTGCAGAGCTATAAGAAGGGTCGACCCAAGAAAGGTCACCGAATTGTTCGTATTCGGGATGGTGGTCAATTTTGATCAGCATGTCTCCATGATCATATCGGGAATCACTGATCCGTGAAATGTTGGCAGTATCACAAACAATCACTAAGGCACCTTTGTATTTGTTATCGGAAATGACATCCATATCACCAATGAATAGAAGTTTATCCACTTCCTCGCCTACAGCATAGACTTCTTTAGAAGGGCAGGAATGCTTCAATAGCTTCTTTAAACCGAGTTGTGATCCCAATGCATCTGGGTCCGGATTTACATGACGATGAATGATAATTGTGTGGTATTTCTTGATCGCTTCGATTATTTCCGTTTTTTTATTGTCCATATCGCCATCCCCCTTTTAATCTTTCCTTGTCTGTTGAGCGATAATTGATAATATGAAAAATTCATATATTGATAGTTATACCTATGCAATCATCACATGCCAAACGAATAAAGGCAATTCCGATTACTTTGGATTGATGGGGCCTGGAAGTATTTTCATATGAAACGGAAGGTTTCTTAAAGAGTATTTCAGCAGATGTAATAAAAGCACCTAAACAAAATTATTGCAAAATTCAAAAAATGAATCTATACTTAATTTACCAAACCGATGACAACAAGTTACCTTGTTGCATGACCGGCTTGTCATAAAACTGGAATCCATAAAAATTGACTTGGTTCACTTGATCTTCCTTTGCAGGAAGACAGTTCGTGGATAAGGGTCAGTGAAACATTCAATGTAATGACATTGTTGGTTTTACTGGCTCTTTTTTGTGTATCCCGACAGTTTGAAAGGGGTGATGATATGAATGGAGCTTTGGAAGGAGTCAGGATCATCGATGTATCCCGTGTTTTGGCGGGACCGTTTTGTTCAATGATTCTCGGTGATTTGGGTGCCGATGTTATTAAAATCGAGCATCATGAGTCAGGTGATGAAACGAGAGGGTGGGGGCCGCCGTTCGCCGAGGGAGAAAGCGCTTACTATTTATGTGCCAATCGAAATAAGCAAAGCATGACCTTGAATTTAAAATCTGAGGAAGGGAAAGAGATTTTCCGGAAGTTGGTGTCTTCAGGTGATATAGTGATTCAAAATTTCAAGACGGGCACATTGGAAAAACTGGGGTTGGGTTATGAGGATTTAAAGGAAATGAACCCGAAACTGATCATGGCCTCGATTACGGGGTTTGGTTTAACCGGTCCTTATAAAGATTTGCCGGGCTATGATTATATCATTCAAGCGATGAGTGGTTTGATGAGCATCACAGGAGAAAAAGATGGAAGTCCCGTAAAGGTTGGAGTGGCCATAGCTGACATATTGACTGGCTTGTATACATGCATTGGCATTCTATCCGCTTTACATCATAGGGATAAAGCGGGGGAAGGACAGGAAATTGATATTTCATTAATGGATTGTCAGGTTTCTTCATTGGTGAATGTCGCCAGCAACTATTTATTCAGTGGCTTGACCCCTGAAAGAATGGGGAACCAGCATCCCAATATCGTTCCATACCAGACTTTCCGGACAAGGGATGGAGAGCTTGTCGTGGCTGTAGGAAATGATGATCAGTTCAGGAGATTTTCAACCGTTATAGGCAGACCTGATTTAGCGGAACAGGAAGAGTTCAAGCATAATGAAAAACGTTTGCAAAACAAGGAAGAATTAATACCGATAATTGAGGATTCGTTGGGTGGAAAGACAAAGAAAGAGTGGAAAAGGCTGTTTGATGATGCAGGGATACCCAATGGCCCGATTAATGATATCGCAGAGATGTTCGAGGATCCGCAAATCACCGCAAGAGGCATGTTGGTGAGCATGGAACATCCCACAATCGAAGATCTTAAAGTGATGGGATCGCCCCTGAACCTTTCAAAAACACCGGTTACCATGAGAAAGCATCCGCCTCTTTATGGTGAGCATACCGCTTCCATTTTGGCTGAAATAGGATATAGTGCAGACCAAATAAGCAAATTCAAGGAAAATAAAATTATTTAGGAGGAATTTTAATGATGAATTTCGAATTAACAGAAGAGCAGCAAAGTGTGAAGAAAGTGGTAAGGAAATTTGTGGATAAGGAAATTATTCCATATATTCAAGAGTGGGATAGGCAAGGTCAATTCCAGCCGCATATTTTAAAAAGGTTAGCGGAATTGCAATTGATGGGCGTTTGTATACCTGAAGAGTATGGTGGGGTCGGAATGGATTATAATACCCTAGCCATCGTTTGTGAAGAGCTGGAGCGAGGCGATACGGCTTACCGAACTGCAGTTTCTGTACATACAGGGTTAAATAGCATGACCCTGCTGCAATGGGGGACGGAAGAACAAAAACAGAAATATTTAGTACCCCAGGCAAAAGGGATCAAGATTGGCGCATTTGGGTTGACTGAACCGAATGCAGGGTCTGATGTAGCGGCAATGAAATCAACGGCAAAACGCGTTGGCGACCATTATATCTTAAACGGGTCAAAAACATGGATTTCGCTCTGTGATTATGCAGATCATTTCCTCATTTTCGCCAAGACGGATCATGATGCCGGTTCAAGGGGAATCACTGCTTTTATTGTGGAACGGACTTTCGAGGGAGTGGAGTCGAAAGCCATTAAAGGGAAATTGGGTATTCGTGCCGGGAATACAGGCGAGATCTTTTTAACGGATGTAAAAGTTCCGGTGGAGAATAGGCTCGGTGAAGAAGGTGAGGGCTTTAAAATTTCCATGTCGGCATTGGACAGCGGCCGGTTTACAGTGGCCGCAGGTGCTGTAGGGTTAATAGAAGCAAGCCTGGAAGCAAGCTTGAAGTATTGCCATGAACGAAGTACATTCGGAAAAGAGATTGGCAAACATCAGCTCGTTCAACAGATGATTGCCAAGATGACCGCAAATTTAGAGATTTCCAGATTGCTGGTATTTAAAGCGGGCACCTTAAAAAATCAAGGAAAAAGGAATACGAAGGAAACATCACTTGCCAAGTGGATATCATGTAATGCTGCTAATGAAGCGGCCAATGATGCTGTTCAAATTCATGGTGCCTATGGCTACTCGGATGAATATCCAGTCGAACGTTTTCTGCGGAATTCGAAAGCTCCGGTCATTTACGAAGGAACCCGTGAGATTCATACTGTAATGCAGGGTGAATACGGACTTGGCTACAGACAGGATAAAGAGCTTCGTAAGCAATTGCCTGCATGGCCCTTCGAGCAAGTTTCCGTACATTAACTATAGATAGAGGAGATCAGATGATGAACACATACTTTATTGCAGGGCATGCAAAACTTCCACAAGGGATGGCAGCGAGAAATATATATGATTCGATCACGATCACGGTGGAGCTTGACTTTAAATATGGAGTAATAGTCGAGGCTTCCTGTACACTTGCTACAGAACATGGCAGGGAATTCATTCGTCAACTGCTGCGGGGGTATTGCCTGAAAGATGGCATCGAAGAATTAATTGATCGTGTACAATTGCATTATCGTGGGAAGGCTGGTCAAGCCATTCAAGCAGG
The DNA here is from genome assembly GCF_044762675.1 of Peribacillus sp. NPDC096448. Classification (NCBI taxonomy): domain Bacteria; kingdom Bacillati; phylum Bacillota; class Bacilli; order Caryophanales; family Bacillaceae; genus Peribacillus; species Peribacillus sp. NPDC096448. The sequence goes on along the minus strand of NZ_JBIWEU010000013.1, from coordinate 88,198 downwards.
GCTGAAGGATGTGTATGCACAGTTCGAATTGGTCTCCGTTAAATAAGCGAAACTGGAAGGATCCTACCGTATGTAAGAGGGTGGGATCCTTTTAATATAGGATCAGGTTCTCAACTAGATTATGCTAGAGTTGGAATAACAGTTGCAGGTAAGGAGAGACATTTGAATGGATATAAAGATCGTGATCATTTTAAAAACACAAAACTCGCCCTATAAGACGAGTTTGTGTTTTTGATAAGAAATTGGACTTTAAAATAAAGCTTAATATCCAGTAAGAAAATATTATTTGTACATTAAAACGGAACCATGAAACTAGAAGCACCATTTCCGTTTATTGCGAAAGTTATTGCAGCAAAGCCACCTGCAGTGGTTGGAGGAACACTGGTTTCTGTTGGAGCGCCTTTGTCTGCTGCATATAGAACACCGGTTTCTGCTGGTGTGCCTTTGTCTGCTGCATGCAGACCTCCGTTTCCAGCAAGAACCCCTTTGAGTGCCGGAAGTGGATCGTTTCCAGCAAGAGCCCCTTTGAGTACCGCAAGTCGATTTATTCCTGCTCGTGCGCCTTTGCGTGCTGCAAGTGGACCTGCTCGTGCCCCTTTGAGTACCACAAGTGTACCGATTCCTGCTCGTGCAATGTTTAGTGGTGCAAGTAGAGCACTCTTCTTTGTTGCTACGTGAATGTCTGCCTTTTGGCTGTGGGTCCTTAAACATGAAATCGCTTAACCCCATGGCATTGGCTCTATCCACCGCATTTTGTATGTCACGAATGATGTCTGACATATATAATCCCCCTTTCTATACATTAAACTATGTTGCTTGTACGTGATGTGCTAAAGATAATCCCCAATCTTTATAAAAATAGTGTTTTTTGGGTGACACCCTTCGCTTTTTTTCCATAATTTAATAGGAAAGTGAAGGGAAGGGTTATATGAATTCTGACAAGAAGGTGCCTGTGTACCAGCTTTATATTCCACCAGTTAATTTAATGGAACTTCGCAGAGATATATGGTGCAATGATCCTTTACCGGCAAAGTTAACACTTAACAGAAAAAAACTTGATATTGATATTGTTTACCGTGGCTCACATATCCGCGGTTTTCACAAAAAATCCTATAATGTAGTATTTTATAAACCTAACACGTTTAAGAATGCCAAGGAAGTTCATTTAAATGCCGAATATAAAGATAAATCTTTACTAAGAAATAAATTATCTTTAGACTTTTTTGCGGATATAGGCACCTTATCACCGAACTCCCAGTTCGTTTTCCTGAATCTGAACGGAAAGGACGAAGGGATATACCTGGAATTGGAATCGGTGGATGAATATTATTTGAAGAAAAGGGGGCTGCCCAAGGGGTCCATTTTCTATGCAGTGGATGGTGATGCCAATTTCTCATTGATGAGCGATTTGGATAAAGGAATCAAAAAATCATTGGAAATGGGATATCAAAAAAAATGCGGGGAAGCAAAGGATGAACTCTATTTACAAGAGTTAATCCTTCACATCAATACAATTTCAAGAGTGGATTTTGGAAAGGAAATCGTAAAATATGTCGATGTGGAAAAGTACCTGCGCTGGCTGGCCGGTGTCATATTCACGCAAAACTATGATGGGTTCGTTCATAACTATGCCTTGTACCGAAATGGGGATACTGGTCTATTTGAAATGATTCCATGGGATTATGATGCGACATGGGGCAGGGATGTTAACGGGAAAGTGATGGAAGAGGATTATGTGGGAATCGAGGGATTCAATACATTGACTGCTAGAATCCTTGATGTAAGGGGATTTCGTGTCCGGTACCAAGAACTTCTTAAGGAGATTTTGAACAATCAATTTACCGTGGCCTATATGAAACCTATCATTAAGGAAATGCATGATCAAATAAGACCTTATGTTTCAAAAGATCCATATATCAAGGGTAATATTGTGAAATTTGATGATGAGCCCGAATTCATCCTGAAATTCATTGAGGCCCGTGCAAAATATATAATTAGCCAGCTGCATAAATTGGATTAATCAATCCCTTCCTTTAGTGATGGAATATTGAAAAATATAGTGGCAGGAATGTTGAAAAAAAGCATTCCTGCTTTTTTCTGTACGATTCCATTTGCTTTTCTATACTATTACAGCTATGTTTGATAGAAAGATATAATCTAAAGTAATGAAGGATGGGAATGGATTGACTAATCATAGCCGCAAACCGGCATATATATATACGTTTACGTGCAGCCCTGACGAACGCTCATTATCTAAAATGGAGATGCGCTCGTTCTTTGGTTTTGAGACTTCAGGGAATATTTTGAAAAGTGATATAGCAATTGAACCGAGCAGGAGCCCTTTTATAAAAGGGCGGGTCGACATCATGTTTGAAGGGGAAAGCATATCCGAAATCGTTGAGCAAGTGAAGGGGATTCATTTGCCTGATTCGACGTTCAAAGTATTATTCGTAAAAATTAATGATTTGAATAAAGAATCAAAAATAGATTATGATGGACAGCGTGAAATTGAACGGGAGATTGGGTGGCACATTCAGGGAAATGCCGATGTACGTAATCCTGATCAGGTCTTTGGAATCGTGCCCCTTGGCGGACGTTGGTATTTTGGGAAGTATGTCAAACCTGAAGCGGTTTGGTTAAAACATATGAAGAAGCCCCGTGAATATTCAACTGCGCTTAGCACAAGAGTGGCAAGGGCCATTGCCAATATTGCCGTTCCGCATCCGGATGGAGTGAAGGCAATTGATCCATGCTGCGGAATTGGAACGGTATTGGTAGAAGCCCTGTCGATGGGGATCAATATTGATGGCCGTGATATCAACCCGCTTGTTACCGACGGTTCCAGGGAGAACATTGCCTATTTCGGACTAGAAGGTGATGTAACTACAGGTCCGATTTCGGAGGTCACCAGTAAATATGATGTCGCGATTATCGATATGCCTTATAATTTATATACACATGCGACGCCGGAAGATCAGCTATCGATCCTTAAGCATGCCAGGGGCTTTGCTGACAAAGTCGTCGTCGTATCGATCGACACGATGGACCATATGATCGAAGAAGCAGGATTTGAGATTGCCGATCGCTGTGTGGCCAGGAAAGGCATTTTTTCCAGAGAGGTTGTAGTGTGTGTATAAGTTTCATCAGCAAGAAAAGGCCGAAACCTTTTATTGATATGGACTTACCCTTTCAAGTAGACAACTAAAAAAGGCTGTGCTGCCAACTGGCTTCGATATTCAACCGGTGCCAGTTGGCGGACAGCCCCCTTTACAATTAAGTTTCAAAATTGACTAGATTCCGGGTGTAGATGAACTTTCAGGAATTTTTTCATAGTCGGATGGATTAAGATTATGAACCGACCCATCTGTTACACCATTGATAATACCCATTAGCCCCGTTTCAACCGTTTTTACGAGCTGGCCTTTCTCTTTTTGCCCAAAGTTTTGTGTTTGACCACTAACCTCAAATAGAACCGTCCCACTTCCGTTTAAAGCAAACGTCCCTAAAGCAGTTCCTGGTAGGTCGATAGATTGATCGTATAATGAAATATTTGTAAAAACTGAATTCCCTTTTGCTTGCAGTGCGTCATACGCACTAAGTGTCAGCTGACGGGAGAAATCATATTTAAAATTATCTGCATACTCTGCATACTTAGCCCCTTCTGGAGTGCTTGGGTTAGGAACGAATTTTCCCGATATTGACATAGTTACGCGCTCATCAGTTCCTTCGATATATGGAAACCCTTGGTGATGAAGATCGATAAAAACATCCACATTCCCGAATTTCGATTTTAACCCTTTATATGTGTCACGCAACGTTTGCGCTTCGGGTGTAATAAACCAGCCCGGCTTTTCAGATGCCCCCGGGAAGTCTTGAGGCTTTGGTACATAGTTTAGGTCAGGATTAAAGTCTCGATTAACATCAAATCCCGGTTTGCTGGCATAGTCGTCTCCCGATCTGGGAGTAGTATAATAGTTCCAAGTAGGTTTCACATTAGAAAGTTGGGGGAATTTCCCTATAACCTCAGACCATGTCATCTCATTTCCACGACGATCAAGCTCTGCGCCGTCTACGTTCATCATTGGAATAGCAACAATAGTTAGTTCATCAAGCACTTTCTTTACCTCAGGTGAGTTACTTTGACCAAGGTTTTTAAGAATGTTCAATAACGCAACAGTTCCAGTTTTCTCATTTCCATGAATTTCACTTTGAATAAGAACGACTTTGTCACCATGACCGACAGTCACTTTTTGAATGGAACGCCCCTGATTGGTTTTTCCAGCCACTTCTACATTGATTTTTCCTGCACTCGCTTGCTCAAGTTGATTTAAATTTTTTACCAGTTCGTCATAATTAAGGAATGCTTCGGTAGAAAGATTGGTTCCACCTGTCGGATTTGGTCCTCTTTCAGCTAAGCTGGCATTTGGGCCAAGTAAAGCTGCGGCCACTACTGTTGAACTTAAAACCTTTAAAAATTTCCGTTTCACATTCATTCTCCTATTCTGAAAATATTTAATATTCAGATAAATCATTCTTCATTTTCTACCCGTTTTCCTGTTCGTTTGATTAAAACACCCAATTAGGCCTATGTATTTCAGATTCAAGTGATTACATATTTTTTCTAGGCATAGTAAAGTCCCCATTAAGTGTGAGTGTATCATCTACAAATATCCTTTTACACTTTCCACATGAGTGGGGACTATATCAATTTCAGCATTTTTTGATATCATTTAGCTTGATAATGAACTACATTTTCAACGAGTCGTTTAGTGACCTTCCCCTGATATTCTAAATAATCCAAATGGCCGATGATTTCTGACATGACGAGCGGGAATTCTGCTATATACTTTTGTTTGTAAAACTCCTTTGCCAGTTCATTGCCGGTAGAAATTCCGGTTTCTATCAAGGCAAGGATTTTTTGTGATTTCCTCTCTATGCTTTTGAGTCTTTTTTCAATCAGATGACCAGGTTGTTCAATGATGTTACCATGACCAGGAAAGAGGAGATCCACCTGTAATGCTAAACATCGATTTAATGAGTCGATATGATCTACAAGAGTCAGCATTCTATTACCTTGTTCATCAGGTTCGATCAAGGCATTGCTTGATATATGTTCAATCAATAAATCACCGGCAAGAAGCCGTTTCCCTTCTTGGTCAAGGAAAGCAATTTGATCCGGGGCATGACCGGGAAATTCGATCACTTCAAAATTCAGCCATTGTTTTTCCGTGATTACGATGATGTCACCATTCAGTTTTTGATCTTTATTATTATCGACCGCGTTGAATAGGTAAGCCACTTGTTTATCTCCAAGTTCACCACAGCCCATCTCAAGGTATAGCTGTTTATAAAATTCAATTCTCATACTTAAGAAGTCAGGGTCCCTTTTTAAACGGGGAATGGATTTAGAATGGGCATAAACGGGAATCGGATGGAGGTCAGTAATCCTGTTGACCAAACCAACATGGTCTCCATGGTGATGGGTTAACAAAATTTCCGTGATGTCCCCAACTGTAAATCCATTTTCGTTTAATGTTTGCTGCAGTGCATTCCAGCAAACGTCATCATTCATACCTGCATCAACTAATGTTAAAGATTCATCCTGTTTAACTAAATAAAAGTTTATACTTTTTAAAGATAAAGCGCTGGGAGCTATAATTGGATAAATTTTAAATGTTGTATTCGTTTTCATGAACGTCCCATATCCTCCTAAATCGAGATAAACTTCTTCTGGAAAATTGCGATATTACTAATGAACGAATAGATTTAAAGGGTTATTATTCTATGATTAGTTGAATGAACTGAAACTGTCAAGCGGAAGCTTCCAGGTAATCGGGAAATTTAATACCTAAGATTGATTGGAAATGGATGGTCTATTTATCCAGTTTATTTTAAAATTAAATAAACAAGCCAGTAATTTAGCCAATATTCTTTAAGTTTAATTAATGTGTAATGAAAACCGAAGGCGGCGAATGGTGCAAGAATGCGATCTATTGAATGAAATGGTATAGGAGGTTATGGTTTGAAGCCAAAAATTTATATTACAAGGAAATTGCCAGAACAAATCATCGAAGGTGTTAGTCGGAAATATGATGTCAGGATGTGGGAGCAAGAGGATATTCCGGTCCCTAGAGAAGTCCTTGTAGAAGAAATGAAAGAAGCCGAGGGGCTGCTTTGCTTATTGACGGAACAAATCGATGAGTCACTGATTGAACAGGCTCCTAATCTGAAAATCATCGCGAATATGGCAGTGGGCCATAATAATATTGATGTTCAAAGCGCAACAAAACGGGGCATCATGGTGACGAACACACCGGGGGTTTTAACGGAAACGACAGCTGATTTAACCTTCGGGTTACTGCTTGCAACGGCAAGAAGGATGATGGAGGCAGAAGATTATTTGAGGAGTGGAAAGTGGGAAACATGGTCGCCGATGCAGCTGACCGGACAAGATGTACATGGTGCAACGCTGGGTATCATCGGATTAGGCAGGATTGGGGAAGCCCTTGCAAAAAGAGCTAAGGGCTTTGATATGAACTTAGTTTATTTTAATCGAAGCCGTAAATATGAACAGGAAAAAGAATTAGGAATCGAATATCAACCCCTTGAAAAATTGCTCCAAATCTCGGATTTCATTAGTGTCATGCTGCCGCTCACACCGGAAACGACTTATATGATTGGCAAGGAGCAGCTTGCATTAATGAAAGGGACGGCTGTGCTCATAAATACCGCAAGAGGCGGGATTATCGATGAAAAAGCGTTGTACCAGGCGCTGGAAAATCGAGAGATTTGGGCGGCTGGATTGGATGTATTCGAAGAAGAGCCCGTCCCTCTGGACCACCCGCTGCTAACATTGCCCAATGTGGTTACATTACCGCATATCGGGAGTGCTAGCATTGCCACTAGATTGAAAATGGCAGCTCTTGCTGTACAAAACTTGATGGAGGGGTTATCAGGTGATACTCCCCGTAATTTAGTATTGTTGAATAAATCAAAATGACGTTAAAAAGGGGTTCGGAATGGTTTCATCCCGAACATAGTGGGATTTTTATTCTCTGATTTTTCTTTGAGTTTGGCTACAGTCTGAAATGACTCCGAAATGGGGTCATTTTTTTATGGGGAATTGTTGGACCTTTAATAGTTTTTCTTTGGTTTGCAGTATTCTTAAATGATATTTCCTGATATATGATTTGGCATTTTTAGAACATTACGAAGTTTTGATGCACATGTGCTTAACAGAGTGCTGAAAGGAAGAAACCAATTCAAGTAAAGCATACTTATCGTAAATTGCTCGGATCTTTTGTAAAATAAAGAAAGTCGAGTTTTATTTAGGAAAAACAATTAGTCGAAAGGGATAGGGGTATTAATGATTGAAATGAAGGAAACGTTATCATCAGGCAACGAAATGACTAAATCCAAAAGGCTGTTGATGGCTCTTATGCTGGGATCTTTTGCAGCGATCGGACCACTGTCACTTGATATGTATTTACCAGGTCTCCCTACACTGGCAGCGGATCTGAAAAGCAGTACGTCGTTAGCGCAGCTAAGCTTGACTGCCTGCTTGTTAGGATTGGCTTTGGGCCAAATTTATTTAGGGCCACTAAGTGATGCAAAAGGAAGGCGGTCACCGTTAATCATATCTTTATCCATTTATTGCATTTCATCTCTGTTATGCGCTTTTGCTCCAACCATTGAATTGCTTTTATTATTACGTTTTATCCAAGGTATTGCGGGAGCGGGAGGCATTGTCATTTCAAGGGCCATAGTTCGTGACCTTTTTTCAGGAACGGATTTGACCAAGTTCTTCTCCATGTTAATGCTGGTGAATGGGGCGGCACCGATATTGGCTCCGGTTTTTGGCGGTCAACTTTTGCAGTTCACTTCTTGGCGGGGAGTTTTCATTGTCATTTCAGTATTAAGTATCATTATGGTTGCGGCTGCATTTTTTGGGATAAAGGAAACTTTATCGTCCAATCTCAGGAGTGCCGGTGGGGTAAATGATACTATCAGGACTTTTGGGAACTTATTGATGGATCGTGTGTTTATGGGCTATGCTTTTGCACAAGGATTCATAAGTGCCGCAATGTTCGCTTATATTTCCGGATCGCCTTTTGTTCTCCAGAACATTTATGGGGTTTCCCCGCAGACCTTCAGCCTGATTTTTGCAATAAACGGAATTGGAATCATCATCGCTTCACAAGTTGCCGGGAAGCTGGCAGGAAAGGTAAAAGAAGAAAGACTGCTTCGAATGGGGTTATGCCTAGCTTTGTTTGGTGGAATATTACTTCTTGCCTCAGTCCTTCTCGAAATGGGGTTGGCAGGAATCTTGGTCGCTTTATTCCTCTCCGTTTCCAGCGTCGGTATTGTCGGTACAACGAGTTTTTCTTTAGCGATGCAAAATCAGAAAAAAACAGCAGGCAGTGCTTCGGCTTTAATTGGCTTGCTTCCCTTCATATTAGGATCACTAATGGCTCCCCTGGTGGGATTAGGTTCAGGTGAGTCACCCTTGCCGATGGGAATTGTGATGGTAAGTTGTCATGTCATAGCCATGTGCGCTTATTTACTCCTCGCCCGTCGAGGGTTAAGGCGAGTTGCTTAAAAAGGAAAAGCTGAAATCCAGATGCGGATTTCAGCTTTTTGCCTTTTTGAATCATAATAGTGATTCTGCACCATCGATATAAACTTCCGTACCCGTAACATGGGAGGACATGTCTGATGCTAGGAACAATACAAGATCGCCAGCTTGTTCGGCAGTCCCCGCTTTCCTCGCCAGGGGCTGGGAGCCTTGCGGATATTCAATGGGAATCCTTATTTTCTTAAGGTTTTCTTCTTCCGGGAATGTGTTATCGTCAATGTTCGTATCGATGGAGCCGGGACAAATGGTATTTACCCTGATTTTATATCTTGCCAATTCGAGTGCAGCCATTTTCCCGAAAGCGACTTGACCGGCTTTGGATGAACTATAAGCGGAAAAACCAAAATTCTTGAAATATCGGTTTCCATTGATGGAGCTGTTGATTACGATGCTGCCACCCGTTTCCTTCATGTAGGGAATGGCGTATTTGATGGTGAGAAAGGTGCCTTTGAGGTTGATGGTATGTGTTTGATCCCAATCTTCTGGCTTTATGTCTTCTATAGGGGCAATCACTCCGTTGATGCCTGCGTTTGCGAATACAAAATCAATTTTCCCAAAATGTTCATAGGCCGTTTTGTAGGCATGTTCAACTTGCTCTGCCTTGGAAACATCCGTTTTAATGATTAAAGCCTCTCGACCAAGGTTCTTCACTTCTTCCTTCACTTTTTCGGCATTTTCGATTGTACGGTCAAAAAAGATGATGTTCGCGCCGTTTTCAGCTAGTTTCAGTGCGGCACCCCGGCCAATTCCTGATCCTCCGCCGGTAATGATGGCAACTTTGTTTTTCATTAATTCTGTCATACACTTCACACGCTCCTTTTAAGTTTTCTTTCCCATTTGGGAGTATGTAGAAACATCATGGCAGTTGTAATATAGAAAAATTATAAACGAATATTGCCTGAAAAATCCAATTTAAACAATTGCGAGTGTTCATTATACTTTGTTTTTCAGTGAAATGTCTGTATATTGAGGACATGATTAAGTTCGCTTGAAAGGGGATAGGATGTTGATAAGATTAGGGGTAATAGGTACAAATTGGATCACGGAAAGATTTTTGGAGGCTGCAAAGCATGTAGAGGGTTTTTCGTTATCCGCCGTGTATTCCCGTACAGAGGAGAAAGCCAAGGAATTTGCCAATAAATACGAAGTACATACGACTTTTACGAATTTAGAAGCAATGGCCAGCAGCGATGAAATCGACGCTGTGTACATAGCAAGCCCTAACTCTCACCATTGCAGGCAAGCCGTGTTATTTTTACAAAATAAGAAACATGTATTATGTGAAAAACCAATGGCCTCGAATGCGGCAGAAGTAATGGAAATGATTGAAGCTGCAAAACAAAATGATGTGCTATTGATGGAAGCGATGAAATCGACCATCATGCCGAATTTCGAAAGTATAAAGGGCAATCTGGATAAAATCGGGAAGATAAGGCGTTTCTCGGGAAGCTTTTGCCAATATTCATCACGTTATGATTCATATAAACAAGGAACTGTGCTGAATGCATTCAATCCTGAATTCTCCAGTGGCTCTTTAATGGATCTAGGCATTTACGTCCTCTATCCACTTGTAGTACTGTTCGGTAAACCGAATAAGGTACAGGCAACAGGAACGATGCTCGAATCAGGAGTTGATGGGCAGGGTACGATTCTGCTTTCCTATGATGAAATGGAGGCAGTCGTCATGTTTTCCAAGATTACTGAATCCAATTTGCCATCGGAAATTCAAGGTGAACGTGGAAGCATCATCATTCAGAAAATTTCAGGACCGCAAGCGGTGGATATCCAGTATCGGGATGGAACCACTGAAAATATTTCTGTTAAACAGGATATGCCTACCATGTATTATGAAGCAAAAGAATTTGTTGATTTGATACAGCAGGGGAAAATGGAATCCGATATTAATTCATATTCGAATTCACTGTTGACTATGGAAATCATGGATGAAGCAAGAAAGCAAATCGGCGTCGTCTTTCCTTCAGACCGTGGACAAGGCCAATCATGAAGGGTGAAAATGGATGTTACTGATAACCCTTAATTGGGTAGAATTCAGTACAGGGATAATTTTTTTGTTGGGGGAATGGACATGAAGTGCAAAATAAATCGCAATGCAGCAAAGGTCTTACAAAAAATGCTGAGCACTGAAGAAGCCGAAGGGAAAATGATTCGTGTATATATCACCCATATGCATGGCGATCATGCCCATTATGACATGAAGCTTGATACACCGGCAGAACATGATGAAATCGTCAAAACAGATAAAGATATCGATATTTTGCTTGATTCACGTGAAGAATTTCTGGATGGTGTCTGGATTAAATATTTTTATGTACCTGAAGAAGGCTTTGAAATCACGAATCCTTCTAAAGAACCGCATGGACATCATCACCACTAATAGTAAAGGGGGAGGATTGGCATGAATCAAAAATACGAAAAGATCTTTCAACCATATATATTTCCATCAGGGGTAGAAGTGAAAAATCGTATCATGATGGCTCCTATGACCACTTACTCTTCGGATGACCAAGGCGTTGTAACCGATGATGAACTGGCCTATTACGCTGAGCGCTCGGCTGGTGTAGGTGCGGTGGTCACGGCATGTGCCTATGTATCTGCTGGTGGCAAGGGATTCCCAGGCCAACTTAGCGCAGATGACGATTTCTTTTTCCCATCCTTGAGAAAACTAGCTGAAACGATTCAGTCCAACGGGTCAAAAGCGATCCTGCAAATATATCATGGAGGACGACAAAGTCCGCCTGAATTATTGCCTGATAACCAACCTGTTTCTGCAAGTGCCATTCCTTCCAGCGAGGAAGCCCCTGTACCGAGGGAAATGAGTGAAGATGAAATACAAGACGTTATTAAGGCATTTGGCGAAGCAACAAGAAGGGCCATCGAAGCAGGATTCGATGGTGTGGAAATCCATGGTGCCAATACTTACTTGCTGCAACAATTCTTCTCGCCACACTCGAACCGTCGTACGGATAACTGGGGTGGAACACTGGGAAAACGATTGATTTTCCCGCTTACCATTGTGAATGAAGTCGAGAGAACGGTTGCCGAGCATGCGGAAAAGCCGTTTATCATCGGCTACCGCCTTTCTCCTGAAGAAGGCAGCAATCCTGGAATCACTTTAGATGATACGATCCAATTCGTTGATAGATTAGCGAATCAAAACCTTGATTATCTACATATATCGGTAGGTCACTTCTGGAATGGCTCATTCCGTGAGAGTGATAGGACAAAGTCGCGCATCGTTAAAATTTACGATAAAGTAGGTAATCGTATCCCGGTGGTCGGTGTAGGTTCACTGCATACACCCGATGAAGTTGCAGAAGCCATGGAAACGGGTGTCCCTTTTATCGCCCTTGGCCGTGAACTTCTTATGGAACCGCATTGGATAGAAAAAATCAGGTCTGGAAAAGAAGCGGAAATACGGACTACCCTCTCAAAAAAAGATCAGGAAGAACTGGTCATTCCAGATCCGCTTTGGGAAAAGTTGATTGGGATAAAAGGTTGGCTCCCGGTTGTGGAAAGATGAGCCGACATCTTGAATATTATGTACCCGTCCTCCAAAGGTGGACGGGTTTTTAATGTGTTCATATGAAACTAACAACTAGATGTAAGTCATTCATCCTTTGCTAAAAAAGGGAGATTGATTCGTCTTTTATTTTATCTTGATTTATTCATTCCATCATAGTAAATACTATCTTTTATGTTTAAAGTTTATGCAAATATGAATGAAAGCAATATAATCAAAAATATTTGTACCGATAAATAAAATATATTATTATCAATTTAATAAGCAGGTATGAAAAAACGGAGGGTTTATAATGAAGTTTCCACACGATTTTTTATTCGGAGCAGCTTCTGCTTCTTTTCAAATAGAAGGGGCATGGGATGAAGATGGTAAAGGTATAACAAACTGGGATGTCTTTTCAAAGATTCCGGGGAAAACATTTGAAGGTACAAATGGGGATGTAGCGATAGACCATTATCATCGTTACAAAGAGGATATTAAATTGATGGCAGAGATGGGACTTGAATCATATCGGTTTTCCATTTCATGGGCACGTATTTTGCCAACAGGTGACGGGGAAATCAATGAAAAAGGCTTGGAATTTTATAATAATGTTATTAATGAATGCTTAAAATATGGGATTGTTCCTTTTGTTACTCTGTATCATTGGGATTTGCCTTTAACGCTTGAACAAGATGGGGGATGGACGAATAAGCGAACAGCTGAAGCATTCGTCAAGTATGCGGGGATTTGTTTTCGCGCATTCGGAGACCGTGTCAAACATTGGATCACGTTTAATGAAACGGTTATGTTTTGCGGTTTGGGCTATTTAAAAGGGGCGCATCCGCCTGGAATCCAGAACGATGAAAATAAGTACTTTCAAGCGACACATTATGTTTTTTATGCACATGCCAAAGCGGTGGAGGTATATAAGGCACTTAATCATTACGGTGAAATAGGAATTACCCATGTTTTCCTGCCAGCTTACAGTATAGATGACAAACATGAGAATGTATTAGCTGCTCGACATGCCAATGAATATGAAACTTTTTGGTATTATGACCCAATTTTGAAAGGTGAATATCCGTCTTATGTGGTTGAGCAATTAAATGAGAGAGGCTGGACACCAAGTTGGACCGAAGAAGAACTGGATACGCTAAAAAGAAATGCGGACAAAAATGATTTTATTGGACTCAATTATTACCAACCCATTCGCGTGGGAAAAAACCTGGAAGCGGTTTCAAACATGGAGCATTCAAGAGAAACATCTACCCTGGCTCCAGGGAACCCGTCTTTTGATGGCTATTATCGGACCGTAAAAATGGAAGATAAAACCTATACAAAATGGGGCTGGGAAATTTCACCTCAAGGATTTTTAGATGGGCTGCATATGTTAAAAGAGCGTTATGGTGATATTAAAATGTATGTTACAGAAAATGGACTTGGTGATGAGGACCCGATCATCGATGGTGAAATAGTGGATGTTCCCCGTATTAAGTATATTGAGGAACATTTAAAAGTGATTAAACGTGCAATCAAAGAAGGCATCCATTTAAAAGGGTATTACGCATGGTCTGTCATTGATCTATTAAGTTGGTTAAACGGGTATAAAAAGCAATATGGATTCATTTACGTGGATCATCATGATCAGTTAAACCGGAAAAAAAAACTGTCGTTTCATTGGTATAAGCATATTATCGAGACGAGAGGAGTAGAGCTGTAAACTGAGAGAAACCCTCTTTTATTTTAATCAAAAGTTTTTGTCAGACCGTAGACAAACTCAATGAAAATCGAGTATGTCTGCGGATTTTTATTGATTTTTAGATTTTGGACGTTGATTTCGACTACAGGCACTCGCTTTCCGCGGACGGTCCGCCCTCGGCTTGCGCCTGCGGGGTCTCCCCTAGACGCGCTTTTCCCGCAGGAGTCTCGCACCTTCCGTTCCAATCAACTAACTTTAGATAGAAACCCTCTTTATTTTAATCAAGTGGTTTTGTGTTTAGGCAGAGCATGTTTTGAGCAATCTTTCTCAAAACATGCTTTTCCATTGGTCCCATTAATCAAGTTTTCTGATATGGGGAATTAGTCCAAAGTTCAAACCTCCTGATTCGTAGTCTGAATCTCCGGCTTCAAATTAACCAGACTGGAAATATGGTCCCGGATTGTAATGTAAATGTAAAAATATGAAAAAAGTTGTAAACAAATGTTAACATTACTAACAATGTACAGTTTTACGTTTTACTGTATAATGTTGAAGCGTGGTAGAGACCATGTCAAATAACCTTACAAAAGGAGATTATATATGACGATTATTTCTTAGTTTTGAAAAGTCCCCCGCATGGCTTGTCCCGTTGAAAAAACCACAATATTTAGATTAATTTCGATCAAGTAATTCCCTCTACAATGAAAGAATGTCATTTTTCGTGATGATGCTAGATTCCAATCTTAAAAAACGACTAAGGATGTGAGTTTGAAAAAGATGATAAAAGATTCTAGATTTCAAGGATATAACATGAAGGGTTTTCAAAAGGACGTAACGGCAGGATTGGTCGTAGGTGTTGTAGCCATTCCTTTAGGGTTGGCTTTTGCAATTGCTTCAGGCGTCGAACCGATATACGGGTTATATACGACCATCATCGCTGGTATTCTCATATCGATTTTGGGTGGCTCCAAGTTTCAAATTGGAGGGCCGACCGGGGCGTTTGTTCCTTTATTATTTGGAATCGTTATGCAATATGGGTATGAAAGTCTGCTTATTGCCGGGTTTTTAGCCGGGATGATGTTAGTCTTGATGGGTCTTCTTAAGTTAGGCAATTTGATGAAGTTCATTCCCCGTCCCGTCATCATTGGATTTACAACAGGAATTGCGATAATAATCTTTTCAGGACAAATTGCCAACTTCTTTGGCATGAAAGTGGAAAAACATGAAGCGTTCATGGATAACATGAAGGAACTGGTGATTAAAGCAGATACGATCAATCTATATAGTGTGATCGTTGCGATAATATGTTTGGTCGTCATACTGTTGGCACCCAGGCTTCTGCCGCGAGTGCCAGGACCGCTTCTGGGTCTGCTAATATCAACAGTGGCAGCTTACGTTTTATTTCCCGATAAGGTGGCTACGATAGGTTCCACGTATGGAGCGATTCCAAGAGGTTTTCCGGAATTTCAAGTTCCGGAGCTTTCAGTGGAAGTCATTATCACACTCCTTCCCGTCGCTTTTACAATTGCCTTGTTAGGCGGTGTCGAGTCATTGTTATCCGCTACCGTGGCCGATAACATGGGAGGAACCAAGCATGATAGTAATAAGGAGTTGGTTGGGCAAGGAATCGCGAACATCGCGACCCCATTCTTCGGCGGGATACCTGCAACAGGTGCCATTGCCAGGACAGCTACCAATATAAAAAGCGGGGCAGTCTCCCCGATGTCCGGAGTCATTCACGGAATTGTCGTTTTACTGGTTTTACTGGTGCTTTCTCCATATGCAGCGCATATACCTTTGGCTAGCATGGCGCCCATATTGATGTTTGTTGCCTGGAATATGAGTGAAAGAAAGGAATTCGCTCATGTATTGAAAACGAAGACGGCGGATTCTGCGGTTTTGCTAGTTACCTTCCTCATCACTGTCTTCACTGATTTAATCATGGGAGTGGGAATCGGCTTATTGATTGCATTCATCACCTTCATTGCAAAAATGAGCCACTCGTTAAAGGTTAGGGAAAGAAGTCATGAGATTGCCGAGATTGTTCCAATTGATAATTCGGATTCAAAGATCAATGTGTATAACTTGGAAGGGCCTCTCTTCTTTGGTTCGATAGACGTCCTGGAGTCATCGATATTGGCGAACTTGGATAATAAGACGAAAGTGTTGGTATTAAGCATGCGCCGGGTAACATATATGGACACTTCAGCAGAGGCTGCACTATTGGCGATCGTTAATCGGATCGGAAAATATAAGGGGAAATTGATCATTTCCGGAATTCAGCAGCAACCAAAGGAATTGTTACTCAGCACTGGGTTGTATCATAAAATAGAAAAACAGCACTTTTTTAAATCGAAGGAAGATGCCCTGTATTTTGCCAAGAAGCAGTTGAAGGGCAATTCGGATAAAGTAGTCTAATAGTTTCATCTTGAAGTCACCTTTTTGGATAGATGTGTTATAGTATCGTTAACAGTAGATTTTTTAAAGAAGGTGACTATCTGGGTGAATGTATATCGGATTGGCCAGCTTGCTGAACTTGCGAATGTTTCGAGAAGAACCATTGACTATTACACACAATTAGGAATGCTGAACTATGAAAAAACTGGGTCAAGATATCGGTATTACACAGAAGATGCTTTAAATCGTCTTCAAATGATTAATCGGTATAAAGAACAGAATATGCCTTTGACTGAAATCAAGGAACGTTTACAAGTCTTGTCTGAAACCACTGTTGATTCTGAGCAAGTGCTCTTGATGGTGGACAAGCTATCTACAGACCTTAAAGGACTGGAGAATGAATTGCTGGAATTAAAGCCCTTATTGGAACAGCTCGATGAACAGCAATTAACATATGCTGCACAGCAGCTTTCAGTTCGGGGCAGCTCTTTATTGAGTATCCTTGCCATGCTCGCCTAAGATTTTTGCCGATTTCAACAAAAAGAGACCTGATTGGGTCTTTTTTTGTTGAACTGGTAGTTGAAAACCATTATTTAAAATAACAATTCAAATTCCTGGTGATTACCTGAGCTTTATATACGATAGCGGTACTTTATTTTGGATGAACTGACTCTATAGATCTTTTTTCGACAAGGATGAAGGATATAAGGGAATGGAAAAAGAAGAACTTACATATCTACTATTATATGAAGAGGTGAATGGGAATGATTGGATCGATAGTTACGACGGTAAAAGGACATCTTCAAGGTACTATGGAAAACGATATATGCGTTTGGCGTGGAGTCAGGTATGCGAAAGCGCCGATTGATGGTCTGCGTTTCCGTTCTCCGGAGCCAGTTGATAATTGGAGCGGTGTCATGGATGCGGTGGATTTTGGTCCCGTTCCCCCGCAGCCGACGGATCGGGCGGTAAGAACGGGAATGAGCGGAAATGAAAAAATGGATGAGGATTGCTTGTTCCTGAATATTTGGTCGCCTAGGGCTGATGATAAAAAACGCCCGGTAATGGTGTGGATTCCTGGAGGAGCATATATAACGGGAGCTGGATCCCTTGATATGTACAATGGGCGCTTACTGGCTAAAAATGGAGATGTAGTCGTAGTAAGCATCAACTATAGGCTGGGGGCACTGGGATATCTGGATTTTACCGAGTTGGCAGATGAAGGGGAAATATTTGAAAACAATTTAGGTTTACGTGATCAAGTTGCGTCTTTGAAATGGGTTAAAGAAAATATAGAAGCTTTTGGGGGCGACCCTGATAATGTTACGATATTTGGTGAATCAGCTGGTGGTAATGCGGTGACGACTTTACTAACTGTGCCTTCAGCGAGAGGTCTATTTAAACAGGCCATTGCAGAAAGTCCTGCTCCGACATCTGTTTATGGAAAAGGATTTGCGCGTCAATTCAGTGAAAGGTTCCTTGAAATATTGGGCATTGGAAAGGGTGAAATCCACCGGTTAAAAACACTTCCAGTTCAAGAGATTGTCGCTGCCTCCCACCGACTCTTACGGGAAAACTCACAAGCCATGCCAGGCTCACTATCATTTGGACCAGTCGTAGATGGTGACTTCCTGCCCGATTATCCACTAGAATCGATTCGATCCGGAAAAGCAAAGGGAATATCCTTGCTTATAGGAACAAATCGGGACGAAGCAACATTATTCGATCAGATGGAACCCCCGTTAATCCCAACTAATACGGCGATGATTCATAAAATGTTCGAAAATACTGATCCGGAGGCGGAAGAGCGAATTACGAATGCTTATACAAACTATCCAGAAAAGGAAGCTGTACTTGGCATTGGCCGTGATGCGACTTTCCATATTCCCTCGGTTTGGTATGCGGAGGCATACAGCCGCTTTGAAAAAACATGGATGTATCGTTTTGATTATAAAACGGCGGCAATGCGCATAAGTAAATTAGGAGCGACGCATGGAATGGAAATCCCTTTTGCTTTCCAGACTTTCGACTCGGCATTTGGGAAACGGATTGTTTCATATGGTTCAAGGTCAGCTGCCCTAAAGGTTTCCCATAGAATGCAGGGCCATTGGGTCAACTTTGCGAAATATGGAAACCCGAATCCCCCGGAAGGTGAAATTTGGCCGAAATATGATGAAACCAACCACTACACAATGATTTTTGATAAAAAGGATTATATTGAAAAAGATCCTGACAGAATGATAAGGTTGGCATGGGAAGGGGTAGGGATTTACAAGTGAAGAATAGTGGATTGGAAGGAAGCGGGGAGAACATGGATATCAATAATTTCATGTCAACGAAAGAGTATGCGAAAACTTTGGATCAGGAAGATCCATTAGTTTCTTACAGAGAGGAGTTCTATTTGAACCCCGGGATGATTTATATGGATGGCAACTCATTGGGACTTTTATCGAAGCGGGCTGAGAAAAGTTTAATGAAGTCATTGGAAGATTGGAAAAAGTATGGAATCGATGGCTGGACGGAGGGTGCCGAGCCCTGGTTTTACTTTTCTGAGAGATTGGGTGAATTGAGTGCCCCGCTGGTAGGTGCTTTGGCGGATGAAGTGATAATGGGAGGGTCGACTACAGCTAATCTGCATCAGCTTGCGGCCACTTTTTTTGAACCGAGAGCTGGCAGGAATAAGATTTTGGCGGATGAACTAACCTTCCCGAGTGATATCTATGCACTTCAAAGCCAGCTCCGATTGCATGGGCTTGATCCTTCGGCACACTTGGTTCAGGTGAAAAGCAGAGATGGTAAATTCCTTGAAGAAGATGACATCATTGCAGAGATGAACGAGGATATAGCGATGATTGTACTTCCGACGGTTTTATATCGAAGCGGTCAGATACTTGATATGGAGAGGTTAACGAAGGAAGCGCATGCACGTGGAATCATGGTGGGATTCGATGCCTGTCATTCTGTGGGTGTCATCCCGCATTTGTTTGACAACTGGGAAGTGGATTTCGCGTTTTGGTGTAATTATAAGCATTTGAATGGCGGACCAGGATGTGTAGCGGGGTTATACGTGAATCGTAAGCATTTCGCAAGGAAGCCTGGGTTGGCTGGATGGTTTGGTTCGCGGAAAGATAAGCAGTTCGATATGGAACATACCTTTACCCAGGCAAATTCGGCAGGTGCCTTCCAGATTGGAACTCCCCATATATTAAGCATGGCTCCCCTATTAGGCTCGCTTGAAATGTTTGCGGAAGCGGGGATAGAACACATTCGGAAGAAGTCCTTGAGGCTGACTCAATATCTTATGGATTTAATACAATCGGAATTAATGGGATATGGATTTGAAATTGGGAGCCCAAGGCATGAAGCAAAAAGGGGCGGTCATATCATCCTTGAACATCCAGAAGCTGCGAGAATATGTAAAGCATTGAAACAAGAAGCCATCATCCCCGATTATCGTGAACCGGATATGATTCGTTTAGCACCTGTCGCTCTTTATACCTCTTTTCAGGAAGTCTATGAAACTGTAAAGGTGCTTAAGAAAATCATGGACGGCAGATTATATGAAAACTATGAAAATAAAAGGGGAATCATTGCCTAGAATGGGAGCAACATATGGAGAAAAATAAGCTGCATCGTGAATTATCATCGAATCAAATCACCATGATAGCCATGGGATGTGCAATTGGCACCGGATTATTTTTGGGCAGCGGCCTTGCGATTTCAACGGCAGGTCCAAGTGTACTTATCAGCTATGCAATAGGTGCATTCATTGTCCTTCTGCTGATGGGCTGTTTGGCGGAAATGACTGTGGCCTATCCAACATCGGGATCCTTTGGAACCATTGCTGAAAAATATATAAGTCCATTTGCGGGTTTTGTTGTGAGGTATTCATATTGGATAGCGAATGTTCTTGCCATTGGTGTCGAAGTGAGTGCCATCGCTGTTTATATGAAATATTGGTTCCCGGCTGTGCCTGGAAGCATTTGGATTTTTCTTTTTGCTGCACTGCTAATCTATGTAAATGCGACGAGTGTCAATACATTTGGGAATTTTGAGTATGTATTTTCAATGATCAAGATAAGTGCCATTGTCATATTCATTCTACTGGGCGCCTATGTGGTAATTGGCGCCGAACCTTCAAGCGGGATCGGTGTAGAGAACTATGCCAATGATGGAGGTTTTATGCCTTTCGGATTTTGGGGGCTCTGGGTCGCCATATTCATTTCGCTCTTCAGCTTTTTGGGAACTGAATTGATAGCGGTGACGGCGGGAGAAGCAAAGGACCCGGATATAGCCGTACCCAAAGCTTTGAAGGCAACTGTCTTTAGGCTTGCCACTTTTTATGTACTGACTATCGGGATCATGTTGATCATTGTTCCCTGGCAATCTGCGGGTATTGATAAGAGCCCATTTGTTAAGGTAATGGAAACCCTGAATGTTCCCGGGGCATCGGGGATAATGAATTTCATTATTTTAACCGCTGCTTTATCTGCAATGAATAGTCAATTATATGCCTCCACCAGAATGATATTTTCATTATCCGAGCAACGGCAGGCTCCTGCCCTATTTCAAAAAGTGAGCAGGAAAGGTGTCCCGGTAAGGGCCCTTCTCATATCCACTTTAGGAATATTTCTTGCTGCAGGAGTAAAGGTCCTGCTTCCGGATACTTCATATGCATTCATGATGGGGATATCGATGTTCGGAGCCATTTTAACCTGGTTCATGGTGTTCATTTCCCATTTATATTTCAGGAAGAGGTGGGAGAAATCAGGGGGCCGCAAATTACCGGTTAAAATGTATGGATTTCCATATCTAACGATTCTTGGTGCATTTCTTTTGTTTGCTTTGACGGTTTCCACCTGGTTCACTGGCCCATTTAAAATCGTACTCCAGTTCGGGGTTCCTTGGCTGATCTTTCTTTGCATCGTTTATTTATTGATGTCGAAAATCAAAAGAAAGTAAAGGGAAAGAGGGATAGTATGGATAAGGGTCCAAGAGATGAACATCGTTTGGAAGAAAGTATGGTAACTGATTTTAAAAAAGATATGTCCTATGGGGACTACCTGCATTTAAATCAAATATTATCAAGTCAGCATCGGCTTTCCGGCCATCACGATGAAATGCTGTTCATCATCATTCACCAAACAAGTGAATTATGGATGAAATTGATCCTCCATGAATTGACTGCAGCAACTGATCATATTGTGGCAGGACATTTGGAGCCTTCCTTTAAGATGCTATCCAGAGTGGCCAGGATCCAACAGCAACTAGTTCAATCCTGGAATGTGCTTTCGACCTTGACGCCATCCGATTATATGGAATTCCGGGAGAAACTAGGAAACTCTTCAGGGCTTCAATCATTTCAGAACAGGTTGATAGAATTTGCGATGGGTCAAAAGAATTCGCAAATATTGGCCGTTTTCCGTCATCAGCCCGAGCTTCATGAGTCGATGATCGCGGCCTTGAATAAACCTAGTATTTATGATGCGGCTATAGGGGCTTTGGCTGCAAGGGGGCTTCCCATTGACCAACCGGTATTGAACAGGGATTGGTCTGTAATTTATCAGGAAAATGCAAGTGTTGAAAGCGCGTGGCTAACCGTTTACCGTGATGTGCATAACTACTGGGATTTGTATGAGCTGGCCGAAAAACTCGTTGATATTGGAAGTCAACAACAATTCTGGAGATTCAATCATATGAGCACCGTAGAACGGATCATCGGTCATAAAAAGGGAACTGGCGGATCGTCCGGTGTAAGTTATCTGAAGAAAGTGGTCGAACAGCCATTTTTTCCTGAGCTTTGGACATTAAGGACCAAACTGTAAGCTTTGACTGGAGGGGTGAACACATGAATCAATGGTTGGATATTTCTCAGCTTCTAAATGAAAATACGCCATATTGGCCAGGAGATACGCAATATTCATATCGGCTGAATTCATCAATGGCTGAAGGGTCTTCCGTCAATGTAGGGGAAATCCGGATGAGTACACATTTAGGAACTCATATTGATGCTCCCTATCATTTTGATGACAATGGAAAAAAAATCATCGAACTTGATCTTGATTTATATATTGGCACTGCTACCGTAGTAAAGGTGGATGCAGCTGAAAGCATTGGCATTAAAGCTTTTGAAGGCATCGACTTGACAGGGGTCCGGCGGTTGCTGGTGGCAACAGGTCAATGGAAGGACCTTAGCCGTTTTCCGGAATGGATTCCAGCGGTTGAACCAGATTTAGCTCCCTTCCTTGCAAATAAAGGGGTTAGGCTCCTTGGGCTTGATTTACCTTCAGTCGACTGTCTTGACAGCAAAGAATTGCCTGCCCACAATAAACTGTCAGGCTGTGGAATTCATATCCTCGAAGGGCTGGTCCTTGATGGACTGGAGCCTGGGCTGTACGATTTGGCTGCATTGCCGCTGGCATTGGAAGCAGGGGACGGGAGCCCGGTCAGGGCCGTGGTGAAAAAGAAAGGCTTATGAGGGGGATAAAAGGATGGGGAAAATTGGGGTTTATGGATCTTCCTTCGATCCGGTCACGAATGTGCATTTATGGACAGCATCCACCATTGCGCATCGTGCTAAGCTGGACAAGGTGTTTTTCCTGCCTTGCGCAAATGGCCGTATCGATAAACAGATGAAAACGAGCAATGAACATCGTTGGGAAATGCTCAAGCTGGCAATAGGGGGCAACCCGTTATTCGAAGTCAGTGATTATGAAATTAATGAACGTGCCGGAATGAGTAAACAATATACTTGGTATACGATGGAATATTTTAAATCACAATTTCCAAAAGATGAAGTTTACTTCATAATGGGTGCAGATTTACTTGAAGATATTGATAATCAGGAGTTGCCGGTACATTTACGATGGAAATTCAGGGAAAAATTGATTGCCAATCATAAATTCATCGTCATGGCACGGGATGGAATCGATATGCTGAAAATCATATCCAAAAGTCCATTGCTAAGGAATTATGATGATGGCAATACATTTCACCTTATTGATAAAGGCCTTTCCATGGAAATCAGTTCTACATATATAAGGGATGAATTCGCAATGGGCGGGGAACCACGATATTTACTGCCTGATCAGTGTTATCGGTATATCGTGGAAAATAAGCTGTATCAAAAATCATCAAATCCATAAGTGTTGGCCAGGTATTAAAAAGGGCTCGATCTCCCTGGTGGATCGAGCCCTTCTCATTTAGGGAATTTTTCAACCTGCAAAACATGAATGAATTTAATTAAAGGGACATGCAATACCTAGTTGACAACTTGGTGAACTTTGTTTTATGGTAATGATATACAAAAATCAAAATACTTGCTGATCAGAGAACTGAAGGCATACTATCTCCCGAAAAATAAATGAAGGGAAATAGAATGCCTTTTTTGCTGTAAAAAAAAGGGGGAAGCTCATGAAAAAGTTGATGTTATTGACAAGTTTGATTTTAGCCTTCGGTGTACTTGCTGGATGCAACTCGGAAAAAACGAAGGGGGACGGGACATCGAAGTCAGTAGAGCTTTTGAATGTGTCATACGATCCGACAAGGGAATTGTACCAGGAATTCAATGAAGCGTTCGTGAAGCACTGGAAAGAAGAATCAGGCCAGGATGTAACGATTCAACAATCACATGGCGGATCTGGTAAACAGGGCAGGGCTGTCATTGACGGATTGGAGGCGGATGTCGTTACATTGGCATTGGCTTATGATATTGATGCCATTTATGAAGCTAGTAACCTATTAGCGGAGGATTGGCAAAAACGTTTACCGGAGAACTCGACACCATATACATCAACGATTGTGTTTTTGGTGAAAAAAGATAACCCTAAAGGCATTAAAGATTGGGATGATCTGACTAAAAAGGATGTATCTGTCATTACGCCAAACCCAAAGACAAGCGGAGGGGCAAGGTGGAATTACCTGGCTGCATGGGCTTATGCGGAGAAAAATTTCGACAATGACGAAACAAAAGTGAAGGATTTCATGAAAAAACTTTATCAGAATGTTGAAGTTCTGGATTCAGGGGCCCGCGGTGCAACGACCACTTTTGTGGAAAGGGGAATTGGTGACGTGCTGATCGCTTGGGAGAATGAAGCCTATTTAACACTGGAAGAATTCGGTGATGACAAATATGAAATCGTCAACCCTTCAATCAGTATATTAGCAGAGCCACCAGTAGCCGTTATCGATGAAGTGGTCGAGAAAAAAGGAACAAAGGAAGTGGCCGAAGCCTACCTGGAATATCTGTATACGGATGCCGGTCAGGAAATTGCCGCGAAAAACTTCTATCGTCCAAGGGATGAGAAGGTTCTCACTGAATATGGAGACCAATTTGCCAATATCGATATGGTGACTGTTGATGATGCATTTGGCGGTTGGAAAAAAGCCCAGGAAACACATTTTAATGATGGTGGCACATTTGACGAGATTTATCAACAGCAATAAGCATGGAGGAGAAGGTGTGGCTTTAACATCTTCTCCTTCATAAATCGGAAAAAGGGTTGAGGCGAAGCGATGAATATAGTGACTGAAGGTAAACAGACGAAAAAGAGGACCATACCCGGTTTTGGATTGACGATGGGTTTTACGCTGCTGTATCTCACCATCATCGTTTTGATCCCGTTATCGATGGTTTTTTTAAACACATTTTCAATGGGCTTCCAAGATTTTTGGGCGACCATAACTGAACCGAGGGTTCTCGCTTCTTATAAATTGAGTTTCTTGACAGCGTTATCTGCGGCCTTTGTTAACGCAGTTTTTGGTGTGTTAATTGCCTGGGTGCTTACCCGTTATGAGTTTCCCGGCAAAAGGATCATCGACGGACTGGTTGATTTGCCTTTTGCCCTCCCGACTGCCGTGGCAGGGATTACGTTGACCACCTTGTATTCACCGAATGGATGGATCGGGCAATTTTTCAGCTTTAAAATCGCTTTCACTCCCGCAGGGATCATCATCGCCCTTATATTTATCGGTCTGCCATTCGTGGTACGGATGGTTCAACCGGTGCTTGAAAATATCGAAAAAGGGATGGAAGAAGCATCAGCCTCTTTAGGGGCGAATCGAATGCAGACATTCATTAAAATCATCTTCCCGGAATTGATTCCAGCGATATTGACGGGTTTTGCACTTTCTTTTGCGAGGGCACTTGGAGAGTATGGATCCGTTGTCTTCATTGCCGGAAATATGCCGTTTAAAACGGAGATTTCCCCGCTGATCATCATGACAAAGCTTGAACAGTATGATTATGAAGGTGCAACAGCTGTTGCAGCCGTCATGCTCATTATTACATTTATCATTTTGTTCACCATCAATATCTTACAATGGTGGACCGGTAAAAGATATTCAGGGAAGTAGGAGGGATATGATGGAAGATAAATCAGTGGTTGCAAAAGCGAATCACCCAGTCATTATTACGAGAAACGCAACTAAAGAGCCTAAATCCATACAGTGGATCCTCATTTCCGTTGTATTGCTATTTCTCACTTTGTTTTTAGTTGTTCCATTAATCGCAATCTTTGTAAAAGCCTTTGAAAAAGGTGCCGAAGCTTATTTTGCGGCCATTGCCCATCCTGATGCCGTGGCTGCGATTAAGTTAACATTGATCGTTGTCCTCATCACCTTGCCACTCAATGCCATATTTGGAGTGGTTGCTGCGTGGACCATAACAAAATATGATTTCAAGGGAAAAAACTTCTTAATAACATTGATAGATTTGCCTTTTTCCGTTTCACCCGTCATTGCCGGGTTGATTTTTGTCCTTCTGTTCGGCTTACATGGAACACTTGGTCCACTGCTGCAATCCCTTGACATTAAAGTGATCTTTTCAATACCAGGGATTGTCATCGCCTCCATTTTCATTACCTTCCCATTCATTGCACGCGAATTGATCCCGCTCATGCAAAGTCAGGGGACGTCTGAAGAAGAGGCCTCACTCACGCTCGGTGCGGGAGGGTTTAAGACATTTTGGTATGTGACGCTTCCCAATATAAAATGGGGACTTCTATATGGAGTCATCCTTTGCAATGCAAGAATAATCGGGGAGTTTGGAGCTGTATCGGTCGTATCGGGCCATATACGGGGCATGACCAATACGATGCCGCTTCATATTGAAATCTTATACAATGAATATCAATTTTCGGCTGCATTTGCCGTTGCATCCCTAATGTCAATCTTTGCAATCATAACCTTGATCATTAAAAGTTTCATAGAATGGAAAACAGACTTTAAAACGACCAAAGCAAGTTAGGAGGAATGAAATGAGTATCATCATAGAAAATGTTACAAAATATTACGGGTCCTATCAAGCACTCCAAAACATCAATCTGGAAATAAAGAGCGGTGAACTCGTAGCCCTTCTTGGCCCTTCCGGATCGGGAAAAACATCATTACTGCGTATCATCGCGGGTCTTGAACAGGCGGAGAACGGAAAAATCCTCTTCAATGAAGAGAATTATACGCATATGCATGTAAAAGATCGAAATGTGGGTTTCGTCTTTCAGCATTATGCCCTTTTTCGCAATATGACCATTTTTGATAATATCGCCTATGGATTAAAGGTCCGCCCCAGAAAAACAAGGCCAAGTAAAGATGTTATTGCACAAAAGGTTACCGAATTGCTTCAGCTCGTCAAGTTGGAAGGATATAAAGATCGTTATCCATCCCAATTATCAGGCGGCCAGCGCCAGCGTGTCGCATTGGCAAGGGCACTTGCGGTTGAACCGAATATCCTTTTGCTTGATGAACCATTCGGGGCATTGGATGCCAAGGTTCGCAAAGAACTCCGGCGTTGGCTAAGAAGGCTTCACGACGAATTCAATGTTACGAGTGTGTTCGTGACTCATGATCAAGAAGAGGCGATGGATGTTGCTGATCGGGTCGTAATCATGAATGAAGGGAAAATTGAACAGATTGGAACTCCGGAAGAAGTATATGATCACCCCGAAAATCCCTTTGTCTTTGATTTTCTAGGCAGTGTCAATCTATTCAAGGGCAACGTGCATAAAGGGAAATTGGTTACTGGCAATGCAGAAATGAGTGCCCCGGGCAGTGAAGATGGAGCGGGTACTGGTTATGTAAGGAATCATAACTTTATTATAGAAAGAGAACCATCGGAAAAGGATTCAATCGCATCCATAATTGAGCACATCCACACAATTGGCCCCATCGTCCGGATAGAAGTCATTCGGCAGGATACAAACGAACCGCTGGAAATCGAACTGATGAAAGAACAATATTTGAATCTGGAAATAAGCAAAGGGGAAAGGGTATTCGTCCGACCAAAAGAATTGAAAGTTTTTGTCGACTTTATGGCTGGAATTTAAGGATGGGTCGAATATTGACGAAAAAACCGCTGATGAGCGGTTTTTTTATTGGGAATGCCTGCGGAACTTCCAGCATGAAAGGTAAATGGGCTACAATCTGTTACAAAAGGGCTTCCTTGCATGCGCAAGTGGTTCGTTTTTGACTGCCAATAGTCCATGGTCCCTTGGTGCTAAATACTAGATAGAAAGTCTTGCATCAAAATACGAAGGGGGTTATGTAAGATATTGGATGTTTTATCACGTGAAAAAGTCGAATCTTTATGTTTAATGTTAAAATTGAAATATAATTGTAATATTGTTATTACGTATTTGACAAAATCTGATGATATACTACGACTTAGATGAAAACATAGTAGAGTTTAAGAAACGTATTTAATATTATCTCAACCTTAGAAGATTACATAAAGAGTAAAAAAATAGAGAAGAGTTCCCAGCAATTTATTTTGACTAAGTATTTTTCATGGAGAAAAAGAAGTGGGTCGATGGAAATGCAACGGGAGGAAAGCAGGGGAAATGAGTTTGAAGAAAAAACTTATCGTATTGAACACGACAATTATGCTTGGGTTAGGAAGCGCTTTTGCCATACCGTCTGTAAAAGCTGAATCAATCACGGAGATTCAATCGCAACGCACAGGAATACAATCAGATATTTCAGAGGCAGAGCAAGTTATTCAGGAATTGAAAAAAGAACAATCGAAAATGAATGCCCAAATTGCCCAGATCGAATCGGCAATGAAAGAAAATGATCAAAAAATCAAAGATACTAAACAAGAAATTAAAGACACCGAAAAAGACATAGAATCTTTAAAGAAAGAAATTAAAGCGTTGGAAGAAAGAATCGCAAAACGCGAGGAAGTCTTGAAAGAGCGCGCGCTTTCATTCCAAGAGAGCGGCGGGGACGTTGAGTACCTAGAAGTTGTGTTAGGTTCTAAAAGCTTTGGTGAATTCGTTAATCGTGTTGGAGCGGTAGCCACTATCGTGGAAGCTGACCAACAGATTCTTAGCGAGCAGGAAGCGGATAAAGCTGACCTGGAAAAAAAACAAGCGACCGTTGAGAAGAAATTGCAAAACCTTAAGGATATGGAAGTAGAGCTTAAAGGCATGCAATCTCAAATTGAAGATCAAAAAGCTGAAACGGTCAATATGAAGGCTAAGATCGAAAAGAAAGAATCGGAAACAGAGGCCCTAAAACAATCTTTAGAGAATAAAGATGCTGGTTTAGAAGCACAAATAGCATCCATTCGTGAAAATATCAAAAAAGAGGAAGAACGTAAAGCATCGGAAAAAGCAGACCTTGACCGTGCTGCTGAAGAAGTGAATGCTTCAAATTCTTCAAATTCTTCCAGTGAAGGATCATCAAGTTCTTCTAGCGAAGAATCATCAAGTTCGTCTAAAGGCGAAGCTTCGGCAAAATCTAAAGGTGAATCATCTTCATCTTCAAATTCATCTAAAAACAGTTCTGCTGCAAAACCTGCAGCAAGTAAAACCGAAACATCAAGTAAGCCAAGCAGTGCAAATACAGGCTCTGCCATTACAGCAGGTTATAAATATATCGGTAACTCCACATATAAATTTGGCGGCGGAAGAACGGCATCCGATATCGCTAACGGTCTTTTCGATTGTTCAGCGTTCGTTGCATGGGCTTATAAACAAGCTGGTGTGAACCTTCCGGCCAGTACGGATGCATTGAAAGGTGCAGGACGTCAAGTATCTGATAGTCAAAAACAACCTGGAGATTTAGTATTTTTCAATACCTATAAAACTGATGGGCATGTCGGAATTTATGTCGGCGGCGGCAAATTTATCGGTTCCCAAAGTTCAACAGGTGTTGCGATCGCCAATATGGACAGCGGATATTGGGCAGGTGTATACAACGGCCGTGTCGTTCGTGTAAACTAATAGTTAAAAAATAAGCAGGGGAGAAAATGCCTCTGCTTATTTTTTTTGAAAAAAATCGAAAAAAAATGAAACTTATTTTGAATTTCAACGTAAATACTATAAGATAAAACAAGGATAGGTGATGTGGACTTTCAGTAAATCTGGGAAAACATAAAAAGAAACAACATTTCATACTATTAAACGGAGGCAAAAAAACATGATGAAAAAATTTATGGCTGCATTACTTACAATTACACTAGCATTCTCGCCAGTCGGCACTTATGTATTCCAGGATCATGCGGAATCAGTCGATGCAAGGGGTTACAAGTCAGGAAAAAGAAGCTTTAACAACAACACCAATAATAATTCTAATTTCCAAAATAAAGAAACGAAGAAATCCGATGCCACTACTGCCAATAAAGCCAAGAGTGGAAACACATTCACCAAAGGCGGCTTAATGAAAGGACTTATGCTAGGTGGACTGGCAGGTTTACTTTTTGGCAGCCTATTCGCCAATATGGGAATGCTTGGTTCTATACTTGGTCTATTAATCAACGTGTTGGCGGTTGTGGTATTGATCGTTGTGATCCGTAAAATATTCACATATTTCAAAGATAAGAAGAAGAAAGAGGATACAAACCCATGGAGAGGCTAAAGATATCCGAACAAGATATCATCAATGCGGTTTGTGTTTACATTGCCCGTAAAAAGCAGGTACAACCCAATGAGGTGGAAGTCGAGTTAATGTATGATGATGATTATGGCTTTTCGGCAGAAGCTTTTGTCGATGGCCGGAAACAAGTGTTAATTACCATCAACTTGATAGAAGCGCTTCGCTTATGGCTGGATGAATATATGAATAAAGATCCATACTCGGGGATTGAACTTGTTTTGGATGATGAAGAAGGCATAGTGGCTTTAGTAAGTGAAAGTAATAGATAAGTAAAAAGGATGCCGTAACGGCATCCTTTTTTTTATTTAAAAAAGTTACAAGACGTCCGGTACGAAGGAAAAGGATAAAAGAGAAATAGAAAGATAGTAAAGCAAAATTCTAGATTACCAACACATTTGTTAAGCACAGATAGATTATAATGAATTATATTTTCCATTTGTTGCAAAAAATGGTCCATGGAAGTAGGATGGATATATGTTCAAGTCAAAGGAGGAGAAAAAGTGAAAGGGTATATAGAAGAAATCACTTTTTTAAATGAAAATGCCATAAAGTTCGGCAATGAAATAGTGGAAGCGATACTTGTGCCATCTTTAGGAAGCAATCTGCTTTCAGTGAAATACAAGCATAAGGATATTGAGTTGCTGCGAACTCCGGATAGTGTGGAAGAGTATAAAAAAGCTCCCATTTTATACGGAATGCCAATCCTGTTTCCTCCTAATCGAATTGAAGATGGTCAATTTACATATAAGGGGACTGAGTATAAGTTTCCAATCAATGAAATGGAAAAATCCAATCATATTCATGGTTTTTTGCATGACAAGCCGTGGCAAGTCGGCAAAAAGGAAGTGAACGGTAAAGAAATCGTGATTAATACTGAATTTTCAAGCAGTAATTTTGATTTAAAAGGTAGCTTTCCACAAGATATCACTGTAAATATGTCTTTATCTTTAAGGGCTGAAACATTGGAAATACAATTGGAAATCACCAATAAGGGCATTGAACCTTTTCCGTGGGGAGCAGGTTATCATACTGTATTCAATTTTCCATTTGGACCAGTGAGTAAATTGGGGGATTGCAGAATATCTCTTCCCGTCAATAAACATTGGGAGTTGAATGATAGGTCATTGCCCACTGGTGCAATTCATGAAACGGCCAATACATTGGAAATCCAAAACGGTATTAGCTTGGACGACCGGCTATTTGATGACCTATTTGGCTATGATGAAGAAAGAAATCAGGAAAACGAGTGCATTCTCACTGACCAAGAGGCTGGCATACAAGTCATCTATCAAGGCGATCAATATTTTAAGTTTTGGGTATTGTTCAATCAGGAGGGGTTCGTCTGTCCTGAACCATATACATGGGTAACGAATGCTCCTAATTTGGATTTGCCTGCAAAATTGACTGGATTGAGGGAGTTATGCTCAGGGGAAACGGTTCAGCTGAAAACTAGATTGATTATGAAAGATATATAAAAAAACACCTTGGCATTTAAGAATGCCAAGGTGCTTAAGGTTATGCTTTTTTTCTCATCCAGAGTGGGTATAGGATGATTCCAAATACATATAAGGCAATACCAAGGATGAATGTATTCATATCGGCTGTACCTGTCTTGATGACCCAGATCGAGTAGATTAACGCCAAGATGGTAATAATGCCATCACGTACCCTTGAGCCTTTCATGATGTCATAGGTTTCTCCGGTCATGACCAGTTTCAATTGATACAGAACGGATGCAAGATACGGAATCAAGTAAGCAAGTGTAGCGACGATCATCGAAAATTTATAAGCCTCCAAAATCGTACCCGAAATAGTGGAGAATAGGAATATCTGTGTCATGACATTCGTTATTGTCATAGAACGGACGGGTGTGCCATTTTTGTTTGCTTTCGCAAAATAGGCCGGAAACAGATCCGACTTCGCTGCTTGGTAAGGAACTTCCGAGGCAACGACAATCCATCCGATTGTCGACCCCAATAAGGAAATGACGGCAAGAGCAGCCATTAAATACGTACCGCTTGAACCAACTACTGCTTGTAGTGCGTCAACCAGCGGTTTTTGTGATACTTTCAACTCGTCTTGTGATATGGCACCCATCGTCAATAAAGTAATGCCGATATAAATGGCAACAGCGATAAGTAAACCAAGAATCGTCGCTTTCTTAACATCATTTTGTGACTTGGCACGGTTTGAAAGCATGACGGCAGCTTCGATACCGATGAAGGCCCATAATGTTGAAATTGCAGCAGCGTTCACTTGATCACCTAAAGAGATTGCAGATCCCGCCTTATCATAAAATTCAGCTCCGTTTCCTAGATTGGAAGTATCGAAGATGAATATCGTGATAATGATGAAAAATAAGAATCCAAGCACTTTGGTAACCGTAGCAAACAGATTCATTTTCCCAGCACTGTTAAAACTTCTAACCAAGATTGCCTGAATCCCCCAAAGGGCAATGGAACATACCGCAAACGTTAATGCTTTACCTAGTTCAAGTTGAAACGAACCCGCTGTATAAATCACTTTAGCACTATGCATCACCGGGAAAAACGTTGATAGGTAACCAGCAAATGAAATGATGACAGAAGCTGTCGCAGCCCAATTTGCAGCCCAATAGCCCCAAGCCATGCTATACCCTGAAACCCTTCCTTTAACAGGAGATTTAAATAATGATTGAGCATAACTTTGCGGTCCAGCCTTCAAATCCGGTTTCCTGACTGCCAGGTTACCAAACACTAAAGCTATTAGAAAAACTCCCAGTCCAGTAACGATCCATGCCAATGTGGCCCCTAATGGACTGGAAACCTGTGCTAATTGGGCAGGGAGCATGAAAATTCCGCCGCCGACCATATTTCCAATTACGAAAGTGGTCAAAATCAATAAACCCCATTTTTTATTTACCAATTATATCGAACCTTTCTTAAATACAAAGTATGTGTTTATACCGACAACTTATACTAAAATAGTATATCTCAAATAGTTTAGTTTGGTAAAGTGGTAAATAAGTAAAATGTAAAACGCAGATTAATCAGAAAATTTAAACACAGGATTGACAAAAAGATGAAATTGGATTATATTAGTAAATACCAAGTTAATTGGTAAGAATAATATGGTTTGTCCCATTTTATTGTATTTTTCTATAACATTTGCAATTCCCGAATATTGCCGATTAGTCAACTAAAGGCACCCTTACATCTAATCCGTTAGATGGTGGGTGCCTTTTATTTTTTATAGTGAAGGGAGGGAATATGGAGTTCCTATTAACTGGTTATTCTTATACGGAAAGTTAAGTGATGAGGATATGATAGGTAAACCAAGTTCCCAAGAAAACATTGAAAGTGGGAAGCGTACATGTGCTTGTCGTGCGAATCTTTTTAACATTAGGCATGAAACGAAGCTTTATTACCAGTAGTGAAGGGGAGATATTATGGAAAAGAAAGAAGAATTGAAAATCAGGCATATCATTTCAAGCTTGGAAGATCTGCAATATGGATCAGTTTTAATAACCGTACATGATGGCGCAATCACACAAGTGGATACCACCGAGAAGAAACGATTCCCATTAGTGAAGGGCCGTGCCGTTAAAGCTAGATGAATGACAGTTATTAAGGGAGCTTTCAATATGAAGGCTCTTTTTTATACAAAAATTTATTCATTTTTGGAATTTCTAATAAGATTGTACTGCTTTTAACATGGTAGAATAAGTTAGGGGATAAGGGAGTTTTTTAAGGGGTTTAAATGATATCTAAGGGAGGACCAGGGAATAGATGACTTTACAAACTATAGAACATGATATCTTGGCATTAGTTGAATCATTTAATGGGAAAATTGCATATAAAATTGAAAATGGTCTTGGGGACACGATTGGATATCACGAGAATGAATCCTTTCAATCAGCTAGTTTGATCAAAATACCAATGATCATCGAAGGTTATCGTCAAAGTGAACAAAAGAAAATCTATTTGAACCAACCAGTGACCATCCCGCCTAGTGAAGTGACAGGGGGATCTGGGGTCCTGCACGTCTTATCGAATAAGGTATTTTTGACCGTAGAGGATTTATTGACATTGATGATAACCATTTCCGACAATACATCCACGAATATGATGATGAACCTGTTGGGCTTTGAAGAAATTAATCAATGCATTAAGGAACTTGGTTTGAAAAATACTGTCCTTGAACGAAAAATGCAGGATTTTAAGGCATTAAAAGAAGGGCGCGACAATACCATATCGGCGGAAGATACGATTACCTGCTTAAAAGCCATACATACAGGCAACTTTTTAACGAAAGAAAGCCAGGAAAGAATATTGCGTGTATTTGACAATCAACAATTAAGGGATAAACTTCCATCGCTGATGGGCAGAGGAGTCAAGGTCGCAAGCAAAACGGGCGGAATTCGGGGAGTTGCCCATGATTGTGCAATCATTCGGTCAGAAACTCAAACCGTTTATGCTGCCGTTCTTACTGAAGATATGAAATCAGAGGAAGAAAGCCGTCAAGTAATCAGTAAAATTGGAAAATTGATTTATGATGATATGGTCGCAGAATGAACTGTCCGATTGAATATTTTGAATAGAGCGGGAAGTCTTTCATGATTTCCCGCTCTTCAAATCCTAGTCATATAGGAGTTAGTGGTTATATATAGATAAGAAAATGAAGCGGGGAAAAACTTTGAAAAGGAAAATGAAAATTTTTTGTGTAATAAGCGTCATTGCGATATTGGGGTACTTTGGATTTTTGCACATGAAAATTCAGGAAAGCATTCACCAGCAAATTCCGGAAAATGCCGATTACCTCATTATTCTTGGAGCAAGGGTCAAAGGTTCGGTTCCATCATTATCCTTACAATACCGGATTGATAAAGCTGCAGAGTATTTATCGGCGAATAAACATACAGTGGTCATTGTATCTGGCGGCAAAGGACCGGGAGAGGATATATCGGAAGCAAAAGCAATGCAAAAGGGGCTAATCGCCCAAGGAATTGAAGAAGCACGCATCATGATGGAAGACAAATCTACAACAACTCACGAAAATATTGTTTTCTCAAAAAAACTCATTCCTGATACAGCAGCTTCAGGATTGATCGTAAGTAATGACTTTCATATCTACAGGGCAGTCGAAATAGCAAAAAAAGAAGGCTTGGACATGAAGGGAATGCCGGCAAAGACACCAAAAGTGTCACTGTTGAAATCATATACCCGTGAATATCTTGCAATTACCAAATACTATTTGACCGGGTTGATTGGGAGGTGAATTCGAATTCTCTTAAAGATGGGTGTGCTTTCATTATTCGACTTCCACGACAACATTAGGAACTTGCCAAAAATCTTTCTCTTGATATAGCTCCTTAAGTGTCTTATAAACGGGATATACCGTATAGGAAATCTCGACTCGTTCATCAGCATCCACTTCTTCTACATCAATATCATCAACAAAACCAAGTTGATCATCGATTTCCATTAAATAATATCCGAGTGCCTCATAGCCGCTATAGGCTACAATCACTTTACTGTCAAAACCGCTATTAGAAACTTTGTAATATTTCATTGAGTGACCTCCTTGTTGATAATTCTTTAAGTGAAAATCGTACTGTATCTTATTACTCTGATATACCCATTAATTAATA
Source organism: Peribacillus sp. NPDC096448 (assembly GCF_044762675.1). NCBI lineage: Bacteria > Bacillati > Bacillota > Bacilli > Caryophanales > Bacillaceae > Peribacillus > Peribacillus sp. NPDC096448. The sequence continues at coordinate 52,443 of NZ_JBIWEU010000013.1, read as the reverse complement.
TCTGAATCATTAAATTGGATAAATAAAGAAAATAAGAAGGCAATAAGAATGTGGAGCCATCTTAAATTATCGCTGGATAATTTGCTATCTGCATCATTTCATGTTAATCTAATAAAGAATTGTTTTTGGTTGTGGAAGAGGATACTCGTTATTTTCCAAATGATTGAAAATAGTAATACAATGTGTGTTATGCACTAGGAGGCAACAACAATGGAACAAGGTACAGTTAAATGGTTTAATGCAGAAAAAGGTTTTGGATTTATCGAACGTGAAAACGGAGACGACGTATTCGTACATTTCTCAGCTATCCAAAGCGAAGGCTTCAAATCTTTAGACGAAGGTCAAAAAGTAACTTTTGAAGTTGAGCAAGGTGCTCGTGGAGCTCAAGCTGCTAACGTTCAAAAAGCTTAATTTTATAATTAAATCGTAACCTATATGAACAGACTTCCTCGATGGGGGTCTGTTTTTTATTGTGCTAAAATATGAAAAAGCAAAAAAAATCCCACTCTGAACGGAGTAGGGTTTTTAGTGACTTGTTCTTAAGCTTTTTTAAATTCTTCTTCAAAGAAAAAAGTAGTTGGATGTTCTTTAACCGTATAAGAATATCTCTTCATGTTTTTTACATATGCCCATTTATTAATGGTTACTGATTCATTAGTATCCTGAATGGTTACTGTTTCACCAGTATTATACTTATTGCTTTTCAATTTAGCCACCCTCTTTACTAATAGTATAACATATTTGGCAATCAAAGATGTGTTCAAGATATTCCAATGAAATATTAGGTTTAAAAAATCAGGCTATGTAAACGGTACTGAGCCCAATTATTTTGAATAAGGAGGAATTTAAGGGTGATGTTTTAGCGATTGCAGAGGGTGAAGGGTGAATGTATTTTTAGCTGGATGTCACAATTTGGGATTATGTGGAATCAGGCTTAAGCGAATAAACTTATCGAAAGCAAGGAGTCGATATTACTACGGGCTTGTCTGCTTTTTGGGCATGAAAAAACAGCCACATGTTTCCAAGTAATACAGGGATCACGTGGCTGAAGGTTTTCAGGTGATGGACGCTTAAAGCCGGCTAATTAAAACGCCCAATCCCCATTACGGAAGACAGGTTCTGAAGTGCCGTCCTGTTTGATGCCGTCGATGTGGACTGGAAACGTTGATATATAAGGGTTTTGTGATTTTTAAGCAAAAGGATAAAAATGGATAAACACTAGAAAAAACGCTTTTTTGTGACCACATGTGACCATTTTTGTGACCACTGCGTGACCAGAGAAAGTACAGTTATAATTGACCTAAACAGTTAATAATGTTCCCTTAGAATGAGCCTTCCTTAATTATTAGGGGAGGCTAATTTGTATGATATCTTCTCTGCAAATGTGACCATTGGCTTTTGCTCTTCGATCACTTTATTAGCAGATTCAAGTTGTTTACCTTGTCGGTCAATTGTCTTTTGGGCAACCACTAATGCCTTCGCCATGATTGTAGCATCATCATCATCTTCATTTGTTGCGATATACCCACCATCTCTGCGAATTGCCTTAAGGATTATCTTAACTTCTTTCATGAATGCTTTTGCAATTGGCTTTCGTGATTGCATCAATATTCATATAGACCGTCTTCTGTTAAGAAATACATATTGCGAACCTGACCGCTATAGTGTATCGGTGAGGTTACTTTCTCATCTTCATCAACTGTTTTCAGCATTTGTCCAACTTTGTCTTTAGAGTAATCAATCCACTCAGCAACATCTTTCGCTAGGAAGAGGGGATTGCCCAATTCAAAAGTGTAGAATCGGAAGGAAGGTTATAATGTACAGCGGTCTCGTTGATCGATGCCCCATATTCGTTCATATATTTAAGTACCTATAGTTTAAAGGGCAGAGTGTAATTTGTATAGGATGAAACAAGTCCTTCCATCCCATGTTTTAGATAGCGAGCGACCCATCTTTTCAGAGGGGATAAACCTACATTTCTTTCTTGAGTAATGGATTTATGGTTTTTTTCCCTTTTTAAGTACTCTAAAACTGATTTGATTTTTCGTCTATCGTATATTTAGTCAAAAAAACTGCACCTCCAATTGTTAGATGGTGTCTAACAATTGGAGGTGCAGTTCAAATTGAACCGAACCCAATTCATAAGCTACTAAACGTCCTTTAATGCCTTTTTTAGAACAAAAGTATCAATTTTAAAATCAATTATAGCTATTTTGAAACTGTACTTGGCAGAAAACATATTACTATTTGCATATTTTTTTAAAAGTTAATTATTTACAAATGATTACATCTAATTTACAATATATAACATAATAGTATAAAACTATTAAAAATTTTACAAGGGGTGACATTTATGGAAAAAGACAAACAAAAACTAATGTGGGAATCTTCAACACAAAAAAGCACTCAAAAACAAGGTGGCGTTCCATTAGTCAAATCTGTTGGTTGTGCTGCATGCTGGGCAGCAAAGAGTATTTCACTAACACGTTCATGCCTACCGCCCACACCTATTAACTTAGCTCTCTAAACGAGCAACTAGAGATGGAGAGGAGAAATCCCTCTGTCTCTAGTATTAGTACATTCATCATATTTATTGAAAGGAAAGATGTATAAATGACTAATGATCTTGATTTAAAGTATGAACCAGAATTTTCCTTACATCTACAACCGAGTGGGTGTTTCCTTTTAGAGAGTCGAAGTATGTACTATTTTCGTTTAAGTGGCGTTGCATCAGAACTTGCGCTTATTTTATCTAAGACTAGATCTATAGATAAAACAGCGAAAATTTGGGGGAATATACATAATGAGGAGATTACTTCTCAGCATTTAATAGATCAATTCAATGAACATCCTTTCACATCAACTTGGAAGGAAGGTATATTAAAAAACTTACGTATATCTGGCTCTACAAAATCCTATTTACCAATAAGTTGCACTTTGCAACTGACAAACGGATGTAACTTAAGTTGTGCCTTCTGTTACGCAAGTTCTGGCAAGAGATATACTAATGAATTGGATACAGATCAATGGCTAAGTGTATTACAAAAACTTGCTATTAATGGCGTTTCAGATGTTACTTTGACAGGAGGAGAAGCAAGATTAGCTAAGGGATTTAAACGTATCTTAGCTACTGCAAGTTCTTTATTTACTAATGTACATCTATTTAGTAACGGTATAAATTGGAGGGAAGATGAAATTGATTTAGTCACACAATTGAACAATGTGGTAGTTCAAGTCAGTGTTGATGGGACACCTGATATTCATGACAGACTTCGAGGAAGACAAGGAGCTTATCATGAAACCATGCATAATGTTAAAAAATTAACTAACTCAAAAATTCCTACTTTAATAGCTATGACTATAAATCCCTCAAATTATAAGAGTGTAGAACATGTAGTAGAAGACGCTGTATTAGCAGGTGTTAGTGCATTTAGGGCAGGTCTTACGCTCCCTGTAGGACGAGCGAAAGATAGTGACTTCGGGTTGTCAGACAATCAATACAATTGTGTAAATACTCAATTGAAAAAATGTATAGATAAGTGGGGAGACCGTATCATTTTAACAGACTGGAATAATGAAGGGAATAATGGATGTACCGATTTTTGTACTCCTGGATACTTATCTTGGTACATTCGAGCTGATGGTACTGTGACTCCTTGCCAAATTGAGGGAGCTGAACTTGGAAATATTCTAGAGGATTCTATACACAATATTGGTGCTCCAGATCGTTTACTTTATGTTAGAGAAAATTCTAAATCTTGTCACTGTATTAGCAAAGTATCTTTACCTTGTGATAAGGATCTCCCATTTCAGTAAATTACTATTGGAGGTTACTCTTTTGAATATAATTTTACTAAGTTTACTAGGTGTAATTGGATTCGTATTATTTCTGAAATATCGGCCTAAATCTTATGAATCAATATTAATTGACAAGGAAGAAGCAATTAATATATCAACAAGGCATATTAAAAAGTTGACTAATATTGACGTTTCCGATTGGCAGCCTTATTGCATGTATTGGTATGATCGGGAGACAGTTAATAGATTACATAATCTAAATATGCTTAACAGGTTAAGAACTACATTATACAAATGGGGAATTATTGAATCATGGAGAATTCGATTCGTTAGTCAAAATAAATCAATCTCAATAGGAATTAATGCGGACAAGGAAATTGTTTTTATGCACGTTGATGTTCGTTCTCAGGAAATGGGAACTAATGAAATTAATATACAATCCCCTTTAGATGTAATTAAAGCCTTAACTGTGAATAATTCTGGGATATGGAGTAAAGTTAAAAGTACTGGAGAAGGTGAACGCAAAGAGGATTTCTCTAATATTAGAACTTACTGGTATATTCTTGAAGAAGAAGAATTAAGAATGAAAATATCTATCCAAGTACAGGAAAATGTTATTATCGGTATATTAAGTGATACAGAAATCTTAACCTCTAACATGGGTGAAATTGTAAAAAAAGAATTTGGGGAATCAGCTTTAAATTTATCTGGATTCATAGGTTCATTTATAGCTACAATTATAGGAATTCTTCTATTGATATTTACAGATAACGCAGTTTATTTGAAAACACCTATAATTATTACACTGTTTACCATTGTAGGTGTTTTACTTACTTGCAAAGAAGATATATCTATGGGGATAATAAATTCTTTTGACTCTAGGCTTTCTGTCAAATCTGTTTACTTGATTGGAATAATTTCAGCTATTATGGGGAGTATTGCTTATGGATGTGTTACTTTTATTACATCTCTTACTGGAATTAATTTAGCCACTGTTCTAGAATTACCTTTATTCGAGAATGTAGGAATGCAAGTGCTTACAGGTGTTTTGATATCTTTTATTTCTTTAGGATTATTCTCCTTTATATTTCATTATATGGATAAAAACAATTTAATTAGGATATCTCCTGAACTATCAGATAGATCATCCTATCTTTCTGGTTTTAAACTTAAACAGAGTTTAAGCATTAGTTTACAGAGCTCTGTAACTGAAGAGGTTATTTTTAGATTATTAGGTATTTCAACTTTATTATGGCTTTTTAACAACAATCTTTTAGCCGTAACCATTACTTCTGTATTGTGGTCATTATTACATCAAGGAAGTGGTTATAATCCACGGTTTATACGTTGGATTCAATTAGTCTTATTTGGTTTTATTTTAGGATTTACTTACCTTTACTATGGTTTCCTTGCAGCCCTTATCACCCATTTTGTACATAATTTTATTGTGTTATCAATACCTTTAATTTATTACAAGATTCAAATGAAAGCAGGAAAAGTAGAAAATACCCATAATATACAATATTGATGAAAACTTTTTACAAGGTAAGGATGTGTCAGATGCTAACATTAAATAATATAGTTAAGCAGTATGAAAATGGAGATGGGATTAATAATATTAGCTTTTCAGTAAAATCAGGTGAAATTGTGGGACTTTTAGGAGCAAATGGTGCTGGAAAAACAACCACATTAAGATGTATTTGCGGATTATATAGTGTAGAAGAAGGAGAGGTCAACCTTTTTGGCTCTAGTCCCAACACTAATCAATCCCGAAAGTTAACAGTATTTATACCTGATAGCCCCTATCTATATCCTACTCTTACAGTTGCGGAACACTTACAATTTAAGGCTAAAGCATTCGGAGTACCTAAAAGCGAGTTAAGAGCTAAAGTTCAAGAAGCTTTAAAAGAAGTGAATTTAGAAAGTTATGCAGATAGACCTAGTGGGAATTTATCTAGAGGACAGAAACAACGTATTTTGCTGGCAGCTGCATATCTACAAGAAGCTAGTTTATATTTACTCGATGAACCAACTGTTGGTTTAGATATACCATCAAAACAATGGTTAGCCCAGTGGCTAAAGAAAAATGCTGAAAATCAAAAAAGTGTAATTATCTCCTCACATAGTCTCGATTTTGTTATGGAAACTGCTAATCGGGTTATATTAATCCAACAAGGGAAGATCGTAAATTTACACACTGTTCCCACACAAGAAACTCTTTTAGAACCTTGGCGTAAAGCTATTATTAGAGAGTTAGGAGGCCATATAGAAGATGAGTAATCTCTTTTCCCTCTATTTCCATACAAGCTTAAGAAAATGGATAGACATTAATAATAAGAGGAAAATACCCATTTTCTCGTTGGTATTGTTAATTATCTTTATAACTTTACAAAGTCAGGCAATACCTACATATAATCAAGAGAGAATAAATACAATTGGGTGGGTTATAGTCGCCTTGTATTTAATATATGCATTGTATGGATTGATTTCTAATCGTTTACCCTCAAAAATGGAAGATGTCATATGGATTTATACCTTACCTATGTCTATGAAAAAAATAGTATGGTCATTGGTAATTTGGAATTTTTGTTTAAGAGGAGGAATTTGGTTTATATCTGCCCTACTAGCAGATATATTGCGACTAATATTAAATCTATCCTACGCTCATTTATTTATACATGCACTAATAGGAGTATGGGTTATTTGCTTATTAGAATTACTCTTGTTCGCTATGTCCTCCACACGGGGGAATCGCAAATTATGCTTAACAATAGGAGTATTGATTTTCATAGGAGTTATCTTGTATTCAACTTCTATTTACTATATCCATAATAATATTTCCATTAATTCTTCATTAGTTGTGTTCTTTGATACAGTTGCACATGGAATTGGAAATTTATTATTTGGAAACATTAATTTCCCTGGTGTACTTGTAGTTATTTGTCTTTCCATTTTAGCCACTATTATTATTCACATATCAACTAAAGACCCAAGATTAAAAGAAAAACTTGTAAGGGAAGCAGAGTTTTGGTCTGAGTTTAAAGATTTTAACTCCATGGTTTCTTCAGTTCAAAATAAACAGCAAGAAAGTTGGTGGGGTGGAGAATATTTAACTGGAACATTTTCATTTATTTGGTATGAAATGTTGATTATGAGAAAGCACAAACTTTCTTTAATACTTCAATACTTTTTAGGATTAATTTTGATTATATGTATATGTAAATTTTTCCCAAATGCTATTTGGACTTTTCTTGCAGCAATTTTATTTTCTTCGATAATAGGATCTTATTTTTCAGGTCTTATTAGACATGCTCAAACACATGACTTATTCCTTTTACCAGGTAAACTTTTACCTAAAATTTTATTATTAGAAACATTATATATATTACCTTCCTTTCTTGTAGTAGCTTCATATATATTAATTGGAAATACCGTGGGTTTTAAAGTTATCACAGATAACCTATATTTTTTAACTTTATTACCTTCATTATATATAGTTATTCTAATTTTAAGAATATCTGTATTTTACTCTACTTTTATAATATCTATTAATACTTCTATTGGTGATTATTTCAAAAAACTTATTGTATACCTGACTATGTATTTGTTAGTTATTAGTATTTTTTTATGGGCAGGCATTTTATTAAAATTATCCACAATCAATGCTATAAATCTATCTTTAATCATAGTTAGTATTTTATCTTTCATAACACTTTACAGAAAAAAACATTTAGCTACTACAAAGGGGAGGGAACAAAATGTCAAACTCAAAACCTATTGATATAAATATTCTTAAATTAGGAAGTTCAGATACGCAAGAAGCCTTAGGAGCTGTAAATAAGTTGAAAGAGAGTAATGTTAACGCAATACCAGCGCTCATACAAGCACTAGATAATGAAAATAGTTCTATCAACACTATGGCTATAATTGTGCTTGGAGAATTACAGGAAAAAGCTAAAGAAGCAGTGCCTAGGATATCACAAATGATATTTCAAGACGATGAGCAAACTAGGATGGCTGCTGCTTTGGCTCTATTAAGAATAGGAAAAACTAGTATTCCCTACCTAAAAAAAATTGTTAATTCAGATGACTTTAAAGCAAGCTTTTGGGCAGTTTGGTCTTTAGCCCTTCTAGATCCAAATCATGTAGAAGAAAAAGGTTTAAAATTGTTGAAGAGAGTATATGATGACCCAGAAAGCCCGGTTGAAAAATTAGCAGCAGAAGAAGCTATGGGAATAATTATATCTAAGCGAATTGATTAATAAAGGAGCTAGTGAATATGGAATGTATAGATTTTTTATATAAACTGAGTGAGGACTCTAACTGGTTATCGAAACGCTATACTAAGGAATATTTTTTTGAAAAAGAATATGTAATTGTTTATTTATGGTCTACTAGTTGTAGTTTTTGTAATGAAATTATTCCAATGATAAGGGAATTCTTGATAGAAAATAAATCAAAATTAAGAGCTTTATCAGTTCATGTTCCTTTATGTGAAGAAGATTTAGAGGTTGCGAGAGTGACCAAAATAGTTGTTGAGGAAAAAATACAAGATCCAGTCCTGTTGGATCATGAACACGTTATACTTTCTACTCTTAATGCTAAATTTTTACCTTCAATCTATCTTTTTAACAAGGACCATGAAATTGTCAGTAAAAAAATAGGTATAGAAAACATAGACTCTTGGTTTTCTAGCTTAAGAGACATAGTAAAGGATCAAATTGTTCAGGAGGTTTTAAAAGATCAGAGCATAAAAGGTTCTGGTGCAAAAACTTCAATTCACTTTTAAGTAATCTCTAAATCTTGGATATACTGCTGCCGCAGCACCCATGTTAATGAACTAACGCACCCGTAGTTGAAGAGGAAATTATTGTTTATATTTACTCATTGTTAGTCCTTATTCCACTTATATGAATTTCCGACCATTTATATAACACAATAATCAAGAACATTATTAAACAGACCATTATGTTATCTATCCAATTAACCTCTTTGTTAGCAATAAATTGCCAAACAGTTAATACCTCAAAATATATTAAGGGAAATCTGATGCTTTGCTTAAACATAATATCACCGCCTTCATTCAGATTTTTTCTACAAATTTTTGTTATAACTACGCCTTTAGTTCCGTAAGAAAAAGAGCTGCCAAATTGAAGTGAACCCAAAAAGTTAGACACTTTATTTACTTAGGCAGCCATGAGGGCATGAACCCGGTAATCTACCGGGCTCATGCCTTTTAATTTTACCTTGATTCGTTGATGATTGTAGTAATGGATAAATTCTTCTAGTTCTTGTTTGAAATGCTCCATGCTTTCAAATTCTTGAAGATAGAGTAATTCGGATTTTAATAAGCCAAAGAAGTTTTCAATGACCGCATTATCGAGACAATTTCCTTTGCGGGACATGCTTTGTGTAATGTTATGTTTTTCAAATCATGCGCGTATTGTTTCATCTGATAATGCCAGCCCTGATCTGAATGGAGAATGGGTGAATCTTTCGATTCCAAGCGATCAAAGGCTTTATCCAGCATTTTGGAAACGAGCGGATAAACAGACCGAGATTCGATATAGGCGATGATTTCTCCATTAAACAGGTCAAGAATGGCCGATAAGTATAGTTTCTCCCCAGCTAGATGGAATTCTGTGCGTCTGTCACCCATTTTTCATTGGACTTTGCCGCCTTGAAATCACGTGCTAGAATATTGGGCGCAATCTTGCCGATTTTCCCTTTGTATGAACGGTATTTCTTTATGCGAACCAATGACTTCAATCCCAGTTCATTCATCAATCGGAGAACTGTTTTATGATTGATGTGAGCACCTCGGTTACGTAATTCTAGGGTAATGCGCCGATACCCATAACGCCCTTTATGCGTATGGAAAATCTCTTTGATAAGGGATTTAATTTCTGTGTATTTATCTTCACGCCCGAAGGCGTTTACCCAATAATAGTACGTACTCCGTGCCATTTTAGAAATGGATAGAAGCAGATTTAAATCAAATTGTTTCCTTAGTTCATGGACTACTTTTGCTTTTTCTTTCTTTGTAAGGCTTCCTTTTCTTGATCTAAGGCATTCAACTTTTTTATATAGGCATTCTCTGCACGTAAGTATTCTAATTCTGCAAGAAGTGCTTCTTGAGAGCCATTAGCTGGCGATTTTTTCTAGTATCTTTTTTCATGGATAGACGCCCCTTTTTCTTTGGTTTAAGGGCGTCTATACCTCCTTCCTTAAACTGATTTCTCGACATCTCCATAAACCTTAAATCTCTTTCCTAATTACTTCTTGTTTGTGAATAACTGTTAATTCGTTTGTCATCATAATTCCTACATTGCCTTTTTTTTGCAATACATTAGTTTAACTAGGATAAAATTCATGGACTTCGCTTGCTCCATGGAATAATTCTTTCTTCATTTCAAGTACCTTTTCCTTACCAAGCAGTTCAGTAATAAAGAATCCTTCGTTAACTTTCGCCATGTCGGTATCATAAAACCAGAAGCTGACGAACAACTGCTTTCTCGGACGACTACATGCTACATAAAATAAGCGCCTTTCTTCCTCTGAATCCACATTCATTCGATGGGGAAATAACTCTTCGTTCACATTGGGAACAAATACTACATCCCACTCCAGACCCTTTGAACTGTGTGCCGTAACGATATTGACAGCATCCTTACCCTTGGACTTATTCTTATTGCCATCAATCTTTGATACGTGAGTAAGGAAGGAGCGATATTTGGAAATTTACTAGCTATCTCGCAAAGCTTTTTTCTACAGCATCCAATTTCACTAGAATAGAAGAAGCTGAGATCGTGATTTCATTTACATATTCAATGTAGCGAGTCAGCTTGATTACGTTGCGGGTAAACCGGCCTGCATTTACATTGGATTGATAATTAAGATCTCAATAACCTTTGTAAAGCATTCAATTCCACACTTAAACTTCCATTAACCTGTCATTGGGAGTTACATGGGCAACTTGGATTAGATTCATGATCAATATAGCGTTGATAATTAGTTCTGTAGGTGAGCGGTCATTGTAGCTGCTCTTTTTTTGATGAAAAAACTATTTGAGAATTTGAAATAAAGAGTTATGTTGAAATACTTTTGTTCGAGGTGTTCTCTATTCTGAATAAGGTAATAACTAAATAATATTAGTGATAATGCGTATTTGCAATACATTTGCTTAAAATTTCCATAATTTTAATAATTTGCATATACTAGAGTTTATATTATACTAGAATAGAAATGAAGGGTGAAATGTTAGGAGATTTTTGTGAATTGTATACACTTGTTCAATTTGTGGGAGATTAAAACAAAACACTTCACAAAGTTTGCATCTAATGGACGGGATAAGAGTAGAAAAAAATCATATTGCCATAAATGCAAATATTTTAAGAGAAAGGGTTCGAAAGATATCTTTAATGTTCAAGTATTAGAAAAATCTTGTATTGCGGTTACAGTAAAAATCAAGTCGAAAAAAAGAGTTTTTTATAGAGTTCCTTATGAAGATGGCTATAAGAATGGTAACTGATAGAACGGCAGGAATTGTTAACAGTTCACTTATTTATCAATTTGATATTAGAGGAATCGTACTGGAGATAAGTGGAAATATATGTAAATATTGTGGGAGCGCAGGTAATACAATTGATCATGTTATTCCCAAATCAAAAGGTGAAATAACAACCTTGACAAATTGCGTTTGTGCTTGTGAAAGATGTAATAGTAAAAAGGGAAGTTTGTCTTTAAGAGAATTTTTAAATACAAAAAATAAAAACTTAGAACCATTAAACGACGATTAAACGATGTATAGAATCTAAGGGGAATTAGGGGGAAATGCAGAATAAAAACTAAAAGGAACGGAAGGGATTAATTAATATGGATAAAAAAGAGTCAAATGGAAGAGAAGAGTTCGCAAAAAAGATTGAAGGTACTTGGGATAATGACCCAGTCTTAAGTTAAGAAATATCAAGAAGAGACAAATCCTAAGAAAAATAGAGAGGCAATAGAGTATATAAATCATGTAATGGATGTCGTAGGGGGGGGTGTCAAAACCTGTAATAAATCTAAACATCGCTATTTGTAAATGCTGTTACACGAGATGATGAAGGTAAATTCCTTAAAATCGATGGGATGAAATTAATTGAAATTTACAGCACCATGTATAGAGATGAATTAGAAAGAGGTTTTGAAATAACTATTAAAGGACTGTAAGGCTACAATTCGAATGAAGTGTCATAACATTCTGAATTTAACTATTTTGTATTGGAACTTGAGAAGGGAGAAAAGAACATGAAAAAACATGGGTATGTTGAAAAATGCTTAAAAATGCCTCATGCAAAAAATGTAGGTTATTTCGTAGTTAACAATGAAAAAATTTATGCTGCTATTTATGAGAATGGAGATTGCTACTTCAATAGTAGGCAAAAGGAAATTGTAGAACAGCACTTTGCCAGTCTCAGTCAGAACAATTTTGTTATAATTCCAAGAGCTTTGGTTAGTGAAGCTGACTTGGATATAGGTGATACTAAATTGAAGTGTTCTGTATTAAATGATGGTCGACGTGTAATTAAAGATACTAATTTATTTTCTGCACTTGGTCGGACAAGAAAAGGTGAAATAAGAATAGAGGGATTCCCTGCGATTATCGGCTCGAAATCACTAGCAGCCCTACTAATAGATATGTATCCAGAACACCTATATACCATAACACCTTTTGAAGTTGCCCAATTTAATGGCACTACAGGAAAGTGGTATGATGCTAATACTATTCCTATTATTTGTGATTTATATATGGAAGCGGAGAAAAGGGGAATAATCACTTCTTCTCAACAGCATGTTCTTGATAAGGCAAAAGTTTTACTACGTTCTCTTGCAAGGATAGGTATTACTGCTCTTATTGATGAAGCTACTAATTATCAGAGTATTAGAGGCAAAGATGAGTTGCAGATTCTATTGCAAGAGTTCATATCTGAAGAATTAAGAGAATACTCCAGCAAATTTGAAAGTGAATATTTTGAACAAATATTCCGTATTTATGGTAAACCTTATGATCCAACTACAAACAAAAGACCTAAATTTTTTGCTTGGTTTACTAGAAAGTATGTTTATAGCATGCTTCCTCCCGATGTTTTTGAGAAATTAGACAAAAAGAACCCTCTTATTTACAGCAGTAAAACTGGTCGTTCAGACCGTAAATCTAAATTGTTCCAACATCTTACTAACAATGGGATTCATTACCTTAAAAATCATTTGGAAGGACTTACTTATGTCATGAAACTCTCCTCTGATAAAGATGATTTTAAAGAAAAATTCAGTCTGGTCTTTGCGGATAAGATTAAGCGAAATGAAAAAATGAAAAGGGATCTATCAGATGGCTATTGATGATATCCAAGAAGGAGAATTTGAAGTACTGTATTAACAAGTAATTTAATGAAGAGGGCAGCAAAGGCTGCTCTCTTATTAGTACCTGGGAACAAAATAAACATGCTCTATAATCTGTTTGTTATTTTGATTGTGTTTTATCCATTTCCTCTTTAACAGCTCTCAAAATTTTACCTTTACTTTCATCATTTAGCACACTCAGATCATTTTCAAATAATCCAACAAAAAATTCAAAATTTCCTCTATCTTCCCTCATAGATGTTAAGAAGCTATATAAGTTATTAATAACAGGTTCAAAGGTTTGTATGTTTTTGTTCATATTAAACGAAAGTTCTTTTTTTATTTCTTCATTTTTTTCTTCCATCTTCTCATACAGATTCATCATCCATTGACTTTCAAAGCCTTTTATCTCATATTCAAACTTGCTTTCTTGGTAATCAGGGTCAGTATCTATGTCTTCTTGTCTCTGAATCCACATTTGTTCAATTTCAGAGGCTCTAACTTCATCCCAATTTACCGCTTGTTCTGCTTCAGCTTCAATCCTTGCGGGTGATTTAATCTGATAAAAGTTGTCTAAAAATTCATCAATCCCACTCTCTGTAAATCCTAAATGCTTCATTATAGCGTAGGCAGTATTATAGTCTAGCTTCTTGATTAACCCCCTTTCTAATTGGGAAATATATGTTTCAGCTTTTCCAATCAAACGTGATAACTCTCTAGATCCAATGCCTCTTTTAGTTCGTAATGCTTTTATGTCTCTTCCAATATTATTAATACTCATTTTTGCCCTCCTTAAAAAATGGAATGAAGTATATGTAAATAATATCATACTACACATGAGCGAGAAAGTGTAATATTGAAAATAAAAAATACTTCACATTTAATTTACATTGTATTATATTGATGCTACAATCAATTCAGTTAGTAAATAGATATGGAAGTATTAATAATCAAATGGGGGGGAGATGAGTGGTATTAGAAGCGAAAGCATTAAGATAAATATGAAAAATTTGTATAAGAATTTTGAATGATAACCATGAAAAAAATAAAAACTGATTCATCAAATTTTAGTACAGTAAATGATTCAAAGAAGACGGAAAAACTAAACAATAGAATTGGAATTAATTTGGAGGATGTTACAAATGTCAAATAGTAAATCAATCTTTGAACTTAAGCAACAATATGAAAACATAAAACAAATTGCATACAATCACATTCAGAACTCTTTCAGTTTCTATAAAATTGCTTATCGAGAACTACTTACTTTTGAATTAAAACTTCACCAAAAATCAAAGATCTATATTAGTAGTTTTATGTGTAATGGTATTGAGTCAATGAAACAAGGGAAAAATACAATTTCTGAGGAAGAACGAAGAATCATTGACGAAACTGATTTTGTTGATCACTACTCAAAATACAATATCTTTGTATGGATTAAACGGTATTATAGACTTCATAAAGAATTATATCGTCAACTATATGAGCATAAGAAGTATTCAAGACATTTGCTCTTTTGCTTGAAAGAATTAAATAATGATTTGCAGCAACATCAGCATGTAATGGTAGTTAAAGAAATTTTTCCATACATTGACTTGATAAGAGAGGATTTATTAACGATAACATCGCTCAAGTTTGAAATATTTGATTGCTATACATTAATTGAACAAATGTTTTTATTTGATCCTATTATGGATATAAATGATTTTCTCAGCTTGATAAACATTAGAAAAGAAAGGGAAACATTAGAAGTTATTAATAGTTTGCCAGAAAAAGTGAGCATTGAGGATTTTGAAAATGCGGTATTTGTAGAAGGAATAGAAGATGACTCAAATTATTATCTGCGTGATTCCATGATTAAGCATATTTTTAAGGTGAGAGACGCTAATCCAACATTAGCAAAAGAAATGGACAAACAAATAGGAATAGATATGATTCCAACAATGTCTGTTAGCTTTGATGATTACGGAGAAGTGAGTGAGATTAAGCAGAATCCACCTAAATTAAAAATAGTTAAATAAAATAGTTCCTTTCATGTATTGGGGGAGAGATGTAGCTCTTATACAACCACATTACGTTTTGTGAAAAAAATTACGTGACGAGAACAAAAATAGCCCGATTTCTGATAGGTGAAAGTAAAGAAACCCCTTAATTTGTAAGGTGGATTTCGATAAGCAAAAACTCATCATTAGAAAAAACACATGTTAAGTAAAATAAATAGTGCCTGCAGCATCACGAGAAAATTTATTTGTGTTGGTTAAGAAGGAGTTACCATTCCTTAAACAATAAAAATAACAATAAAAAATTGGAGGATACAAATTTTGAACAGAATTTAGCATATGGGAAATATAATAAGATGATAAAAGATGAAATTCCAAATGAATTCCCATTCCATTATTGCTATAACGTTAATATTCTCATTAAGGACGACCTTGAAGGTTGCGGTAATCTTGAGTTTAAAATTAACTTAAGTCTAAATAGGGAATCAAAGGCTGAAGATAGCTGGGTTTATCCCTTAGTACTCATGTAGGACTATTTGATAGTATTTGTTGCTACCTAAAATCACTGACATGGCGGTTTTAGGTAGGTTTCGGGGGGGATACGACTTATTTTGAATACTTAATAAGAAAGAAAGAGTTGAACATATTGGATTATTTAAAGAAATGTGAAAGATTAAATGTAGTAGATGCAACATGCGGAAAAGGAAAAACCTCATGGGCAATTCAACATATGAATGAATCGGAATTATCAGAGAAGTTCATTTATATTACTCCGTTTCTAACGGAAGTGCAGCGTGTTAAAGAGTCAGTTACAGGAAGAAAATTCTATGAACCAACCAAAGATGATCAAAATTTAACTAAGTTAAAGAGCTTTAAGCACCTTCTTGAAAAGGGAGCAAACATAGTAGCGACTCACTCATTATTTCTAAATATTGATGATGAGATATTAAAGTTAATCTATCTACAAGATTACACGTTGATCCTTGACGAAGTAATGAATGTTATTGAGCAAGTGCCAATAAAACAAGATGACATTAAAGTATTACTGCAAGCAAAGACGGATAAGGATGAAAACTTTATTACAGTAAAAGAAAATGGTTATGTTAAATGGAATAATAGAGAATATGCTGGTGATAGATTTAGCCACATAAAACATTTAGCGTATACAAACAATCTAATTATCCATAACAATACAGCTATGTATTGGACATTCCCTGCAGCTGCTTTTAAATCATTCAAAAATGTATACATCCTGACCTATATGTTTTATGGTCAATTACAAAGATATTATTTCGATTTATTTAAAGTTAAGTACAAATTTTACTCTGTTGATCTCAATTCGGTCGGTAAGTTTGAGTTAACCTCCTATGTTAAACCTACGAAGGAAAAGGAACTCCCAGTATTAAAGGAAAACATACGTATCTATTACAAGGGACACAAGGATAAGAAGGATTTAAATGCTATTGGAGAGGAGACAGGTTCATTTTCTAGTAGCTGGATTAAGCGCCATTTAGACAAGAAATCAATTCTGAAAATGATTTCAGATAATGCATATAATTTCTACCGCAACAAGTGTGAAGCTAAATCAGATAAAGTGATGTGGACTTGTGTAAAAGAGTTTGAAAAAAAATTAGCAGTTCCTAAAGCAAAGAAACAGTTTGTAGAAGTCACATGCAGGGCTACCAATAATTTTGTTGAAAGGAATACTTTAATTTATTTATCTAACAGATATATGAATCCAGTTACAAAACAATTTTTTAAAAGTCATAATATCAAGGTAGATGAAGATGGTTGGGCTTTATCCGAATTATTGCAGTGGATGTTTAGAAGTAGTATTAGGCAGGGGCAAAAAGTCAATCTTTATATTCCTTCTTCACGTATGAGGGGGATGTTAGAAAAGTACCTCAATGGAGAACCTGTGGCATATTTTGAGGACAAGATTTTTGATGACATAATAAGAAACCAATTCCAGTTACAAAAGGATGCTATAGGGTCGACTTCGGTATTATCAAGTTAGAGTTGCTCCAGAAATCCTTTGTTCTTCAAAAAGGGGTAAATCAAAAATAAAGCTCTTATAAAATAAGTGCTTATAGGGGGTATCCCTTATAATAAAAATATAAAAAAGGGTACAAACATGGTCGGGGAGGAGAGAGTGAGGAACGAACGAGTGACAGGCTGACAAGCCTATAAGTAGTTGTAAAAGAGCCAAAGAAGGCGTTGACCACGCCCGCCACTCCGCTAACGCTACGTGCCTCCTCGGCAGTTGCTCGTTCTTCACTAACGTTCAGAACGGCAACTTATTGATCATTCCCAATCTATTAACAAAATAATGACTCGTATCAAAGAGTAGCAGAAGTTGATTTTAGATTTCTAGGGAATCAAAAAGAACTAATCTAATTGCATATTTCCGAGCTATTAGATGGGTTGCTGAAATGAATAAGTAATTTATAGCAATTACAGGAGTGTCTCACGTTTGAGGCGCTCCCTTTTTCTTATATGGAAGCGGATGATTAAAACATAGAATCGGAAATCACGAATAGATACATATCCTAATAAAACCCGTCTTTTATTTATCCTTTCTAACATGAAAGTAGGTTTTCCCGTCTTTCATAAGCGTTAATATTATTACTACCCACGAAGTGTAATTAGTATGACACTCTATTCCTAAGATAAACTTATCCATTGTTTTAGTAGAAAGTAGCATAGGCGTTGAAACTTCAATTCTTTTTTATACTCATATTCAATTTTGATATGGTATGATTTTCCTATGAGTTTACCAGAAATGAGTTATTTAATCTATTAAAATTCCAAGACATTATAAGAAAATAAGTCCGATAGTTTCATAATAAGTTGAATTTACAATTGGAGGTAAAATCTTGTGAATATAGATAAGTATAATAAAAGCTTTGCATATAAAGAATATGTTAAAGGTAGAGGTAACGAAACCGAATACTATATTCTTACAGCTAAATTTGGAAATGAAAATTACAAGCTTACCTTGTTAAGAAATAATTCAATTCTCTTGGAGAGATATTATGAAGGCTTAACTGCAGCAAAATATGGTGCTTTTGAGTGGCTTCTTAACCATGATTCTTCTATTTTTGAACAGAATAAAGTAACAATGGTCCATTATAAAGATGATAGACCAAATGGAGACCCTTGGGTAAAGGATACAAATATAGAATTACATAAGAATTTGAAGTCATTCTTTAACAAGATTAAACCAGATACAATCACTCAAAAAGATGTAGCGGCAACTCAAGAAATTAGGAAAGAAAAAAATGAAGGGCAGCCTTCCGATACCACTTATGATTTCGTAACAACGCATAATAATAACACTTGGATATTTCAAGGAAATCCTAATGTTTTCGATATTGATAATTACGTAACGAACCATAGATATATTTGGTGGTCATTAAGACAAGAACATTTCTCAGATACTATAGAAATTAATGATGAAGTCTTCTTGTGGAGGTCTGATGGAGGAAAACAAGGGACTGGTGGAATATTAGCAAAAGCTAAAGTAGTAGGACTACATAATGATAGAACAGATGATGAGAATGCTAAAGCTTATTGGCACACAGATGATTGGGAGAATCCTTATTTAGCAGTAAAATTAGAGGTTCTTGAGGTAAGGCTTGAAGCAGGGTTTATTAGTAGGTTGTCGCTTCTTGAGCATCCCGTTTTAAAGGATTTATTTATTCTAAGGCTTAGACAGCAAACTAATTACTTGATACCTCCAGAACATGCAAATGAACTACAGAAGCTATGGACATCAAGTAATAGGAACATACAAAATGAAATAGATTTAAATAATATGGAAAATATTTTTAATTACGAAATGACAAAAACTGAGAAAGAACAAATTATCAAATCTAGGATTGGTCAATCCACTTTTAAAAAGACTCTTTTAGCAGTTGAAAAGAAATGCAGTCTATGTGGTGTCTCAGATGAACGTTTTTTAATAGCCAGCCATATCAAGCCATGGAGTCAATCGAATAATCAAGAACGGTTAGATGTCAATAATGGCTTGCTTCTATGTCCAAATCATGATTCTTTGTTTGATAAAGGTTATATAAGTTTTGATGAGGATGGAACGATTATGATTTCAGATAGTTTAGATACAGCTACAAAGGTTTTCCTTAATATCAATGCAACTATGGATATTAGGATGAATGAGAGTCAGCAGGAGTATATGAAATGGTATCGGGATAATATGTTTAATGACTGATTGAAAAATAATTTTTTCAGCGAGATGGTATACATTTTGTAATAAATTATAGAGAATTTCCATCTTTGTACAAACAGAAGTATATAATAAATGATAAAGAGACAAAGGAGGTAAAATATGGAGCAACAAAAAGAAGAACTATTAAACCAAGTTCAAGAATTTAATGATACATTTGATGAATACTTCAAAGCATTTATGGAGTATTTAAATGGAGGAATAATTAAAGATAGTGAATATGTATTAGGTCATCCTACATTATTTACACTATCAAATAAGCTTCAAGTTTCATATTTACAATTGCCAGAATCTTTACAAAAGAGACTACTAGACTTAGAATTTGATGTGTTTTTACATTGTAACAATCAAATCGATTTTTTTTCATTTAGAACTTTCTTATTAGAAAAACAGCGTTTTCATAAAACATCCACCATTGCCGTAAGAGTAGATTCCGAACTTAATCTAGCAAAAATGCTTATTGAAAGTGATATTTTGGGGGAATATTCCAAGATACCTAAAAGGAATTTCCATTTTTATAGAGGGCAATTACAGCCTATGATTATGGATGAACTAAGATTAGAGATTGAAAAAGACTTGCAAAAACAATTAGAAGATGAAGAAAAAGCTGTTAGTGAATTTGAAAATGATTCAGAAAAAAATAATGATTTTAATAAAGATGAAATTGGCTTTTTTAATGATGCAATAGAAAAGCTTGGGAAAACAGAAGCGATGATTGGTTCAGCAGATGGTATAGTTGGAAAAACACTTAATCTTATCAACACAGTGACGAGCATAGGGAAATTCCTTTGATAATAGGGAGATTACTTTTACATAATCAGAATCAGTTAATACGTTCTACTCAGTAAGTAAATGAAATACAGAGGGTCTAAAGTTAGCTTTGATGAAGAGTAAATAATATTTTGATTTTATTGGGTATAATTACTACAGCATGTTCCATCTAAAATTATTCATACATAACGCCTTATTCTTGTAGCTGGTTGATCTAATGTTTAACCCTTTGCATAATTTTAAGGTAGAATAAAAGTATTTGGATTATATGTTTACAATTATTGGAATATTTTATAATTTTAGCTTTAATGGAATTATTGGAAAATGTTGTATTATTAATATATAATTCCAGAAAATTTAAATCATAATGAAATTATTTTTTTTGAAAGATAGTCCTTAATACGGAAAGGGGAAATAGGAAGTGAATGGACCTATTAATGATTTAGAGGAGACTAGACTTTATCAACTACTAGTTGATAGAGAAGATCGAGAGGAAAAGTTATCGGAAAAAGTAAAATTAATAGTCCGTCATATTGCTCCTCTCTTAGCACGAATACCTGAGAAGATGCCAGAATATACTTTGCACGATGCTACCCACAGTATTAAGGTAATTAGAATAATGGGTAAGATAATTCCAGAGGAAACGCTAGAAAAATTAAATAGTATAGAATTAACTTTGCTTATAATATCAGGCTATCTACATGACATTGGTATGACTTGTTCAACAGAAGAACGTGAAATGATAATAGAATCTAAAGAATTCGAACAGATCGTAAAATTAGACTCTAGATACGAAGAATATCTAAATTACAAGAAAACTGACCACCGAGAGGCAACTTTTATTGAAGACAGTATATTCACAGAATATCTAAGGAAGAATCATGTGAAAAGAAGCGCAGAATTTATAGAGAGATTATTAATTGATGGGAAGTTTGAACTTTCAATTGACGATATTCCTCTTTACAAATATGTTGTCGCTATTTGTAATGGACACGGTGAACCCGTAAAATCATTGTATAATACTAAGATATGGCCACGGGATAAACTAATTAAAGGGGAGTATGTAAACATTCAATACCTCACAATTATTTTAAGGTTAGCAGATATTCTAGACTTAGATCCAGAGAGAACACCAAAGGTAATCTTTGAATTTGTTAACCCGAAGAACACTGTGAGTATTCAAGAATGGCAGAAACATAGATCATTTATCGGATGGGACATAAAGCCCAATAATGTAGTAGTTGAGGCAGAGTGTAACTTTCCAGAAGTAGAGCGAACTCTAAGGTTGTTTCTTCAATGGATTGAACTAGAGAGAAGAGAAAGTATTGAGTTGTTAAGGGGTTATACAGATTCTATCTCGCAAAAATATACTCTACTTCTGACCGAACCTATTACAGCGGATAGAGTTACTTCTGATGGATCATATATTTACAGTGAAGTTAAGTTTGAATTAGATTATAAAAAAGTGATAAATTTATTGATGGGTGAGCGTCTTTATCGTAATCCAATAACAGCATTAAGAGAGCTACTCCAGAATGCCATAGATGCGATAAAGGCAAGACAATACTTGTATCTTAACCGATTTGAGAATTTCATACCAACTGTTTCTATTAAATATAGCGGTAATAAACTAATTATTGAAGATAACGGAATTGGTATGAGTGATAATATTTTTGCCGATTACTTTTTACAAGTTGGAAAGAGCTATTATTCAACAGCAAGGTTTAGAGAAACTGATCTAGGGATTACTAGCGAATTCGGTATAGGTATATTATCAGCATTCATGATTGCAGATTCAATGGTAATTGAAAGTTTGAATGAACCAGAAGACCGTTTTAGCCCTCCTTTACCAATATATTATAAAATTCCTACGGCTCATGGTTATTGTGTAAAGAAGCCTTCTAATCGAGAAACTGTGGGTACTAGAATTGAGTTAATTTTAAAGGAAAACCATCCGTTTACCAATCAGTCAATAATAGAAGTAGTTGAAAAAATTATTCCACATCCACCATTCCCAATTGAAATTACAACTGATGATGGAAGTGTAACTTATAATCAAGATCCAAAGGAAGATAAACTAGTACGATTTGAAGATCATGTAGACACTGGCTTTTTTCATGAAAAGAAGTTTCGGCGCAATAATAATTTCAGTCATTACGTATTTGAAATAGATTCCAATGAACTGTTAAAACTAGGAATTGAAGGTCAGCTATATATAGTAAATGGTTCGGAATATCTTAATTTTGAGGGGAGATTATTTGGAAGTGTATCTCAGCGAAACTTTCAAATTGGATCTCCAAATCATAGTAAAGAAAGTTTTGAAATACTTCCAACTAAAAATATTCAAGACCTTTTTCCAAAATGGACAAACGTTTACTCCAATATTAATCTAATTGAGCAAGGGTGTCTAACTATCACTCCAGACCGTACAGAGGTACTTTTGGATGATAAGTATCAGCAATTAAAGAAAAAAATTGAGAGGTTAATCATTTCTGAATTTAGGAAGCATCTGAATTCTTATATGGATTCTCATTCTTTTGATGAATATTGTGGTTACGTTGATTCCCTGATTGATATTGGGTTTATAGGAGCGCCTACAAAAACTCGGACAATTTCTGAAGAAGCTAAAGAATTCTTCTTTGATATTATTTATTTCCCTACCATTGACTTTAATGGAGGGATTTTACGAAAGCAAGGTAAAGATTTGAATGAATATCGTTACTTAGGTGTAATAGATAGAAATTGGTCAAAAGATTACTTACCTAAATTAGCAGACTATGCATTCAAGGAAAATTTACATATTATCGTGCTTAGTGAATTTTCAAAAAAGATTAATTCTGATATAGCGAATTTAATTAGTCAATTATATGGCACTAGTGAACGTTTTCTCCTTACAGATATAACTCTTGTATCACCTGTTTCTGGTATACATATCAAGGTTTATGATAAGGAGAGAATTCATAAAATTATTGACGATTATGACATAGCAAGTCGTATTACAAGCAGTTTAAATAATGGAGAGAAGGAAATATTGTGTGTTCCTTCTGATAGAGGACGGTTTTATCATAGATTTAATAAGTCTCATCCCTTGATCAGACCACTTTTTAATAATGATGAGTATAAGAATGAAGAAGCTGATGACCTTTTGCAAGAACTTTGTGATGAATTCGATTCCATAATGTCAAATTCAGTAGATAAAATGGACAATTTTGATTTAGAGTGGTTGAAAATACTGAAGAGAGGTAACCATGTAGAGATAGCAAAAGGAGTATTTATTAGAATTCCAGAGGTTTTTAAAGAATTTAATCGAGAATTAGTATCCTTTTGGGGCAAATTGGTGAATATGGATCTTGTCGATGAAAGTGTGCAAATGCCACAAATTGATGTTTGGGATTTTCCTTGGTATTTTAATAGTCAATTGAATTATTTAGATAATTAAGGAGTTAATTTTAAAAATCTCTTTATTTCCCAGTTGGAACTTCTTCAGAGATCTTGGGATAAATGGGATAATAATGAAATATTTTCTCATTATTAGAAGCACTCAAGTCTATTTAGAAAGATACTAATCCTATTGAAAATGAAGTCATAAGGGATAAATTGACCACTGAAAAGTTTGGCATTTTAAGAAAGCATCATAATGATGCGTTGAAATAGGAATGGCTTGATGCCACATCAATGTAATATAAACTAAGTGATGAAAGTGATATTGAACTAGTCATAAAGGTTCTTCTAGAACAAAAAGTAAATAATTTTGATAAGACATCCGAAGATTAGGATGTCTTTTTGTTATAGCATCAAAAC
Source organism: Peribacillus sp. NPDC096448 (assembly GCF_044762675.1). NCBI lineage: Bacteria > Bacillati > Bacillota > Bacilli > Caryophanales > Bacillaceae > Peribacillus > Peribacillus sp. NPDC096448. Next base: position 28,449 of record NZ_JBIWEU010000013.1, on the reverse strand, counting down.
TGTAAAAGGAAAAAGTTGTCTCATATAAGTACACCCAATTGGAATAAATTCTTGACCCAGTGTGAATGCCACTCCGTAATGTATCATATACATGTATCATAATTACACAGGAAAGGTGATAGAATATGAAATATGGTTATGGTAGGGTGTCATCAATAGGGCAGAATTTGACGGCACAGATTAATCAATTAAAAGACAATGGTTGTGAAGTGATATTTAAGGAAAAGGTCAGCGGCAGAAAGAAAGATAATCGAGAGGAGTTCAAGAAACTTCTTGAAACAGTCGAAGAAGGTGACACTGTGGTTGTTACAAAGTTAGATCGATTTGCTAGAAGTACAAAGGACGCCTTAAGTACAATTGAGTTACTTAACCAAAAGAATGTTAGTCTTGTTGTCTTAAATATGGGTGGCGATAAGGTCGATACCTCTACTGCAATCGGTAAACTAATGATAACAGTACTAAGTGGTATTGCCGAATTTGAAGCTGACATGATTAAGGAAAGGCAATTGGAAGGCATCGAGTTAGCAAAGCAAAGAGGAGTATATAAAGGAAGACCGAGCAAGTATACCGACAAGCATAAAGGATTACATCATGCTCTGGAGCTTTTCAACAATAGGGACACAAATAAACTGACAGTTAATGAGATATCTGACATAACTAAGATAAGCAGGGCTACCTTATATAGAGCGGTTAAGAAACAATAGCTTTAAGAAGGAATTTGATTTTAACCATGGAATGGAGGAGAGGATGTTGAAGATATTAACATGGAATATAAATAAAGGTGGGTCTTTTCAACGTATTAATAGCATAGCGCAGCAAATAAACAAGCACTCGGCTGATATTGTATTACTTTGTGAATACTGGAGTGGAGAAAAGGGTGAGAACTAAAGAAACAGTTAAGGGAATATGGATATGAATATATCGTTACTAGTAATGGTGAAACAAAACAAAATCACCTACTATTTGCTTCCTGTTACCCATTTGAAGTACTTCCATCTTCCTATCAAAGAGAAAAAAATAAGGAACGGTGGCTTGAGATAAAGTTGACTCAGCAGGACTTGCATATTTTAGGTATACATATCCCTACCAGTAATGGTAAACAAGGAAAACAGGATTTTTGGATAGAAGTGAATGATTTTGCAAGGGAGAATATCAATAATAAAGCAATAATCTTAGGGGATTACAATACAGGTTTGTCAGAAGATGCGCAAGGTGTCCCTTTTTTGGGGGTTGAATCCATGAGAAATTTGCTAGACTTAGGTTGGAAAGACACATGGAGATACACTCATGGTAACTTTAGCGGATATTCATGGTATAGCACAAAGGGTAACGGTTTTCGTATTGATCACGTTTTTGTATCACCTATTTTACATAAAGTGATACTAGAATCATATTTTTCACATCAAGAACGTAGGAACAAAATATCAGACCATTCTGTATTGATCGTGGAACTTGAAATATAAACTTAATCACCTATTCTAAACGTCTACAAAGAAAAGGTGCGGGGCGGTAATTCCCACAAATATGAAGGGGTTCTTCTGACCAACCGACCTCGGTGGGTACAAATCCGCACCACGATTTTTTACGATCCCATCCATACGAATATCTCCTTAAGTAAAAGAGTTTATATAACAAATTTTACACAATGTAGGACTTTACCTTTATAATATTTTAGGGGTGAATAGCTAATGGAAGAATTAAAAGAAAGAGTTTATTGTAGTAGATGCAAAGGAAAAACCAAACATTTAATAATAACGAGTTACAAAGAACATTCAGATATAGATTCTGATTTCCACTGGCATGATAACTATCATGTTGCCCAATGTGCAGGTTGTGATAATAAATCATTTGTTCGTCAATATGGTGATGAAGATACTTGGGAATATATAAAAGGTGAGAGAGAATGGAAAGATATTTTTACGGTTTATCCCGAAGAACCTAAGGAAGAAACCGACGAAGAAAGATGGAAAAGGAAATTCGAGTTGTTGTACTTTATGCCACCGAAATCATTTCGGCATGTTCCACAGAATCTAAATAACCTATATAATCAAACAATTAACGCATATAACTCACAACAAAATATTCTATGTGCTGCAGGACTACGAACAATAATTGAAGGAATTTGTAACGAGTTAAATATTAAAAAGGGGCATATCTATGATAAAGAAGGTTCTAAAAAGTTAAATGAGAAAAATAAAGAAATTTATACTGAGAACCTTGCGGGTAGAATATTTGGTTTATATGAAAATGGACATATAATTTTTACTCACGCTTTATTATTACAAAAAATTAAAAATATAGGTAATAGTGCTGTTCATGATATTGTCGAACCAAGTATTGAAACATTACAACAGACTATAGAAATAATTGATACTATTTTATATAACATATACGAACTTGATAAGCATGATTTATTGAATGAATAATTGTTTCTAAGAATACTAACAAGGGATTCCGAATTATCTGTCGAAGTTAATTAGGCAGAGGGGAGTTAAAATGATAAAGTACAAATATGCAACAAAATATTTCAACCAACATGAACGGGATAGAATATGGAGAACAATAAATTCAAGGAGAGATATTGAAATTAAATTTAATTCTGTAGAGAGTACAATAGAATCAGTAAGTAAGATTCATCCTAAGGATAGAGTATCAGAAGATAGAGAAGAAATGCAGATTGCACTAGGAGAGATTGAGATTTCTCTAAAAAGAATTGAAGTATCACCAGATTTATTTGAATATACTAAAAGTGAAATAGAAGGATTAATAAATAAATATTATGAATTAGATAAAAAACATCAGGATATATACAAGCAAGGGGTAATGTGGCGCTAAACACTCACAATTGTGGGTGTTATTTATTTTAAAATTGAATGGAATTACTTTTGTAATAGCGGGTAGCTAGTTAGTGTGGTTAGTAATAATATAGCCATTGCTAATAAGATATCTTGAATGTGTATGTTACTTTGGGTGTAATTCTGTTAACGACATTAACAATCGAGTTCGCTTGCAATTAACAACCATGCTTGCAATTCATAACCATCAAAAACGGCTGTAAACACTGATATATCCACGTTCTGAAAGAGATAGCTGTTTTATAAATATAAAGTAAGTAATAAACCTGCTAGGACAGTGAGCAATTAAAAGGCTCACTGTTTTTGGTGTTATATATCTTATTAAAATATCGATTTTATTAGAAGAACATTAAAGTGATTTGTGTTAGTCGAGGGGATTGTGAAATTGCAAAAGAATATGAGATTTCTACTATAAATATTACAAATGAACCCATAAGTACTCAAAATTGTTTATAATAGACTAGGACATTTAGATACCTGGGGGGACATTATGCAGAATTGGATTGGCAAGCGACCTACAATGGGTCAAAAATCATTAAAGACAAAGTATGAAAAATTATTACTGCAAGCACAAAATACGCTTTTAACTTCTAATGAAAAAATTCTAAAAGTTATAGAGGCTGAATGTGACAAAAAAAGTGGACGTGAATTAGATGGTGTCTTTGCACTAACAACTGAATCCGTTTTATTTATTTCTAAACGTGAAAACATGACATATAAATATTCACAGATTAGTGATATTGATGTAAGAATAGATGGAAAAGACAAAAATGAATGGCAGCTAACACTTAAAATAGGCCGCTCAAAACGAACTTTCGATGATATTAAAAAAAATGATGATAGCCAAGAATTTATTGAAATTCTTGAACATATGATTGCTAATCAATCTCAAGATATTCTTACAACTGTTACTCATGATTTTGACTATTTTCTACATGCGGAGAGATTAGAAGACTTACGTACCCGTGAAGTTAAAATTACTTCATTTCTTATGAAGCGGGACGATATGGGATTTATAAAAAATGGCGAGAGATTATTGCGAGAAAAGCATAAAAATGCTGAATTAATTGTTGAGGGCTTCTATCAAGATAAACAGAAAAAAGGAAACTTTATTGTAGTAGATAATAATGTACTACTATATCAATACGACAATAAGGAAAGAAGAGCAGAACAAATTAACAAATGGTCTTATACATTCTTTACTAATGCAGTTATTGACCACTTTGCAATTAAAACAGTAATAAACAACGATGAAGGAAAACTAGTACTAAATAGTTCGGGCAAATCTTTTGCCAATATATTATCAAAAGTTAATATCCCTTTTAAATTCAAAAAAAGGAAATGGCATCAAAAAATACTTGGCTTTCGAAGTGGAAAGTGGTGGAAAAAGACTATTGCATCACTTGTTTATTTGTTCACTTTGCTAATCATTATTGCAATAGCTTTTGGAGAAGAACCTAAAGAATCTGACTCTATTAAACCAGCTACTGAAGTATCTGATTCAAAAGAGGAAAAGGTTGAAAAGGAAAAACGTCTAGCAGAGGAAAAAGAAAAGCAAGAAGAAGCTCGTAAACAGGAAGAGAAACGTTTAGCAGAGGAGAAAGAAAAGCAAGAAGAAGCTCGTAAACAAGAAGAGAAACGTTTAGCAGAACAACGTAAAAAAGAAGAGGAAGCTCGTTTAGTAGAAGAAAAACGTCTAGCAGAAGAAGAACAACAACAACAACAAGAACAACAACAACAAGAACAACAACAACAAGAACAACAACAACAGACTAATGTATATTTTAAAAACTGTACTGATGCCCGTGCAGCTGGTGCTGCACCAGTTCATAGAGGCGAACCAGGATACGCAAAACACCTTGACCGTGATGGAGATGGAATTGGTTGTGATAGTTAAAATTTTTGGGAGAAAAAGCTTTAGTTTCGATGAGAAATTTGGATATTATAAAAAAGAATGCTCAGAAAAAGCATTCTTTTTTTGTAAGAAAAAAGAATAGTGTTTGAAAAGATAATTTGGTGGAAACCTTAAAATACAAGTCATTAGACCTTAATATTTTGTGCTAACAACGCTGGTTACATTTTTAGGCACATACACACTATTTACACCTAATTACGTGGTCACAAAAATGCTTGAAAAGGCAGTGATAACAAAATTTCAAGCTTGTTAAAAAATAGCAATTCCCTCAATTTTCTCAAACCTTTCTTACTAATTCGCTCCACAATCTCCATCAAAGGTCTATGAAATTCAAGCAGAGAAGCACCTTTATCGAACTGAATTGAATCGGCTTCTTTCTTAAAATTTATTTTTTTCTACTTTTTCACGTCTTTCCATCAAGTCTTGATTATTGAACATTTCTTTTATGGTTTCACCGACAGTCCGCTCAATTAGGGAAAGGATGTACTTTCGGTTTGCTTCAAGTTCTTCAGCAGATTGTTCATGCCTCAATAGTTCAGCAATTTCAAAAAGAGACTTTTTTATTTTTACCTGCTCAAGATCTCTTTCTGACTTCTTCTTAGGTTGTGGCTGACTCATTTTACTGTAGAGTTCTTTTGCCTCGGTATATCGAAGGTGAAGGTTTTCTCTAAACCTTACTGCTTTTCGCTTCCATTGTGCCGTCTCATTCCTCCTTATAGACCATCTGTCCGCAAGTTCTTTTCCACTATAACGAAGCTTTAACTCTTTTTTATATTCCGTGTCGTTGCTCTTTCTTTGACTGAACTGAGTGGACATATCAGCATTTAACTGCCTAAGTTCCTGTAGCCATTTCTTAACGGCTGTCAAATCTTTTCGTAAGGGACGTGCCTCTACCTCTGTTAATCTATTTTGAATGTCTAACTTCACCAGTTCCTTAAAGGTAATCTCATCAAGAGTAGAATGATTTTTGGGTGTATCTCTCATTAATCTATTGTAATCCAAAGAAAAAACCTCCATAATACTTTTTCTTCTATTGTATCAAAAGAACTTCCAGATACTTCAATGTTTGATGCCATTTTGATTAATTTATGTGTTAGAATATTACTCTTTCTACACAATCACAACCAATTAATCAGGCTTCAAAAACTCGATCGACGAAAAACCTCTTTCAAATAATATGGAATCAGATTCAATCACTGTTACATACCGATTATTTACTTTGGTAATATGCACCGCTTTACTAAAATCAGAAAGCAGAGTACTCACAGAAATATGGTCGAGTTTCATCCGTAAATCAATTTCTGGTGTATGCTCAATAATTTGTGCGGCAGCTTCTATGACTTGATTTGAATCAAGACGTTCCGGCATTTCACGTTTTGGACTTTCTGCCTACACCTCCCATCGCTTGGGCAAAACTGTTCAAGCTCTTTTTGACATGACCTGTGTTATCACAAGTTCAAGCATTGACTCACCGTATTCGACGAACTTTAAGAAACCTTCAAAGTAGCGAGGAGGCTTGATGAATTTTCAGTTCACCTTCTTCAGACATGTAAGGCTATTGAGAGGTGGGTGTTAATCAAATTCTTTTGAGTATGGATTGAAATTCTATTAAATTATTATAGGATTATGTAAAATACAACTAAGGGGAACTATATTGACTGTTAGGAAATCTAGGAGGTTTTTTAACAGTGAAAGGTAGTATCAAGAAAGACAAAAAATCAGGCAAGTATTTTTATGTAATCGATATGGGTATTGACCCATTAACAGGGAAACGAACACAAAAAAAGAAGAGGGGTTTCAATACTAAGAAGGAAGCGGAGCATGCTCTTAGTGAGTTTCTAAATGATGTTAGACTGGGTAACTATGTTGAACCAGATAAAATTACGCTAGGTGATTTTATTCAAGACTGGTTAAAGGAAATGAAATTGAATGTTGCGGTGAGTACCTATCAAAACTACATTAGCTTTAATAAGTGCCATATCAATCCAAGGCTAGGTCATTTTAGACTACAAAAAATTGAACCTTTGATTGTCCAAAGATTTATTTATGATTTGGTAGAAGAAACTGCTTTAAGTCCTAATACGATTAAGAAAATTATTGATATGTTGAAGGTTGTTTTTAGAAAGGCTGTTAGTTTAAAGCTAGTAAATGAAAATCCAGTTTTAAATGTGACGTTGCCAAAGAGAAATAATCTTGAAATGACTGCTTGGGATACTGAACAGGTGGAATACTTCATACAGCACTCAAAGAAGCATCGGTTTTATACGGTCTTTTTAATTGCTCTATTAACTGGTATGAGAAAAGGTGAAATAACTGGATTGCGTTGGAAGGATATTGATTTTGAACAAAAAATCATTTATATCAGACAAATCTATGATATAAACGCGAAGCAGTTCAAAGTTGGGGCTAAAACGAGTGCTGGTGTCCGTTCGATTCATATCCCTGACGTGTTGATAGAACAACTGAAAAAGGAGAGAATCGTTGTTATCGGACATAAGTTGAAGCAAGGTCCAAACTTCAACGATTATGATTTAGTTGTTTGTACACGCTACGGTAATCCGCTCGATTCTGCAACGCTTTCCAAACGACTTAAAGCCCAAGCGATAAAACTAGGGTTACCTACAATCCGTTTTCATGATTTAAGACATACACATGTCACCATCCTAATCAAACAAAATGTCAATGTAAAGGTCATTTCAGAGAGGGTGGGACATACATCCATTCAAATTACGCTAGACAAGTATAGCCACGTGCTTCCTAGTATGCAGAAACACGTGGCAGATGAGTTAGATAATTTGTTTAAAGTTAAAGAAATGTGACCAATTCTGTGACCACTCAAGGTATTAGACCTTCAAAACCCCTCTATATCAACGCTTTAATTAAAACGCCCAATCCCCATTACGGAAGACAGGTTCTGAAGTGCCGTCCTGTTTGATGCCGTCGATGTTCATTTTTTCCGATCCAATCATGAAATCGACATGTGTAAGGCTATCATTCAATCCATTTTCTGCAAGCTCTTCTGGACTCATATTTTTTCCGCCTTCAATGCAGAAAGCATAGGAGCTGCCGATAGCAAGGTGGTTTGATGCATTTTCATCGAATAATGTATTGAAGAATAAAACATTCGATTGGGAAATCGGTGAGTTGAATGGAACAAGTGCCACTTCGCCAAGATAGTGTGAACCTTCATCCGTTTCAACCAATTGCTTTAGGATTTCTTCCCCTTCTTCAGCTTTTACCTCAATGATCCGTCCTTCTTTGAAGGTCACGGAAAAATTATTGATGATGTTGCCGCCGTAACTAAGTGGTTTCGTACTGGATACCGTACCGTTAACGCCTGTTTTCAATGGAACTGTAAACACTTCTTCAGTGGGCATGTTAGCCATGAATTCATGACCCTGTACGTTAACGCTTCCTGCTCCGACCCAACGGTGTTTGTCGGGTAACTCGATTGTCAGGTCGGTTCCAGGAGCCGTGTAATGCAATTTTTGGTAATGCTTATCATTTAAATAATCAACCTTTTCATGCAGGGTATCATCGTGTTTTTTCCAGGCTTCCACAGGATCCTTCACATCAACACGAACTGCCTTGAAAATGGCTTCCCATAGCAAATCAACTCGTTTTCCTTCTGCCTCTTCTGGGAATACTTTATCAGCCCAAGCCTTTGAAGGGACGGCAACGATGGACCAGCTCACTTTATCGGATTGCATATACTGACGCCACTTCTTCAGAGCAGTCCCTGATGCTTTTTGGAAGTTGGCAATCCTTTCAGGATTTACACCTTTCAATAAGTCAGGGCTGGAGGAGATGACGGATAGATAGGCAGCTCCGTTTTCTGCAAGTTCGATCGTTTCTTCTGCGCGCCATTTTGGATACTCGTGGAACACCTCATCCGGAGCCAGTTCATATTTGGTACGTGAAACGATATCGTCATTCCAATTGACGATGACATTGCGCGCACCGTTCTCATATGCCTTTTTTACAATGAGACGCACAAGGTCAGCGCCTTCTAATGTTGAGTTTACGACAAGGGTTTGATCTTGTTGGATGTTTACGCCGACTTTAACGGCAAGTTCTGCATATTTTTCTAAATTCGTTTGAAAATCACTCATCATTTTAAAACTCCTTTTCCATTTTCTACATTTATAATTGTACTTATTGTCATATAAAAAAGAAACTTTTTACACCGATTATGAAAACTAATCGTATACGATGGAGGTCATGATAACCGGCAAGGAGCTGAATTCAATTCAAATCGGTTTTGCATCAGCACCTGCAATCTCGTGGCACAAATAAGTCCTCAAGCTCCAGCAGCGATTTTGTCTATCTTGCATTTTACCAAAACTAAAGAAGGAAAGACTATTGAAAAGGTTTGAATAGTTGAATAATTTAATGATTAGTACACTGAATCAATGGACTGAAAGAAAGAGGGCCTCTTTGAGACCCTCTTCCTTAATAGAGTAAATCACTTACCTAAATTAATCCAGACGCTTTTCACTTCAGAATAGTTGTCCAGTGCATAAGATCCCATTTCACGTCCGATTCCGGATTGTTTGTAGCCGCCGAACGGGGAAGCTGCGTCGAAAGCGTTATAACAGTTCACCCAGACTGTACCGGCACGGAGTTTCCCTGCAACATAATGGGCATTGGCTATGTCGCTTGTCCATAAGCCGGCAGCCAAACCATATTCACTGGCATTTGCACGGTTAATGACATCATCTAAATCCTCGAATGGCATTGCCGCTATGACCGGTCCGAAAATTTCTTCTTTGGCGATCGTCATATCCTCTTCAACACCGGCGAATATAGTAGGAGAAACAAAGTAGCCTTGTTCACCCGGTTTATTTCCGCCGACAAGAACTTCCGCACCCTCGTTTTTCCCTTTTTCAATATAGCCCATTACCCTATTTTGCTGCTCCTCGGAAACAAGCGGTCCAATTTGTGTACTTGGATCTAGGCCAATCCCTTGTTTGATGTTTTTTGCATGGCTGGCCATATCGGCAACAACATTGTCATAATGTTTCTTTTGAATATAAACCCTTGAACCGGCACAGCATACCTGACCTTGGTTAAACATAACCCCATTCAAAGCTCCAGGGATGGCTTTTGAGAAATCAGCATCAGGCAGGATGATATTTGGCGATTTCCCACCAAGTTCCAATGTGACCCGTTTCAATGAATATGAAGCGGAGCGCATGATCAATTTTCCAACTTCGGTCGAACCGGTAAATGCAATTTTATTTACTTGCGGATGGTCGACAAGCGCTTGTCCAGCGGTTTCACCAAAACCGGGAACGATATTGACGACCCCATCAGGGAAACCGGCTTCAGCCAATAATTCTGCCAGGTAAAGAGCGGAAAGCGGTGTTTGCTCAGCAGGCTTTAGTATGACCGTACAACCTGTAGCAAGTGCCGCTCCCAGTTTCCACATCGCCATAAGAAGCGGAAAGTTCCATGGGATGATTTGGCCGACAACACCGACAGCCTCGTGTTTTGTGTAGTTAAAATAATTTCCGCTTACCGGGATGGTCTGTCCGACAATCTTGGTGGACCAGCCAGCAAAATATCTCATATGTTCTATTGCTAAAGGAATATCGGCATTGGTAGTTTCACTGATTGGTTTACCATTATCCAACGTTTCCAATTGAGCAAGTTCTGTTTTATTTTCTTCCATTAAATCGGCTAGTTTATACATAAGTCTACTGCGTGCAGCTGCGCTCATTCTTGACCAAGGACCTTCATCGAATGCTTTGCGTGCAGCTTTGACCGCTAAGTCGATATCTTCTTTATCAGCTTCATAAACATCGGCAAGTTTTTGTCCTGTAGCAGGATTAGGAGTGGAGAAGGTTTTTTTTGAAGCACTTTCTACAAACTGACCATTAATATAGAGCTTTTTTGGTCCTGTTAAAAATTTTTGCAGCTTTCCACTTACTTCTAACGTTAGATTTGTCATTAATTACCCTCCTGAATTAAATGATTATCTTGGGCAAAACATGATGACTTATTGTTAACGCTATGATTGCCAATTTTTATGATAAATGAAAAAAAGGGAATATTCAATCTATAACATTCGACAGAATATCCAAGATTTCTTCATCATTTTAAAAATGAAGTATTTTTTTGTCATGACATGTGTAATTACTATAGCGAAAATGAAAGTTAATAGTTAAAATGAATAAGGGTAAAATAACAAGAAGGTCTGAAGTTCTTCAGGAGGAATATATGGGAAATGATGCGAAAATGATATCACAGCGTAAGTTACTTGGTGTTGCGGGTCTTGGCTGGATGTTCGATGCACTTGATGTCGGTATGCTTTCTTTCATCATTGTTGCATTAAAACAGGATTGGAACTTAACCAGTGAGCAGGTTGGCTGGATCGGGAGCATAAACTCCATAGGAATGGCTGTTGGCGCCGTATTCTTTGGTGCGATGGCCGACAGGGTCGGACGAAAGAATGTCTTCATCATTACATTATTATTGTTTTCGATCGCAAGTGGCCTGTCTGCAGCAGTCAGTACACTCAGCTTGTTCTTGATATTGCGGTTTTTGATTGGAATGGGACTTGGGGGAGAACTCCCGGTTGCCTCGACATTGGTCTCTGAAAGTGTTGAAGCGAGTAAAAGGGGAAGGGTCGTCGTACTTCTTGAAAGCTTTTGGGCGGTTGGCTGGATTTTGGCAGCACTCATATCCTATTTCATTATACCGGCTTATGGTTGGCGGGTTGCATTGTTATTGAGCGCAGTTCCAGCTTTATATGCTCTGTATCTGCGCTTGAAACTGCCGGATTCACCGAAGTATACGGAACTTGAAAAAAAGCAGAGACCATCTGTATTAAGCAATATGAAAAGCGTCTGGAAAAAGGAATACTCCCGTCAGACCCTTGTATTGTGGATTCTATGGTTTTGCGTGGTCTTTTCCTATTATGGGATGTTTTTATGGCTGCCAAGTGTGATGGTCCTAAAAGGCTTCAGCATGATTCAAAGTTTTGAATATGTTTTGATCATGACGCTTGCACAGCTTCCGGGCTATTTTTCAGCTGCATGGCTGATAGAGAAGATGGGACGTAAATTCGTTTTGATCACGTACTTAATTGGAACGGCAGTCAGTGCCTTTTTCTTTGGATCGGCAGAGGGGCTGGCACTGCTGATAGTTTCCGGGATGTTCCTATCTTTCTTCAACCTAGGGGCATGGGGTGCACTTTATGCGTATACACCTGAGCAGTATCCAACATCAGTTCGCGGTACGGGTGCTGGGTTAGCTGCAGGGGTCGGAAGGATTGGTGGTGTCCTGGGACCGTTGCTTGTAGGGTATTTAGTTGCCGCAGACACCCCGATTTCATCGATTTTCACCCTATTTACAATTGCTATTCTAGTGGGTGCAGTTGCCGTAGCTTTTGGAAAGGAAACAAAGAATACCGTTTTGACATAAACAAAAGGAGGGGACTGCATACAGTCTCCTCCCTTTGTTTAATTAAAGTCCTTAATTATTTTTAAAAGGGATTCGGAGGCAGTCTTCGGATCATCTGCATTCATGATGGCCGATACGACTGCGGCACCGGATAGCCCGCTATCAGAAAGAGAGGAAATGTTATCGGCAGAGATACCACCGATGGCTACTGCGGGAATGGATACGCTACGGCAAATTTCCCCCAAATCCTCAAGGGCCATTAGGGTTGCATCTTGTTTGGTCTTGGTAGGGAAAACGGAACCGACTCCGATATAGTCCGCTCCATTTCGTTCGGCTTCGAGAGCTTCTTCAAGAGTGGAGACAGATACACCGACAATCATATCTTCAGGAACCATTTTTTTGACGACAGGCAGTGGAAGGTCATCTTGCCCAATATGAATTCCGTCCGCTCCAACCGCAAGTGCTATATCCACCCGGTCATTGATGATAAGGGGAATGGACAGCTCATTCAATAACTGTTTTAATGCAGATGCTTTTTTATAAAAGGAGAGGGAGGAATTGTTTTTCTCTCTAAGTTGTACGATCGAGACTCCTCCTGAAACGGATTCTGCAATGATTTTGGTCAATTCTTCTATTGCTATGGACTCTTCCGTAACTAAATACAGGCTTAAATCAATTTGGGACTTCTTCATTTAATTTCACCTCGTTCATCCAGATTTCCTTATCCATTCTTGATATCGCATCGATTAATCGCACACGAAAAGTACCAATTCCTTCATCCTTTTGAAGGTTTGCGGCTGCTAGTTCCCCTGAAATGCTCATGGTTGAGATACCGGCAATTGCTGCAGAATAGAAATCATCGGTGACACCGGAAAAAGTGCCGATAAGAGCTGTGGACATGCACCCGGTGCCTGTAACATTAGTTAAAAGGAGGTTCCCGTTATCGATGATGGACGTATGTTTTCCATCGCTGACCGCATCCTTAGCTCCGCTGACCACGATGATGCTATTCAATTCATTTGCCGCTCGTGCGGCCAGCTCTGCATTGCTAATCGAAAGTTCTCCCGAATCCACCCCGCGTGTAACGGTATCCCCACCCATCAATGAAAGGATTTCACTCGCATTTCCGCGAATGATTTGGAAAGTGACCTTACTTAGGAGCTCTTTGACTTGCTCTGTACGATAGGAGGTGGCACCAACTCCAACCGGGTCCAAAATGACCGGGATATCCAGGGCATTTGCCGTTTTACCGGCGATCTCCATTGCTTCCAAAGCTTTATCATCGATCGTACCGAAATTCAGGACCAATGCATCTGCTAATTTGACCATATCCGCCACTTCTCTTGGGCTCGATGTCATTACTGGTGAACCACCGATGGCAAGGGTGGCATTTGCACAGTCGTTGACCGTAACAAAGTTGGTGATTTGGTGAACGAGTGGTTTTCTTTCTCTTACCTTCATAAATAAATCGGCTGAAGAAACCTTCATAACAAGTCACTCCGTTCTTTTTTTGAATATGAATGAAAATGGTGGACTGGTCCATGACCTTTACCGATTGAAAAGCTATTGCGTATTGCTTCGGATATATAGGTCTTGGCTTGTTCGATCGACACTTGCAATGGCAGTCCGTTTGCCAGGTTTGATGTAATGGCGGAAGATAGGGTACAGCCCGTACCATGAGTGTTTTTTGTATGAATGCGCTCTCCCTTGATCCAGTGGAAGTCAGTCCCATCATAAAAAAGATCATTTGGATTTCCTGCTGAATGGCCCCCTTTAAGTAAAACGGCTTTGGGACCCATTTCTTGTATTGAAATGCATGCCCTGTAGAAATCTTGTTTCGTCCGAATCGAGAAGCCAGTAAGTACTTCCGCTTCCGGTACATTTGGAGTAACAAGTGTTGCAAGCGGAAGCAACTCCATTTTTAAGGCAGAGACAGCCTTTTCGTCGAGCAAATGGTGGCCGCTTTTGGAAATCATGACAGGGTCAAGGATAACGATGGCAGGCATGAAGGCTTTAAGGGACGCAGCTACCGTTTCCACGATTTCTTTTGATCCAAGCATGCCTATTTTTACTGCATCGACACGAATATCTTCAAATATAGCTGCAATTTGATCCGATACGATAGCTGTTTCAATTGGCTGTACTGAACGGACTTCCATTGTGTTTTGTGCGGTTACGGCTGTGATGGCGGACATTCCAAATACACCGTGTGCAGAAAATGTTTTTAAATCCGCTTGTATTCCAGCACCGCCCCCTGAATCAGAGCCGGCGATCGTTAATGCTGTTTTCATAAAAAAACCCCTTCATATAATTATTTTTTATCAGTATTTTAAGTAATATGAAAGCTAAAATCGCACCTGCGAATGAACTGAACATAAAAGCCGGTAAAAAACCAAAAAGAGCAGCTTTTTCTCCCAATAGGAGGGTTGCAAGTGGATAACAGGCTAGGGAACCGAGAATGCCGGTCCCGATCACTTCCCCTAAACAGGCGAATTTTAAGCTTTGTGTTTTTCGGTAAAGGATGGCAGCCAAAAGTGCACCGATCATGCTTCCGGGAAAGGCGAAAATTGAACCGGTACCAGACATGTTTCTAATGATGGAAACTAAAAAAGCTTGTGTTACAGCATAGGCAGGCCCCAATAGAACAGCCGTCAGGACATTTGCCAGATGCTGAATAGGAAAGATTTTTGCAAATCCTGCAGGTATGAAAATAAATGAACTGGTCAGCGTCGTTAAAGCCGTGATCATGGCAGTCAACGTCAGTTTCTTGATAGGATTCATCATGTCATCCACCTACAGCGGCCAATCCTGCTCATTTTGAACCATATCCCAGAATAAATATTCATATCGGGAAGTAACCAAAAAGTGCTTTTCTAATCTAAGAAGTTCCTTTTCAGGCATGCCTTCCGTCAATTCTTCCAACAAAGCGATCAGCCACTTATGTGCTTCCCCGAATTCAGGAGACGAATAGGACCTTATCCAATCTGCGTAGCGGTTGTTTTCCAAAGCTGCTCCATTTTGTTCTTTTAATAGCAAACCGATTTCATAATAATCCCAAGCGCAGGGCAGGAGACAGGCGATCAAGTCTGCCAAAGTCCCATGCTGAGCTGCATTTAGCATGTAACCTGTATAGGCTAAAGTGGTTGGAGTAGGTTCTGTATTTTCCAATTCCTTGGAACTGATCCCGAATTCGGAAGCATAATGCCGATGGATATCCATTTCCACTTGAAGGGTTTCATTTAAAATATTCGCAAACTTTGCCATGGTTTCGATGTTATGGGCTTTGATGACACCTAAAGCAAAGAGCTTGGAATAATCCATGAGATAGATATAGTCCTGCTTCAGGTAATAGGCAAATTTCTTTTCAGGAAGCGTGCCGTTTCCAATTGCCTGGACAAAGGGATGTGAATGGTTCCTTTTCCAAATCTCTTTTGCCCTTGCATGCAGTCTATCACTGAATGTTTCTAATTTTGTATTCTCCATTGTTCATCCTCCTTTAGAATGGATCCCTTTGTTAAATAAAAAACCCCGTTCCTGAATACGGAACGGGGTAGATGGATATAGTCTGTAAATGGACGATATCATCCACTTCCCTCCGCCGGTATGAGCCGGTTCAGGTTCAAAGGGTCCGGAACTAATTCCATCTCAGTCTTAAAAAAAGACTCCCCTAGTGGTGTGAATTGTATGTAATTACTGACATCATATCAGAAAGACAAGAAAATGCAACACGTATTTGAAACAGGGATCCCTTTATTCCAGGAAAAAAGGGAGAACCAGGTAATTGACTTTTGATGATTATTAGGATAGAATCATTTCTACATCATTATATATCGAATTCTTATCCAGAGAGGTGGAGGGACTTGGCCCTAAGAAACCTCGGCAGCGGACCCATTTTGGGAACTGTGCTAAATCCAACAAGCATATGCTTGGAAGATAAGAAGAGCCGTACGGACACTGTCAGCCTCTTCTTAAATTGGAAGGGGCTTTTATTTTTGGGAAATAACGTTTAGTGACATAATAGAAAAGGTATATATAATTTGGTGAAATCAAACAAGTTGATAAAGTTTAGCTAACTAGAAGCAGGCTCAAGGACGACTAGGAAAGGAGCCATTTACATGGCAGAATTATTTAAGAGGATTGAACAGAGGAAGGCAAAGCTCATTGAAGAGCTATTGGCCAATGGAGTATACAAAACCTCTGATGAAAGGCACCTTTATGATGCCCCATTAAAAGTACTTGAAGATGAATATAAGATTGTTATAAATAGACCCAATAACGAGTCACCTTCTGAATGGATGACATAGTAAGCGATATACTATATTTTTGGTTCATGGATAAGGGATATGATGTAAGCATTCGCAGTCTACACTAGTGGATGCTTTTTTTGCGTTTAATAGAAAACGACACAAAATATACATAATTTAAGAGTGGAATAGGTGTTTTGTTACATTTGACCTATAAAATAACACATTTTATTTCTGGAAAATAGTTGATTTTAACTAGTGGTTTCATTATGATGAAAGTGTAAAAATATTGAATAAATGGGAGGTGGCTATAATGCCTTGCCGTAAGGTAACTGTAGAAAAAGTAGAAGAAAAGAGACAGGAAATGATAAAGTTGGGAGCGACTTACGGCTTAACAAGTCTCGTAACTGTTCAAGCCAGTCAAGAATTGGATAGGCTATTAAATGCATTAGCAAGTAAAAGGGATTCTGAGTATTTTTCCTTTCAAAAAGCAAATAGGTATTTTTAAATTAGCCAATTCGACCTGTATTAATCTGAAAAAGCTACTGCTCAAGGCAATAGCTCTAAAGAATTATATATTAAATATCGACACGTTTACCAAGAATGATCAAATCCCGCTCAATGCCATCCAGCTCGGCAACTTGAGGTAAATGTGCCCATTCTTCAAACCCAAATTTGGAAAAAAGCTTAAGGCTCGGTGCATTGTGGGCGAAAATGAAACCCAATAAAGTCTTAATACCTAATTTTGGACACAATTCAATTGCCTTTCGAATCGAAATTTGTCCGATTCCTTTTCCCCGGAAATAATCATCAATATAAATGCTGATTTCCGCAGTGGACTTATATGCCGGTCGGCCATAGAAGGATTGAAAGCTCATCCATCCAGCAGTTTTCCCTTCTATAGTAATGATATATAGCGGTCTACTTTCTGAATGATGTTCCTCAAACCATTTAACCCTCGATTGGACGGATACAGGTTCCGTATCTGCCGTGACCATTCTTGAAGCAATTGTCGAATTATATATTTCAACAATTCTGGGTAGATCAGATAGTTCTGCCTCTCTAAACTCTATGTTCTCTTCCATGATTTAAACTCCTAACTATCATTTATTCAATCTCCAGAATGAAGGGTAATCCCGTTTTTGGTTTTAGGAACGGTGAACGACACCCAATCCATTGAAAGTTTTATATTATCATACACTCATTACTCTTTATCTGACAATTCTTTTTTATGTTAAGACTTCAGATTTTTGGGTATGTAAAAGACTAAATACTTCTAGAAAAAGACAAGAGGAGAACCAAATGAAAAAATTGGCAGGTTTATTGATTATTGTACTGGTTATATGTTTTGCTGCATATGAATTCCAGGCCTCGGAGTCGGAAGATGTGCAAAGGGTCATGGCTTTTGGAGATTCATTAACCTATGGAAAAGGGGATAAAAACGGGGAAGGATATATAGAAGGCCTTGAGGATGAATTGAATGATCCGCAATCGGAGCAAAAAGTGAGTTTTTGGAATTACGGTATAAAAGGCCAGGAAACGGATGGGGTGATGAAACAGCTTGATGATTACCGCATTAAAACGAAACTTGATGAAGCTGATACTTTCATCGTTTTTATTGGAACGAATGACTTGATCAATAGTAACGGCGGGGACTTGGAGAAAATAAGTGACCGAAAAATCAATGAGGGTAAACGGGAGTATATCAACCATCTGAAAAAGATTACATCAACATTGCTGGAGGCAAACGATAAAGCGGATATTCTGGTAGTAGGACTATATAACCCAATTAAAGACAATCAAAAACTTGAAAAGCACATTCGCGATTATAACCGGTCAATAAAGGGATTAGCGGATAAAGATAAAAGGATGTTATTCATTCCTACAAATGATCTTTTTGAAGATGAAAAGAAAACAAAGTATTTCAGTGATAAGTTACATCCGAATGAAAAAGGGTATCAGCTCATTGCGAATCGGGTTTTGGAAAGTTATGATTTCAAATGAAAGCAAAAAATGCACAGAAAGGTTTTCTGTGCATTTTTGCCTGCTAAGTCTTCTAGGAATTTGATATCGCTTTTAGTTAAGGGAACTGTAAGTCATGGAGCTGCTTGAATCGGCCGCTGTTTTGCATTAACTGTTCATGTGTTCCTTTTTCATGAACCTGCCCTTTTTCCAGCCGATGATTTAATCGGCATCATGAATGGTCGATAAACAATGTGCAATGACTATTGAAGTCCGGTTTTTCATTAAACGTGACAATGCTTGCTGGATCAAGTGTTCGGATTCTGTATCCAAGGCCGCCGTTGGCTGAATGGAATATGTCCTCCACTCATAGCGACCACTCCTATTTAGACTGTCCTTGATGAATTTTGCCTTTATGAATATCATAGAGCTTTTCAGAAAATAGACAACTTTTAATCGGTTCGTTTTGTCAAAAAGTATTATTATTTTACACTTTCCTATAGGACATGGAATAATTAAAGGAGATTAGCGAGGCTGATAAGAGGAGATGCTAAAATGAATGAAAATGAAAAAATCAGGGAAGAACTTTTAAATGCGGTAAACGGACTATCGGATGAACAGCTGAACGCCCAGCCTAAACCTGGACGATGGAGCATCATCCAGGTTTTGGATCATTTATATTTAATGGAGAGGGCCATAACAAAGAGCATTTCCGATAAATTGAAGAGCGATGAAAGCATTCCTGCTGTGGATAAACCGATAGAGCTTACTTTAAATCGTGAAGTGAAGGTCCAGGCCCCGCCATTTGTCATTCCGTCAGAATCATACCAGACTTTGAGTGAAGTTAAGGAGAAGTTGTCCGAATCCCGAAAAGCTTTTGTACAGGTCGTTGACCATGCAAAGGAAATTGATCTCGAACAAAAGTCTTTTCCACACCCTTTGTTTAAGGATTTAAGCCTGAAGCAATGGATTCCGTTCGTGGGACTACATGAAAACCGGCATTTATTGCAAATTGAAGAACTGAAAGCAAAGTTATTATAGAAGAAAAACTCATCCGTCTTTGGTTGAGTTTTTCATTTTCATACAGATATTCGTAAAGGAAGGATTTTTTTAGTGAAAGCCACTTGGGTAAGGACATGTTTGGTATTGGGCTTTTTCGGATTGTTGCTGTGGCTCTTGTTCAAGTATATGCTTCCGCCTGACCTGGATGAAATCGAACTGACTGACGAGCTTAATCCGATCGTCGCCGAAAAAAAAGATGAGCTCATTCAACTGGCCAATGACAAAGGCATCCAGGTTATCATTACGGCAGGGTTCCGGTCTCTAGCCGAGCAAAATGAACTCTATGAAAAGGGAAGATCAGACTCGGGCAACATCGTAACGAATGCAAGAGGTGGCGAGTCGCTGCATAATTTCGGTTTGGCAATAGATTTTGCCCTCCTTAACAAACAAGGCGAGGCCATTTGGGATATGAGTTATGACGGCAACGATAATGGAAAGTCGGATTGGATGGAAGTCGTAACCATCGCTAAAGGGTTAGGTTTCGAATGGGGAGGGGATTGGGCAGGGTTCAAGGATTATCCACATTTACAAATGACATTTGGTCTAAGCCTGCGTGAGCTGCAACAAGGCAAGCAGCCAAAAGGGCAGTGAAAGTGGTTTGGCTTCATTATAAGCCGCATAATTTTGACTAAAAGCAGGAAAATAAGCATGTGAATTGCTTTACAGGTAAGAATTCGATAAAGTGGACTAGTGAGAAATCAGACATAAAGGAGTGCAGTCACCATGGAAGAAACAAAAAATTGCCGGGACTCATTGGTCATAAAAACAAGCCTTGTCCTCCCGCCGGATACAAATAATATTGGTACGATGTTCGGAGGCAAATTAATGGCATACATTGATGATGTAGCGGCTATATCAGCCATGCGTCATGCGCGAAGCAACGTCGTTACGGCATCAACTGATTCTGTCGATTTCCTGCACCCTATTCACGAAGGAAATGCAGTTTGCCTTGAAAGCTTCGTGACTTATACGGGCAGAACATCAATGGAAATCATCGTCAAGGTGATTGCGGAGGATTTAGTTACTGGAGCCCGAAATTTATGCGTGATTTCCTTCTTGACATTTGTTGCCATTAATGAAGAAGGTAAACCAATCCCTGTTCCGCGTTTGGTTCCTGAAACGGAAATGGAAAGGAATTTAAATGAATCAGCTAAACAACGGGCCCAAATAAGGAAAAAAAGAAGGGAAGATACACAGTTCATTGCAAGTACTTTCGGTGTGAAACTGCCATGGACCGATCAATCAAATCCAGGATTATATAAATAAGATAGGCATCCCTTCAGCCGTTTTATTGATGATCGAGACCAAATTCATCGTGATTTGGTCTTTTATTAATCGCCATTGCTATTAGGAAAATTGTGTTCTTCAACTATCCGAATGGGAAAATTACGTGAAAAGACGCTTGGAAAATTCCAAGCGTCTATTTTATGTTACCTTGTAGGTTTGAACATATCCGATTTTAGTCATCGCTTGCTAAAATACCAAAGAAGCGCAAGATGTTAATGAATAGGTTAATGAAATCAAGATATAGATTCAAAGCCATGAGCGGTACTTCTTCGGCTGTTACCCCATAATGCTTCATTCGATTGAAATCATATAAAATATAACCACTGAAAACTAAAATCCCTATAAATGAAAAGACCAGCATGGCTGTAGAGCTTAATGGAGAGAAAATGTTGAAAATGCTAATGACGACTAAAGCTAGCAAGGCTGCAAATAACATTCCCCCCAAGAATGAAAGGTCCCTTTTGGTGGTTGTGGCATAAACCGCCAGTCCTCCAAATACGACTGTCGTCGTAACACCTGCCAGGATCACCACATTTGCCCCTGCAGCGGCTAGGTAGTGTGCAATGATCGGATAGGTCGTAATTCCGGAAATCAACGTGAAAGTATACAAAAATGTATAACCTATCGCTTTTTTCCTCCGTAATATGAATGCTCCAATCAACATGGCGATCTCAAGTATCGCCAAGGGAAGAAACAAGGATGGCGGAACAAGAGTGCCGAGAGCCATCCCTAAAACGGAAACGGCAAGTGATAAAGCGAACGTCCGCATGACGGATGGCAAATATGTTTGTACAGTTTGTGAATACATTCAATCACCTCATCATTTATTTTCTACAGTCTTCTACGAATCTGTTTTAAAAAGGTTTCATTGCCATTAATGAAAAATTAAGTGTTTTTTTTAAAGTATTGAAATATATATGAAATAATTACCTATTTTATGATATTCTTACAAAAAGACTAATTTTTCTGAAATATTAAAATAATTCAAGTGAAAACACTCTGCGGTACGTAAAACGACAAGGTCAATAAATGAGTATGAACTTTAAAAAAGTTATCTCGAAATAATAAATTCAAAATTATTGGTTTTATATAATTAATCGGACTTCAAAACTTTACTGTATAACAGTTATAAAGGAAACGTTTTTATATTGCAGAAAATTATTCCTAGAGTTATAAAATATGAAAAAAATGTGATTATTTTCTAAAAAAACTATTGTATAATTGTAAAAAAATGATTAAAATTCTTAATAATTATCAGAAGATTAATTATTTTCCCGATAAAATAGTTTAGGGGGAGCAAGGATGAAGAAAGCTATTTTACAAATAGAGAACCTAACTACCTCATTTCGAATCGGCAACAAATATCATGCAGCGGTGGATGATGTTTCGTTTACGGTGAATGAAAATGAAATTGTAGCAGTTGTTGGAGAATCAGGTTGTGGAAAGAGTGCCTTGGCCTTATCTATCATTCAATTACATAATAAGCAAAGAACGAAATCCGAAGGAAACATCAATTATAAAGGTCAAAATCTCCTAAAATTGAATGATGTGCAAATGAATAAAATCCGTGGTAAGGAATTGGGTATGATATTCCAGGAACCTTTAACGGCTTTGAACCCGCTCATGACCATAGGAAAACAGATCGAGGAGAGTCTTGATTACCACACTGAACTCTCCAGTGCTGAAAAAAAGAACAGGACACTCGAACTTTTGACACAAGTGGGAATTCCATATCCCGAACGGACGTACAAGCAATATCCGCATGAGCTCTCGGGCGGAATGCGGCAAAGGGCAATGATCTCGATCGCGATTGCTTGCAATCCTGCACTGGTCATCGCCGATGAACCCACGACGGCACTGGATGTTACGATTCAAGCGCAAATACTTGATCTGCTGAAGGATATCCAAAGCAGGACTAAAATGGGGATCATCTTAATCACACATGATCTGAGCGTCGTAGCAGAGGTCGCTGACAGGATCGTAGTCATGTATGCAGGTCAGGTAGTGGAAACGGGAAGTGTTAAAGAGATATTCAACAATCCGCTGCATCCATATACGAGGTCGTTATTAAATTCGATTCCTTCGGCTGCCAACGAGAAAAATCGTTTGCATGTCATCGAGGGAATCGTTCCATCGATAGCGAAAATGGATCGGATCGGATGCCGATTCCAAGATAGGATTCCTTGGATACCTAAGCATGCGCATGAAGAGACACCCCGACTTCATGAAGTGGGCAGCGATCATTTTGTCCGCTGTACCTGCTATAAAGAATTTTATTTTCAAGATGAAGGAGATGCATCGGCCCATGACATTACTCAAATTAGATAATCTGAAAGTGCATTTTCCAATAAGGGGCGGTTTTTTCAGAAGGGTGGTTGATCACGTAAAGGCTGTGGACGGTGTTTCCTTTGAGCTGCAGCAAGGGGAAACATATGGTTTGGTCGGGGAATCCGGAAGCGGCAAGTCCACGACAGGCAAGGCGGTGGTCAAACTGAATGAGGTGACATCCGGACAAATCCTGTTTGAAGGCAGGGATTTAGCATCATTAAGTAGAAGAGAAATTAAACCATTCAGAAAAGATATCCAAATGATTTTCCAAGACCCGTATTCATCCTTGAATCCCAAGAAGCGGGTACTGGACATCATTGCCGAACCGCTGAGGAACTTCGAACGGTTATCACCTTCAGAGGAAAAGAAAATCGTCCAGGACTTCTTGGACAAAGTCGGACTGAGTCCGGAATCGATTCACAAGTATCCTCATGAATTTTCTGGGGGGCAGCGCCAGCGAATTGGGATTGCCCGATCATTGACATTGAAACCTAAACTGATCATTGCGGATGAACCGGTGTCAGCACTGGATGTTTCCGTTCAGGCACAAGTATTGAATTTCCTTCAGGATCTCCAACAGGAGTTCAATTTGACTTATTTATTTGTCGGGCATGATTTAGGTGTAATCCGGCATATGTGTGACCGGATGGGCGTCATGTATCGCGGTAGATTGGTAGAGGAAGGAAAAAGCGAGGAAATCTATGAAAATCCCCAACATATATACACGAAGCGCCTGATTGCCGCCATTCCCGATTTAGAGCCGGAAGTTCGTGAAGATAAAGTGCAGCTTAGAAAAAAACTCACCTCGGAATATGAGTCTACCTACTCAAAATATTTCGATGAGAATGGACGTGCTTACGATTTGAAACCGATCTCATCGACACATAGAGTCGCATTACAATAAGGAGGTGGAAGGAATGTGGAAGTTTATCCTAAGACGATTATTAGTTATGATCCCGCAGCTCTTTTTATTGAGCATCATCGTTTTCATGATGGCAAAAGCAATGCCGGGAGATGCACTGTCAGGCCAGGAAATCAACCCTAGGGCCAATCCAGCAGAGCTTGATAGGATCCGGGAAGAACTGGGTTTGAATGACCCTTGGTACCAACAATATATAAGGTGGGCATCCAATGCTGTACAGGGTGATTTCGGTGTTTCCTATACACATAAGACGCCCGTTATGGATGTGATTGAAGACAGGCTTTGGAACACGGTGTTCCTAGCGTTGGTCACGCTGATCTTTACATATATGCTTGCGATTCCATTAGGCATACTTAGCGGAAGGTATAACGATACCTGGGTGGATAAAACCGTTACGGGTTATAGCTATGTAGGGTTTGGCACGCCGATTTTCATTTTTGCTTTAATCATGTTATTCGTTTTCGGATTTGCCTTGGATTGGTTCCCGTCTGGAGGCAGTGTCGATTCAAAGGTGGACGAAGGAACATTCGCCTATGTTGTAAGCAAGATCAATCATTTGATTTTACCAGCTTTAAGTACAGCTTTAATTGCAACAACAAGTACGATCCAATATTTGCGAAATGAAATCATCGATAATAAAATCAAGGATTTCGTAAGGACTGCGCGTTCGAAGGGAGTGCCTGAATCAAAGGTATATTCACGGCATATCCTGAGAAATTCCTTTTTACCGATTGCGGCATTCTTAGGCTATGAAATTACTGGATTGATCGGCGGCGCGGTCATAATCGAGACCATTTTCAGTTATCCGGGACTTGGGCAGCTTTTCCTTAGTTCAGTCAGTCTGCGGGATTTCAGCGTTGTCACGGCCATCGTCATGATGACGGGATTTGCCACTCTGCTTGGCACACTTCTTTCGGACATCATACTTAGTGCGGTCGATCCGCGCATACGGATAGAATAGGAGCGGGGTGAGTCGTATGGAAATGAAAGTAGAAACCGGAAAGAACATACAAGTGAAAGATGTGAGCCCTTCAGGAATCAAAATTATCTGGCAGGAAATCAAAAAGGATAAGCTTGCCATGGGCTCATTGATCATATTAGCAGCCATTTTGCTTTTTGTTTACGGTGCGTCACTTTTCATGGACGCCAAGGAAATAGCCAAGGTCGATTTTCTCTCCATTTATATGGAACCATCTTCAGACTATTGGCTTGGAACCGATTATGGTGGCCGGGATGTATTCGGACAACTGATAATAGGTACCAGAAATTCATTCACGATCAGTTTATTCATAACATTATTCACGGCTATCATCGGTTTATCGTTAGGGCTTCTGGCCGGCTACTTTGGCGGGGCGACCGATAATGTGATCATGCGTATTATCGAT
Organism: Peribacillus sp. NPDC096448; assembly: GCF_044762675.1. Lineage (NCBI taxonomy): Bacteria > Bacillati > Bacillota > Bacilli > Caryophanales > Bacillaceae > Peribacillus > Peribacillus sp. NPDC096448. The sequence goes on along the minus strand of NZ_JBIWEU010000013.1, from coordinate 3,082 downwards.
TTCGTGATTGCCCTCCCGCAATTGATGTTCATCATCGTTGTAGTCACGATTGTACCGATTTTCAATGTATATGTTTTCATTTTAATCATGACGATGTTTTTATGGACAGGTAAGGCCCGGCTGATTCGTTCAAAGGCATTGTCAGAGCGTGAGCTGGATTATATCCATGCCTCACAGACACTCGGGACGCCACATTGGAAAATCATCCTGTTTCAGCTTCTGCCCAATGTCAGTTCATTGATCATCGTTAACTTCATTTTGAACCTTGCTGGCAATATTGGCTTAGAATCCAGTTTGACTTTCTTAGGGTTCGGCCTTCCTGAGAGCACCCCGAGTTTAGGGACGCTCATCAGTTATGCTCGAAATCCAGATGTTCTGGAAAACAAGTGGTGGATATGGGTACCCGCATCACTCATGATTTTAGTGTTGATGCTGAGTATAAATTTCGTTGGTCAAGCGTTAAAACGCGCTGCCGATGCAAGACAAAGAAGAGGATAAAAAAAGGGGAGTGTATGATATGAAAATCAAAAGCTACAGTAAGGTATTAAGTGCATTGGCCATTTCGTCGCTACTGCTTGCTGCATGTTCGAATGATACGGAGAAATCTTCAACGAAAGAGAAAAAAGGGAAAGATGTCGAACAGGTCGATACCTCTAAATTCCCGACAAAGACGACAAATCAAGGAGAGCCGATTGAAGGCGGCCATTTGACATATGGTTTGGTATCCAACACACCGTTTGAAGGAATATTGAACAAAGTTTTCAATCAGGGCGAACCGGATCACCAAATCACCACATTCCTGGATGATGAAGATTTATTGGATACAGACGAAAACTATGTATATACGAATGAAGGCGCCGCTTCCTATGAGATTTCAGACGATCATAAAACGGTCACGCTGACGATTAAGGATAATGTAAATTGGCATGATGGAAAGCCTGTGACTGGTGCCGATTTGGAATATGCATATCTTGTCATTGGAAACAAGGATTACAAAGGTGTCCGCTATGATGAACAAATGGCTTTAATCGAGGGTATGGAAGAGTATCATGAAGGGAAATCGGATAAGATTTCAGGGATTAAAGTCGATGGCAAGAAAATCACTTTCACTTTCAAAAAAGCGAACCCTTCCGTCACGACCGGATTATGGTCATACCCGCTTCATAAAGAATACTTAAAAGATGTTCCGATTGCAGAGTTGGAATCTTCGGATAAAATACGTAAAAATCCGATTGGTTTTGGACCATTCAAAGTGAAGAAAATCGTTCAAGGGGAAGCGGTCGAATTCGAAGCGAATAAAGATTATTATCGAGGTGCACCTAAATTGGACAGTGTCACATTGAAAGTCGTGAATCCGGCAGTTGTCGTCAAGTCACTTGAAAATGGTGACCTCGATGTAGCCGAGGTCCTGCCTGAACAATATGAACAGGCCAAGGAACTGGAAAATGTCGAATTATTGGGGAAAGTGGAATTGGCTTATTCCTATATTGGGTTCAATTTCGGTCATTATGATAAGGAAAAAGAAGAAAATATTATGGATGAAAATCCGAAATTCGGTGATAAACGGCTTCGTCAGGCAATGGCATATGCCATCAATAATGAAGAAGTTGGCAAAAAGATGTTCAAGGGCCTTCGTTACCCTGCCAACTCTGTCATTACACCAAACTTTAAATATAACAATAAAGACCTAAAACCATATGAATATAATCCTGAAAAAGCTAAAAAACTTTTGGATGAAGCAGGATTTGTAGATACGAATAATGATGGCATTCGTGAAGATGCGGATGGAAAAGAGTTCAAGATCAACTTTGCTTCCATGAGCGGTTCCGATGTTTCTGAGCCTCTGGCAAGATATTATATCCAACAATGGGAACAAGTTGGTTTGGACGTCGAATTGCAGGATGGTAAGCTTCATGAGTTCAATTCATTCTACGACCTGCTGAAAAAGGATAATGACGAAGTTGATGTTTATTCAGCTGCATGGGGTGTCGCTTCCGATCCGGATCCATCAGGATTATGGTCCAGATCTGCAGAATTTAACTATACCCGCTGGGTAAATGAAAAAAATGATGAGCTGCTTGCGAAAGGGATTTCAGAGGAAGCCTTCGATGATCAATATCGAATCGATACGTATAATGAGTGGCAGGAATTGATCCATGAAGAGGTTCCGGTCATTCCGACATTATTCCGTTATCAATTGGCGGGAGTGAATGAACGCGTTACAGGTTATGATTACCTTGCAGCACGCCAATATCAGTGGCATAATGTCGGGGTAACGAAATAACTTAATTAATGACTATCGGCTGCCTTTATGGCGGTCGATTTTTTTTGTGTTTCAATGAAGTGGATAAAGGTTATATAGATAACAGTAAGTAATTGGAAGGGTGATATTGATGGAAGTGAGAAATCCTAATGAAACAAAGAGAGAGTTAGAAATATTGTTTACTGAATCGGTTGGCCGTTTACTGAAACCTCTCGAAGAGGAAATCATTGCAGACATTGTAGCCTATCCAGACGAAAAGAGAATTGCCTTCTTGGAGTATATGAAGGAAATGTCCAACAAACAAAGACAGTTGAAGTAAGTTGAACTTTCATCATGAAGGAGGTTTTTTTATGAGGAACGAAGATATGGACAGATACAAAGTATGGCGCAATAAGTGGAAAAGAAAAGTGAATATGGAGAATTTAGCGTTATATGGAATTGCAACATTAGCTATGGCCATGTTGCCTGTCTTGGCCTTTATGAGTTAAATCGATTAAAGGACCGCCTTTTGAACTGCACCCCAATTGTTAGACACCATCTAACAATTGGAGGTGCTTTTTTTATGACAAAATATTCATTAGAGTTGAAATTAAAAGCTGTCCTTGCTTATTTAGAAGGAATGGACTCATTTAGAACTGTAGCCAATCAATTTAATATCAGTTTGACTCCTTTAAAGCAATGGGTCGCACATTATAAAGAACATGGGATAGAAGGGCTGATGTCCACCTATACAAATTATGATATTAGCTTTAAGATGGATGTACTAAACTATATGAACGATTTTGGAGTGTCTAGTACCCATGCAGCTGCTGTGTATAA
>NZ_JBIWEU010000012.1:148855-195546 GCF_044762675.1 Peribacillus sp. NPDC096448 | reverse complement strand
AGCGAAGAGGTCACACCCGTTCCCATTCCGAACACGGCAGTTAAGCTCTTCAGCGCCGATGGTAGTTGGGGGTTTCCCCCTGTGAGAGTAGGACGTCGCCAAGCAGGTTTCATATGGAGGATTAGCTCAGCTGGGAGAGCATCTGCCTTACAAGCAGAGGGTCGGCGGTTCGATCCCGTCATCCTCCACCATTTTACACCTGCCGGTGTAGCTCAACTGGTAGAGCAACTGACTTGTAATCAGTAGGTTGGGGGTTCAAGTCCTCTTGCCGGCACCATTTTAAGATAGTACAAGCACGAGCCATTAGCTCAGTTGGTAGAGCATCTGACTTTTAATCAGAGGGTCGAAGGTTCGAATCCTTCATGGCTCACCATTTATATGCGGGTGTGGCGGAATTGGCAGACGCACCAGACTTAGGATCTGGCGCCGCAAGGCGTGGGGGTTCAAGTCCCTTCACCCGCATCTTTCATGCGGAAGTAGTTCAGTGGTAGAATACAACCTTGCCAAGGTTGGGGTCGCGGGTTCGAATCCCGTCTTCCGCTCCACTTTTCGTATGTGCCGGGGTGGCGGAACTGGCAGACGCACAGGACTTAAAATCCTGCGGTAGGTGACTACCGTACCGGTTCGATTCCGGTCCTCGGCACCATCATAAATATGCGCCCGTAGCTCAATTGGATAGAGCATCTGACTACGAATCAGAAGGTTGTAGGTTCGACTCCCGCCGGGCGCACCATGTTTTTATTGCGGGAAGTAGCTCAGCTTGGTAGAGCACTTGGTTTGGGACCAAGGGGTCGCAGGTTCGAATCCTGTCTTCCCGACCACGTGATTTTTAATGAATGGGGCCTTAGCTCAGCTGGGAGAGCGCCTGCCTTGCACGCAGGAGGTCAGCGGTTCGATCCCGCTAGGCTCCACCATTTTTCAATCAGATACTTATATTATATTGGCGGTGTAGCTCAGCTGGCTAGAGCGTACGGTTCATACCCGTGAGGTCGGGGGTTCGATCCCCTCCGCCGCTACCAATAAATATAAGGACCTTTAGCTCAGCTGGTTAGAGCAGACGGCTCATAACCGTCCGGTCGTAGGTTCGAGTCCTACAAGGTCCACCATATTCATTTTTATTAAAGCCGTGGAGGTATACCCAAGTTCGGCTGAAGGGATCGGTCTTGAAAACCGACAGGGGAGTCAAATCCCGCGGGGGTTCGAATCCCTCTACCTCCTCCATTTTTTCTAAAAGCAGCAAGTTGTTTTAAAACAACCTTACATAAAGGATGCGGACGAAACAATATACACGAAAACTTGATGCAAATCGTTTCATTATTACCGTCGCGGGGTGGAGCAGTCCGGTAGCTCGTCGGGCTCATAACCCGAAGGTCGCAGGTTCAAATCCTGTCCCCGCAATTATTAGGTCCCGTGGTGTAGCGGTTAACATGCCTGCCTGTCACGCAGGAGATCGCGGGTTCGATTCCCGTCGGGACCGCCATTCTTTAAAATGAATACATATGTGGCTCAGTAGCTCAGTCGGTAGAGCAAAGGACTGAAAATCCTTGTGTCGGCGGTTCGATTCCGTCCTGAGCCACCATATCTTAAAAAATTATGGCGATTGTGGCGAAGTGGTTAACGCACCTGATTGTGGTTCAGGCATTCGTGGGTTCGATTCCCATCAGTCGCCCCATTTCGCGGGTGTAGTTTAGTGGTAAAACCTCAGCCTTCCAAGCTGATGATGAGGGTTCGATTCCCTTCACCCGCTCCAAATATGGGCCTATAGCTCAGCTGGTTAGAGCGCACGCCTGATAAGCGTGAGGTCGATGGTTCGAGTCCATTTAGGCCCACCATATTCATATTGTTCCGCAGTAGCTCAGTGGTAGAGCATTCGGCTGTTAACCGAACGGTCGTAGGTTCGAGTCCTACCTGCGGAGCCATGGGGAAGTACTCAAGAGGCTGAAGAGGCGCCCCTGCTAAGGGTGTAGGTCGCGCGAGCGGCGCGAGGGTTCAAATCCCTCCTTCTCCGCCAGTTGGCCCGTTGGTCAAGCGGTTAAGACACCGCCCTTTCACGGCGGTAACACGGGTTCGAATCCCGTACGGGTCATAACAAAAAGGGAAGCATACATTCATGTATGCTTCTTTTTTTCATTTCTTTTCATTAATTTTTCATTTCTTTTCATTAATATAACCATCTTTTTGTTTATAGGGAATGTCTCCAAGGTTGGATTCTATATTTTCTTCTTCCAGGATATCTTCATATTCCTTTTGCTTTTTGTTCGGTATATCCACTCTAGTTTTACCTTCGATATCATTTGCGGCAAATCCTTCATAGTCTTCAGGAAATCCACCCGTTTCAACCTCGTTTTTATAAAGATCATTATAATTGTCGTGATCGCCGGTATAATCAGATGGCGTTTCTGATGTACCGAATTTGGCCACTTCACCAAAGCTATCTTCTTTATCCGCCATTTCGATTCCATGACGGTTTTCAAAATGGTCACCCTTGGATGGAATCAGTATATCCTCTTCCGCTGGCCGGTCTTGTGAAGGTGGCCGTTCTGGGGCATGCTCGACACAGTAGAGGGTGCTTGGGATAGCTTCAAGCCTCTCGATGGGGATTTCCATATTGCAGGTTTTACAATGGCCATACGATCCTTCTTCCATGGCTTTCAAAGCTTCATCGATTTTCTCCATTTCGGATTGTGCATGCTCATCGAGTGCTTGATTCCGTTCCATCTCGAATAATTCGGTTCCTAGGTCAGCAGGATGATTATCATAGGATGATAATTCACCTACGGATTCCGTCTGGCTTTTATCCAGAACGGATTGTTCATCATTTTGAATTCTATTACATAGCTCATTTTTTTCCTGAAGCAGTTCTTTTTTGAATTTTTGTGTTTGTTGTTTAGTTACCATATCCGATTCACTCCTTCTAAAGTCAAATCTCTTTTTATATTGGTAAGATGGTTGTATTATCTATTACCCGAATCGGAGTATCGGAAAACAATATGGAACGGAAGATAGAAAAAAGGACTGAGCGGATGAGCTCAGTCCTCGGAGATTATATAAGATAGCTGATGAATAATCCAATGGCCATGAGTAAGCCAAAGAATGTGTTCGTTTGGGCCGTGGCTTTCATTGCTGGCACCATCGTGATCGGCTGCGTTTTACCCACGAAGCCTTTGATTGCGGCCATGGCCTTCGGTATGCTAAGGAAGGCAAGGAGAATCCACGCCGTTACGCTTCCGGTAAGAACTAGCCCAACAAGCCATAGATAAGAGAAAGCGAACATGATTGCCATGAATGTCAGGGCGTTTTTCCTGCCCATCACTACTGGCATCGTTTTGCGGCCATGTGCCTTATCACCATCATGGTCACGGAGGTTATTGGATAAGTTGATCAGCCCGACCAGTATCCCACTTGGGATGGCAATTAAGATGGCTGTTGAAGAAACATCACCGGTTTGAATGAAAAAGGCGATCAGGATTATCAAAAAGCCCATGAACAATCCAGAAAAAAGTTCCCCGAATGGTGTATATGAAATGGGCAGGGGACCGCCTGTATAAAGATAGCCTACAAGCATGCAAACCAGTCCCACTGCAGCAAGCCACCAAGATGATGCGGCACAGATATAGATTCCAATTATCAAGGCGATGGCATACATGCCAAGGGCCAAGGTCATGATTAGTCTGGGGGTCATCCCATGACGGACGATCCCGCCGCCGATGCCTACGGATTCCTCCGTATCCAAGCCTCTCTTGAAATCATAGTATTCATTGAATAAATTGGTTGCAGCTTGAATCAGGATACTTGCAATCATCATGGCAGCGAAAAGTAACCAATTCACTCCATCTTCCAAAAGTGCAATCACAGTTCCAAGTAAGACTGGGACAAAAGCTGCGGTTAGTGTATGTGGACGAATTAACTCCCACCAAATCTTCCAGGTCCGTTTAAGGGGAAGTCCGTCGTATTCTGTTTGCATTATTTCTCTCCTCAAAATCATTATTGGTTCTCTCGAAATTATAACAAATATTGAAATGTTGCACAAAAGGTTATCCTAATAAATGCAGGAAAAGTGGGTAAGGATGATAATTGGAATTCAACGATGATTCATTTCCAAAATCAAGGGTATTTCTCTACATTCGCTAAGATTCATATAATAAGGAAAAAAGCAGGGGAGAATCGTTCGGTAAAGGGGCGTTTTATTGACATGAGGTTCAAGGGAGGTGTATCTTTAAATAGGTTAAATAGCTTTTAAAATGTACATTTGGGGGGATTTTTTTGGCTATCTCAGAGGAAACTGAACAGTTTCAGGGACTGGCTTCAGCTATACAAAAGGCGAAGGACTTGAATGATCAAGTTCTATTCAGTCATATTAAGAAGATTAAATGCAACAACCCCCTTTCATTTTATCAAGCTGGAAGAGAACGGTATGCGGGTGAACGCTTTTTCTGGGAGGACCCTGCAAAGGAAATAACCATCACCGGTTTAGGCAATGTTAAGAAACTCAAAGCGGCATCGAATGCCGAACGTTATAGAGAAGTCGAAAAGAGCTGGATCAAACTGCAGAATAATGCTGTCAAAACAGGAGTGACCGATGTAGAAGCGACAGGTCCTTTACTGTTTGGGGGCTTTTCTTTTGATTATGAAACTGACAGTACGCTCCTTTGGAATCAGTTCGGGGACAACCTGTTTTATATACCTGCCTTCATGCTGTCAATAGTGGGGAAACAAGCTTACTTAACGACAAACTTACTTTGTTCGCCTGATGATTCAGAAAAACTCTTCATAGATATGATAAATGAACGGGAAGCTTTCCTTTTCGAAAGCTTGGATGGCAATGGATTGGGTGCGAATTCCCTTGTTATGCAGAGGGAAGTCGAACCTGAGAAATGGAAGCGGACGGTCGCAGAGGCTGTTGAGGAAATCAAGACGACAGATCTCGACAAGATCGTTTTGGCAAGGGAGCTTCGACTTGGTTTTGAACGTTCCATCGATTCAGGGAAAGTGCTTGAACAATTGATTGCTGAGCAGCCATTGAGTTATATTTTCAGTTTGGAGGCTGGTGGTGACTGTTTTGTCGGTGCCACTCCCGAACGTTTGATTAAGAAACAGGGAAATGAAGTTTTTTCTACCTGTCTTGCTGGATCGATGCGGCGAGGTAAAGATGAGCAAGAAGATGTTTGTCTTGGTGAAGAATTGCTTCATGACCAAAAGAATTTACAAGAGCATCAATATGTCGTGTCGATGATATCCAATGCTTTTGATTCTGTATGTGAAAAGGTGATGGTCCCGGCCGGACCGACACTTATGAAAAACCGTCATATCCAGCATTTGTACACACCGGTTCGCGGTACATCCAAAGAAGGTGTCACGATTTTTGAATTCGTCGAGAACCTCCATCCTACACCTGCTATGGGCGGACTTCCAAAAGAAAAGGCTATTGTCCGAATTCGGGAAATGGAAGGTCTGGAACGCGGCTTTTATGCGGGTCCTTTAGGCTGGGTGGATACGTATGGAAACGGGGAATTCGCTGTAGGGATACGTTCTGCCCTAATACAGAACAACGAGGCATCGCTCTTTGCCGGATGCGGAGTAGTGGAAGATTCGACTCCCGAAAGTGAATTCCGGGAAACGGGGATTAAATTCAATCCGATGTTAAGTGCTTTAGGAGGAAACCTTAATGAATGACCGAGATGCATTGACAGCGTATGCTGCTTCATTCGTCGATGAGCTGGCACAAAATGAGGTGAAGCATGTGGTGGTGAGCCCAGGTTCACGATCCACGCCCCTAGCTTTGTTGCTAGTGGAACATCCTGATATCGAAATTCATATTAATGTGGATGAGCGTTCGGCTGCTTTTTTTGCCCTTGGTTTGGCTAAGGCCTTAAAAGAACCTGTCGGACTTCTTTGTACGTCCGGTACAGCCGCTGCAAACTATTACCCAGCCGTCATCGAGGCTTTCTATTCAAGAGTGCCGCTTATTGTACTTACCGCTGACCGCCCGCATGAATTACGTGATGTCGGAGCACCGCAGGCAATCGATCAGATACATCTTTACGGGAGACATGTAAAATGGTTTGTCGAAATGGCACTTCCTGAAAGCACGGATGGGATGATGCGTTATGCCAGAACGGTCGGTGCAAGGGCAGTGGCTTCAGCTGCAGCTGAACCGGCAGGGCCTGTACATTTGAATTTCCCGCTTCGGGAACCATTGATTCCGGACCTGGACCAAGCAAAGGAGTACAGGCAAAATAATAGGACGCCTGCAGTGTTGATTGACAGTGGAGAACGGTCATTGTCAGCATCACAAATAGAAGCTGTTGCAACTACATTGTCAAAAGCTAAGCAAGGTATGATTATATGTGGCGAGTTACCGTATCCAGAGATGAAGGAAGCCATCGTCAAATTAGCGGAAAAACTTGCTTTTCCGGTACTGGCTGATCCCCTTTCACAATTAAGGAGCGGAAGTCATGACAAAGCCGTCATCATTGATGCGTACGATACGTTTCTGCGCGATGAAACGGCAAAAGCGGCTTTCAGGCCGGAAGTGATCTTGCGATTCGGGGCAATGCCTGTTTCCAAACCGTTATTGTTATTCATGAAAAAACAAAAACAGGCAATCACCTTGGTCGTCGATGGCGGAGCAGGCTGGCGAGAACCAGCCGGATTGGCAACGAATATGATTTACAGCGAAGAGAAAGAATTTTGTCTGCGAATTGCTGAAAGCATTACTTCTTCCCCTGATGATGAATGGCTTCGCTTATGGCAAACCGTCAACGGAGCGACGAAGGATGCCTTAGCCTCCGTCAGGGATGAAGCGGAGTTAAGCGAAGGCAAGCTTTTCGCCCTGCTTGCTGATATGATGCCATTGGAGTCGACATTGTTTGTCGGGAATAGTATGCCTATACGTGATTTGGATACTTTCTTTTTGAATAATGGAAAAGGAATCAAAACCATTGCTAATCGCGGGGCTAATGGCATCGATGGTGTCGTTTCCACTGCACTTGGCGTAAGCACAGTATCGAAAAATACAGTGCTGGCAATCGGGGATTTAAGCTTTTTCCATGATATGAATGGCTTGCTTGCAGCAAAACTTCAAAAACAAAATATCACGATATTGCTGGTTAATAATGATGGCGGCGGCATTTTTTCCTTCTTGCCGCAGGCGAATGAGAGGGAACATTTCGAAACGCTATTCGGCACGCCTCATGGGCTTGATTTTTCCCATACTGCCCAGCTTTATGGCGGTAAATACAACAAGGTGCAAAATTGGGATGAGTTCGAGAAGGTATTTACAGAGTCATTCGAAATTCAAGGTTTGAAAATCATCGAAGTACCGACAGAAAGAGAGTCCAATTTACAAAAGCATCGAAATTTGTGGAGCTTTGTTTCCCAGGAAATAAAAATGGTGTTAGATAGGGAAATATCATGAATATTGTCAGCAAGGATGTCAATTATGCTGTTGAAATAACGGGAAATGGAGATCCTCTTGTACTTTTACATGGATTTACGGGAAATCGGGATACATGGAAATTCCTCATCCCGCTACTGAGTGACAGGTATACGTTGATCATGGTCGACATCATCGGACATGGCATGTCTGCATCACCAGCCGATCATCGAAGGTATGAGCTGGAGAAAGTGGCTGAGGATATCAAGTATATTTTGGATGTGTTACATTTCCCGAAGGCCCATATCCTTGGATACTCGATGGGAGGAAGGCTCGGATTGGGATTTGCCTGTTTGTATCCTGAGTATGTTGATACATTGATACTTGAGAGTGCTTCACCAGGCCTTTTAACAGAAGAGGAACGGGAAATCCGTAGGGGAAATGATGGAAAGCTTGCCGAACGGATTCTTGTAAATGGCATGGAAGCGTTTGTGGATCAATGGGAAAACATCCCGCTGTTTGAAAGTCAAAAACGGTTGTCGGCCAAAACCAGGACGGCCATTCGGGAGCAGCGGTTGGCAAATGACCCTGCCGGCCTTTCCAATAGCCTTCTTGGTATGGGGACCGGCAGTCAGGCTTCATACTGGGAGCAACTGCAAACTCTTGATTTCCCGGTGCTCCTTGTAACAGGTGAACTCGACAGTAAGTTTTGTGACATTGCGGACTCGATGAAGAAAAGGCTGAAGCGGGCCGAATGGAAAATAATAAATGATGCGGGACATGCGATTCATGTGGAAGTTGGAGAAAAGTTTGGTAAAATAATAAGTGAGTTTTTAAAGCGTAATAAAAGGAGGAATTAAGGTGACGATTCAATGGGAAACAATACGTGAGTATGATGAAATTTTGTATGAAAAATATAACGGGATTGCGAAAGTATCCATCAATCGACCGCATGTACATAATGCATTCACGCCAAAAACGACTGCTGAAATGATTGATGCATTCGCAAGGGCGCGCGATGATTCCAGCATTGGTGTCATTATTTTAACAGGTGTAGGCGGCAAAGCATTCTGTTCAGGCGGAGACCAAAAGGTCCGCGGAAATGGCGGATATGTGGGTGAAGATAACATTCCGCGTTTAAATGTTCTTGATTTGCAACGTTTGATTCGCGTAATTCCAAAACCAGTCGTAGCCATGGTGGCAGGATATGCAATTGGTGGAGGAAATGTCTTGAACGTGGTATGTGACTTGACGATTGCTGCTGACAATGCAATTTTCGGACAAACTGGACCGAATGTAGGAAGCTTTGATGCTGGTTATGGTTCTGGCTACCTTGCACGTATCGTGGGTCATAAAAAGGCGCGTGAAATCTGGTACCTATGCCGTCAATACAATGCACAGGAAGCATTGGATATGGGATTGGTCAACACGGTCGTGCCATTAGACCAATTGGAAGCGGAAACGGTTAAATGGTGTGAAGAGATGCTTGAGAAGAGCCCGACTGCACTTCGTTTCTTGAAAGCGGCAATGAACGCTGATACTGATGGCCTTGCAGGTCTTCAACAATTGGCTGGTGACGCTACACTTTTATACTATACAACAGAAGAAGCAAAAGAAGGCCGCGATGCATTCAAAGAAAAACGCACTCCGGACTTTGGGCAATTCCCTCGTTTCCCTTAATGAAACGCGTGAATCGATGAGACTGACAGCTTGGCGGAAAATCGCCGGGCTGTTTTCTATATCAAAAAGGAAGAGGGTAAGCAGCAATGGCAGAAGAAAAGTTGCCGAACTGGCTGAAAAATCGGGCGCATCTTTCACCGGATCGCCCGGCAATTGAGTTTGAAGGTCATACGTATAGCTTTCTTGAACTTCATACATTATCGGAGAAGATGGCTGGTAAGCTGGCAAGCATTGGTCTGGGCGCTGGCGATTCATGCGCGGTTTTGCTCCGTAACCATATTGATGGTGTTGTCGTTATCCATGCACTATTTTATCTCGGTGTGAAGATTGTGATGCTGAATAATAAGCTAACGGCAAAAGAGCTGTCCTGGCAGATCGAGGATAGCGGAACGGCCTATTTGGTTTCAGAAGGATCCTTCTCCGGCAAACTCTCTGATATTTGTGAGATTCTCCCGGATTTGAACCTTCATTTAATGGAAGAATTGCCGGATGAAGGCACGGCAGGGATACTTCAAGAGTTTTACCTTGAGGATACCGCTACGATCATGTATACATCCGGTACGACAGGAAATCCAAAAGGGGTGATCCAAACATTCGGCAACCATTGGTGGAGTGCTGTAGGGTCTGTTCTGAACCTTGGATTGCATGAGGAGGACTCTTGGTATTGTGCGGTTCCGATCTTTCATATTAGCGGTTTATCCATCTTGATGAAAAATGTGATTTATGGCATGAAAGTCGTTTTGGCGGAACGTTTCGATGAACGGGAAGCAAACCGGAGCATTCAGGAAAATGGCGTGACGATCATTTCGGTCGTGACGGCTATGCTGAATAGGATGGTACAGGATATGAAGGAAACAAGCTATCCAAAAACCTTACGCTGTTTCCTGTTGGGCGGCGGCCCTGCTCCCGTCCATTTGCTTGAAGTATGTAAGGAGAAAGGGATTCCCGTCTATCAAACATATGGGATGACCGAAACGTCTTCACAGATTGTGACACTGGCACCGGAATATAGCATGACAAAAATCGGCTCAGCAGGAAAGCCTTTGTTTCCTTCGCAGTTACGGATAGAGAAAGACGGCACGATGTGTGAACCGGGTGAAGTGGGGGAAATCGTGGTTTCGGGTCCGAATGTGACGAAAGGCTATTTTAATCGGATGGATGCTACACAGCAGGCCATTACCGATGGATGGCTTTATACTGGGGACCTTGGTTATCTCGATGAGGAAGGCTTTTTATATGTACTTGACCGACGGTCGGATTTAATCATTTCCGGAGGTGAAAATGTCTACCCGGCCGAGATTGAAAATGTCCTTAGTAAGCATCCTGATGTTTTCGAAGCGGGAGTGACGGGGACAGACGATGAAAAATGGGGGCAGGTCCCGCTTGCTTTTGTTGTCCTGCATCAAGGTGCAGAGCTAGGTGAGAGCGAACTGCTGGAATATTGCAGGGGATATTTGGCATCTTATAAAATTCCCCGGAACGTGATTTTTTGTAAGGAGCTCCCCCGGAATGGCGCAAGCAAGCTTCTGAGACGGGAACTGAAGAAGGAGATGGGGGAATGGCACTGAAGTTATCCTCCATTTCACTAAAGCTCATTAAGGCCCCTTTAAAGCGGCCATTCAAGACACATCTCGAAACGGTAAACGACCGGGAAGTGATAATAGTCGAAGCCATGGATGAAGACGGATTGATTGGATACGGGGAAGCTGTCCCTTTTACAAGTCCTTGGTATACCGAGGAAACGATCAAAACATGCTTTCATATGTTGGATGACTTCTTAATCCCGCTGACATTGGCCAGCCAGATCAGGCATCCTGATGAGCTGCAGAACTTATGGAGCGGAATCAGGAGGAATGCGATGGCGAAGTCAGCTTTAGAGCAGGCAATCCTCGATTTGTATGCGAAGCAGAAAGGAGTCTACCTTGGACGGCTGTTTGGCGGCGAAAGAAGTGAAGTGGCCGCTGGCGTAGTCGTTGCATCGAATGATATAGAAGATGCGATGCGCCAGATCGAGGATTTTTCAGGATCTGGTTATCAGCGTTATAAAATAAAAATAAATCCTCAAAATGATTTGGAGTTTTTGGCGGAAATCCGTCGGGCCTATCCCGATATCCCGCTAATGGCAGATGCCAATTCAGCGTACACTCTTGATGACATCCCGCATCTTCAGAAACTTGATGACTTTAAGCTGATGATGATTGAGCAGCCGCTTGGGCATGATGACATTGTGGAACATTCATTTTTGCAGAAACAGCTGCAGACACCCATTTGCCTTGATGAAAGTATAAATTCTTTTCATGATGCCGAAAGTGCACTGTCGCTCCAGAGCTGTGGGGTTATCAACATTAAGATGGCTAAAGTCGGCGGCTGGATGGAAGCTGTAAGGATTCATTATCTATGCCTGGGAAATGATGTGCCCGTTTGGTGCGGCGGTATGATTGAATTTGGCATTTCACGTGCACATAATATTGCACTTGCCACATTAAAAGGGTTCACGATTCCAGGGGATATATCATCTTCAGCACGTTATTGGGATGAAGATATAATCGATCCTGAAGTCATCGTCGAAAACGGCATGATCCAAGTTCCCGATAAAGCTGGAATCGGTTTTGCCATCAATGAAAAGCGGCTAAAGGAATTGACTACATTTAGTAAACTGTACAAGTGAAACATCAAAGGAGGTGCACGGCCCACCTCTTTTGATTAAATATTGATCCTATCGCCTATTACTCCCACGGTCTTTGTAACTCACCCAATTAGTACTTTATTGGACGGAATCCTCACCCTTTTGGAAAATGATTTTAATAGGATACTAACAAATCAGTTCATTGTTTTTCCTGACTTGCTAGCCAAGATCCCGCTATATGCTTGTTTTAATGAGGCTTGGCCAGACAGTCGGCGGAAAGGGAATGTATGACTGAAATCAACCAGGAACATTTTTAATTTGTCTGCAGATTTTTAGAAAAATCATTTAAATGACGGATAAATCATAATT
The DNA here is from genome assembly GCF_044762675.1 of Peribacillus sp. NPDC096448. NCBI lineage: Bacteria > Bacillati > Bacillota > Bacilli > Caryophanales > Bacillaceae > Peribacillus > Peribacillus sp. NPDC096448. Next base: position 183,496 of record NZ_JBIWEU010000012.1, on the reverse strand, counting down.
TTTTTCGGAAAATGGGGCTTTGTCTATTTTTCCCTAACTGGATTATTTTGTATAATGAGATTAAAAGAATGGCGACCAAAGGGAAAAGGAGGGGAGAGTGTATGAAAAAACCGTACCTTATTGCGGAAATTCTACTAAGAAGAGGCATGCCTGACTATGTCATAAAAGAAGTGACGGCTTTGGAGGAGTGCGAGCTGTTTCTTTTGAAGAGAAAGTGGGGCCTGTATGACCGGAAGACAGGTGCGTAAAGATTAAAAGTAAAAAGGGAACCGTTTCGAGCCGGTCCCCATGCGTTAAGGTTTTTTAAGCCGGTACCTATTGACTGGACGGCCTATGCTGCCATATTGTACGTCAAGCTGAAGTACTTCTTCACCATGCAAGTATTCAAGATAGCGCCTTGCTGTAACTCTGGCGATTCCAATCCCATCAGCCACTTCTTCTGCAGATAGTGATCCAGGCTGGGTCTTTATGAACTTCGTCACTTGCTCAAGAGTCGCGCCATTCAATCCTTTCGGAACATCATATTTCGGACTCGCTTCAGAATTTGTTTTATTTTGAAAGAGAATCCGGTCGAGCTGATTTTGCGAAATTTGATGGTCAGGTTCAACCTCCATCCGAAAAGCAAAGTATTGTTCCAGCGTATGTTTTAACCTATCGAATTTAAATGGCTTGATTAAATAGTCAAAAGCCCCGTTCTGTATCATTTTTCGAATCGTTTTCTGATCATTTGCCGCTGAAATGATGATGACATCCACATCAATTTGCTTTTTTCTGATTTGATAAAGTGTATCAACCCCGTTTAAAGATGGCATGAAGATGTCCAAAATGACAAGGTCGGGTTTAGACTGCCTGATTTTTTCCAGACCTTCAAGCCCATTTGAAGCTGTATCAACTACTTTAAAGGCAGGCAGGCGCTCTATGAACTGTTTGTTGACCTCTTGGACCATTGGGTCATCTTCAATTAAAAGTACACGAATTTCGTTAGTCATTTTGGTTCTCCTCTATATCATGCATCGGAAAAGAAAGAAAAAAGCTTGTTCCTTCATTATGGCGTGTCGTGAATTTCATTTCGCCATTCGCTTTTTTTACAATTTGGTCTATTAGATAAAGACCAATTCCTGATCCTTCCGCACCTTTTGTTGTAAAACCATACTCGAATATATCCTTATGAATGTCCTCGGGAATGCCGGGTCCATTATCCTCAAGCACGATTTGACAATGACGTTCATCCTGGTAGATGGATAGATAAACCTGTTTGGTTTCCTCTGAACAATGCTTTAGCGCTGCGAATGAGTTTTCGATCAGGTTTCCGATTATCAAAACAAAATCGTGATGATCCAAATCAGCGGGGAAGCGGTCCAATTTCGTGTACTTGTCCATGATGAGCTCGATCCCGAGTTCCCGTCCCAAGGAGATCTTACTTAATATCAGCCCCACTAAATTATCATCGTGAATGTGCTTCGTTAAAAACCTGGTCAATTCCTCTTGTTCTTCCGTGATCTGAAAAATGTAATGCAGAGCTTCGTCTAGATTACCTAGCTGGATCAATCCTGCTATCGTATGAAGTTTGTTCATATGTTCATGGTTTTGAACGCGCAGGGCTTCAACGAATGCTTTGACACTAGTCAACTCTTCAGCTAGCTTCGTCACATCGGTGCGATCCTGGAAAATGGCGACGGCACCGATCGTTTTATCCGCAATCTTTATCGGTACCCGGTTGCTTACAATATTCCGGTTTTGAACGGAGATTTCCTGATTGAAGATGGGAGATGTCCGGTCGAGCACTTCCGGAAGACGGGTATCGTGTATAATATCATTGATATTCTTGCCTATGACCGCACCGTTGATATTGAATATCTGCTTAGCCTTTTCATTGAAAATCGTGATTGCCTGATTATTATCTATGGCGATGACCCCTTCATGCATGGCATTGAAAGCGGCTGTCCTTTCAACCAACATCCGTGAAATTTCATGGGGTTCAAGTTGGAAGGTCTCTTTTTTTATCCTTTTTGCCATGAGCCATGAGCCGCATACACCGAATAGGAGTGTAAGGACCAGGATAATCGCGATTTCGCCTTTAAGGTCCTTGATTAATTCCGGTATCGTAGGCAAGATATTCCCAACCAGTACGACGCCGATTTGCTCTCTATCTCCATCAAGGATAGGGACAAAGGCGCGGACGGAAATGCCAAGTTCGCCAGCAGCCTTTGAAAGGTATTCGTGTTCAGCGAACGCAGCGCTTTCATCGCTGCTGCTGGATGGGGTCCCCAATTGGCTGAACACCGGGTGGGAATAGCGTATATGCTGATTGTTGAGTACAACTATATAATCCGCTTGATGGATTTTCCTTAAGTTTTCTATAATCGGATTAAGCTGCGTCCATCCTTCAGGCTCACGAACCAATTTTTGTACTTCAGGGAGTTCGGCAATGGTATGGGCAGTGATCATGGATCGTTTGCCGATTTCGTCTTCCCTGACCGAAACGATATTTCCGAATATAAAAATCCCGCCTATTAGTATCGAAAAAGCGACGATTACGAATGATAGCAGGGTGATTTTAATTTGTATGGGCATATGAAAGGATTTATCCATTGGTTTTCCTCCATTACTTCTATACTTAATAGTAACAGAATTTCTATCACTTTTCGCTATTTTTCGCGCATTGTATTACGACAGCAAAAAGCTGTGATAGAATAGTGATAATGTGAAGTGAGCGGTGAGGAGTTGTCGGTATGCGTGCATTATGGGGGTACTTCTTATTAATTGGCTTGGGACTGTTGATAGCAGTGTATATATCGTTCCAATCGTTCTTTACTAGCTTCGGTTTCAATTTGCCGAAGGATGAGGAGCAGGTAGGGATGAAGGATCAAATCGTGATTAAGTTCAGTCATGTCGTTGCCGAAAATACACCTAAAGGTCTAGCTGCAAACCGATTTGCCCAACTTGTCGATGAATATACAGATCATCGTGTCAAAATAGAAGTTTATCCAAATCAGTCATTATATAGTGATCATGAAGAAATCGAAGCATTACAAGAAAACAAGGTGCAGATGATTGCACCGACTGCATCTAAAATTACGAGCATATCAAAGAAATGGATGCTATTGGACCTCCCTTACGTCTTTCCAACGGACGCTGCCTTGCAGGAAGCCTTGAATGGGGAAGTGGGGGAAGAACTGCTTAAGCAGCTGAATATCATCGATATCGAAGGACTCGCATTTTGGTCGAATAACTATAAACAGATTACAAGCAGTAAACCGATACGGCATCCAAGTGATTTTGCAGGAAAGAATTTCAGAATCATGCCAAGTGCAGTCCTGGAAAGGCAATTCAAGCATTTTGGGGCGACAACTTCAGTTCTGGAGTTTAATGAAACGTTTAAAAGCCTTGAAATCAAAGAAACGGACAGCCAGGAAAATACGATTTCGAATATCTATTCCAAAAAATTATATGAGGTGCAAAAATATTTAACGATCAGTGACCATGGCTATTTAGGATATGTAGTCATGATAAACAAGCAGTTTTGGAACAAACTCCCGTTGGATATTCAGCAGCAAATCCAACGGGCGATGGATGATACGACGAAATGGCTATGGATCAAATCAAATGAATTGAATCAGGAACAGCTAAGGGAAATCCAGCAAAAATCGAATATCGACATCTATACACTGTCTGATGAAGAAAAGAAAGAATGGATGGATGAGATGACCGTCATCTATCCGGAATTCGAATCAACGATTGGAACCGAATTGATGACGAAAATGGAAAAGATCCGTGAGAAGCATTTAAAGGAATGACTAAATGATGGGAAAAAAAGAGCGGACCCCAAAGGGCCCGCTTTTTTTCTATTTCAATGCAGTTTGCAGTGTCTTGATATTTTTTTCCATTAAACTGAAGTAATCTTCGCCGGCTTCGATATCTTTATCCGTCAATACGGAAAGGTTATGAAGCTCGAGTGATTTCGCTCCCATTTCCTTTTGGATGATTTCGGTTAGTTTAGAACTGATATTCTGCTCGAAGATGACGTAGTTCAAGTCTTCTTCTTTAGCCATGGTTACAATTTTCCCGAGTTCCTTTTGAGAAGGTTCATTTGAAGACGTTAGTCCTGTGACGCCAATTTGTTCCAATCCGTAGCGTTCCTCCCAATAACCATATGCAGAATGGGAAACGATGATCTTATTGGTTCGGCCCGATTCGATCGTCGTCGCGAATTTTTCATCAAGTGCCTCAAGCTTTTCGGAAAGCTCATTGAATTGGCTGTTGAAATATTCTTCCTGTTCCGGCATTTTTTTTGTTAATTCGTCCTTGATGGTTTTAGCCATGTCAATGGAATAGACGGGATCTAACCACAAATGCGGATTAACGCCGCCATGGTCATGACCATCTTCTTCATGTGCATGTTCCTCTTCATGTGCATGTTCCTCTTCATGTGCATGTTCCTCTTCATGTGCATGTTCCTCTTCATGTGCATGTTCTTCTTCATGTGCATGTTCCTCTTCATGTGCATGTTCTTCTTCATCAAGATGAACCGTTTCTCCCACCGCAATTGTGCTGACGCCTTCTTTGCTTAAAATTGGTTCAGCCTTGGTTACAAAGCCTTCAAGATTATAGCCAATATAGAAAAATAGGTCTGATTCAGCCATTTTTACAATATCTTTTTGAGAGGGTTCGAATGTGTGTTCATCCGTTCCGGGAGGATAAACAGTCTCGACATTCACGTACTCCCCGCCAATGGCCTCAGTGAAGTATTGTAAAGGGTAAACCGTCGTATATATATCCAAGGCATCCTTGGTATCTTCCTTACTCGATTCTCCCGTTGAGTTGCCGCAGGCTGACAGAAATACCGCAGTAACAAGGAAAAGTGAGAGCAATGCTCGAATTTTCATATGAAATGCTCCTTTATAATTCGTATTGATTACGATTTGAATTTTATGTGGTAAAAACGAAATGATTACGATTTGACTTCTGTATGATACAAAAGATTGCAAAAGAAAGCAAGGGTTTTTTCTATTGTTCCTCACCTTTTTCTTTTTTTTCGGGAACAAGGTCAATGCCCCCTGGATGAAACGGATGACATTTAAGAATCCGGATGAGTGCTAACCAGCTTCCTTTTATAGGTCCGAAACGATTGACCGCTTCCAAACCATAATGGGAACAAGTTGGATAAAAACGGCAGGTGGGAGGTTTTAATGGAGAAATAGCAACTTGGTAAAAACGGATGATTCCCATTAATATTTTTTTCAACACGATGCTTTCATCTCTTTTCGATAAAATGACTACCCTCAATTATAGCATATTTTCTAAATTTCCAATAAGGATAAAAAAGGAATAAGCATATTGGTAATCTGATTGATATAATGAGAATTAATTTTAAAGGATGAAATATATTATTATTCAAGGTAAAATAGAGATGACATACAATTAAGGAGTGAATTAAATGCCTTCAGTCGAAAGCTTTGAATTAGATCATAACGCTGTTAAAGCTCCATATGTTAGACATTGCGGTGTCCATAAGGTAGGAACAGACGGTGTTGTTAATAAATTTGATATCCGTTTTTGCCAGCCGAATAAACAAGCGATGAAGCCGGACACGATCCATACCCTGGAACACTTGCTTGCATTCAATATCCGTAAGCATTCCGAGCGCTACGATCACTTTGATATTATCGACATTTCGCCAATGGGATGTCAAACAGGATATTACCTTGTGGTCAGCGGCGAGCCGACAGTCACGGAAATCATCGATGTTCTTGAAGATACATTCAAGGATGCTGTTACAATTACCGAAATTCCTGCTGCAAACGAAAAACAATGCGGCCAAGCAAAATTGCATGATCTTGAAGGAGCCAAGAAATTAATGAATTTCTGGCTTGCACAAGATAAAGAAGATCTTCATAAAGTTTTCGGTTAATAAAAAAGTTCCTGTCCATTTGCGACAGGAACTTTTTTCATTTTTCAGGTTCTTCTTTTTTTTCCTCATCCTTAGGCAAAGGATCGACAGGATCCACTGTATGCTTGTAGCTGTAACCTTTTCCGATTGTTAAGACCGATAATGCCAATACAATCAGAATCACAATAATGGAGATAACTAAAACCGTAATCATACTTTACAGCTCCTAACGTTCACAATTTAGATTCATTTTAGCATAAGAACCCAGTCAGTTAATGTTTCAATTTTCGAATAGAGGGAATTATAAAGGTATAACCAACTTACGGAGGTAGATATTTATGGCTCAGAAAAAATTAGGAACTTTAGTGAATAAGGAAATTGCAAACTTCAGTGTTCTTTATACGAAAATTCATAATTACCACTGGTTCGTGAATGGACCGCACTTCTTTGAGCTTCACCAAAAATTGGAAGAGTTATATAAAGAAGTGACATCCAACTATGACGAAATGGCTGAAAGATTATTGGCCATTGGTGAAAAGCCGGTTGCTACCCTTAAAGAGTACATGGAATTAACGACGATCGAAGAAGCGACAGGTAATGAAAATACAGAAGATATGGTTCAAAGCGTCATCAGTGATTTTGAGAAGCTTTCCGAAGAGTTCCTGGAAATCATCGAAGTTGCCGAAGAAGAAGATCCGGTTACGGCCGATATGCTGACAGGCATGAAGAAAAGTTTAAACAAACATGCTTGGATGCTGCGTGCGTATTTAGGACATTAAGATTTAGGAAAAGCTCTACTTTGGTAGGGCTTTTTTTTGGGTTAAAACAATAAAAAAGGCATCCATCAAAAGAGGGACACCTGACATGGTATGTATTTAATGAATATTCCTAGGCGGAAAATGTGTAGGTTTCGTGTCGCTCATACTATTTTGAGCGAACTTCCCTTTTAACGTTTCAATAATGTAAAGGCCCATTAAATTGGTTAGTTCTTGATCATCCATCTCTTGAAGCAATTCGAAAATTTCCTTGCGGTCAAGCTGTTCCAGAACCGCAAAAGTAAGCATATCAATATCTTCTTCATCACCAGTCATCTTATCACGGTACATATTGTATAATTCTTCAATTAACTTCAAAACTTTCACCTCACATTTATTAGAAATCCGTTTATCTCTTTATATTTAGGTTATCAAAAAAACCTCTGGGTGCATATAAAAATCTTAAGGGATGCTTGGGCTTATTATATGTTTTACCCTTTGAAAGATACTTTAATCTATTATTTAACATCTTTGTTCTTCTTTAAACAAAATTTTCCATTGTATGAAGTGGGGAAATACGTGAAAAATAAGCGTAGGATATATGGAAAGGGTGGATGAATGTGTCTGAAAACAGGAAAAAATATTACATTTGGCTTCCGAATGGGCAGATCACACAAGATAGGGAAAGTTCTCCATGGAATTTTGAAATCGAGGCGACAGATAATGAAATCATTAAATTACGTGAATTATTTGATTATAATTATTCAGTAGGGGAAGAAAATTTTTACCGGGCACATGTCCCATACCTTCAATATCATTTTGACCGTGAAAATGATAAACAGGATATCACTCTCCAAAAAATTTACGAGATGATTTACGCCCTGGGTACTGAAGAAGGAAGACGGCATATAGAAAGCATGGGGATACTGCAGGCAAAACCAACAGACGATGGCCTCGAATATTGAGGGTCCATCGTTTTTTTGATGTGATGCAGATTCTCGCTGGATAGTGGTTTTTTTTACCCATATAATGAAACAAGGGGCATAGCACCATTTCTTATACGGAGAGAAGGGGAAAAATGAAACGATTTCTTGATAAGAACGGATATAAGGTCGAATTCTCCGAGAATCCTGTCTTTGGAGAGCCTTGGCATGTTTTTGTGCTTAGCCGATATAAGGGCAGGTGGGTATTGACCAAACACAGAGAACGGGGATTGGAATTCCCTGGTGGTAAACGGGAAGCAGGGGAATCGATTGAAGAAACGGCCATACGGGAAGTTTATGAAGAAACAGGAGGCTTAGTGGGCCAACTGCAATTTTTGGGACAATATAAAGTACATGATCCAATGAAGCCATTCGTTAAATCAATATACTATGCCGAATTACGTGAAGTAGAGAAGAAAGAGAATTACCTGGAAACGGAAGGCCCGATCTTTATGGAATCATTGCCGGATGTACTCGGTGAGGAGTTTAGCTTCATCATGAAAGATGAGATTGTACCGTTGAGCTTATCGAGACTGGATGATGGCATTTTGCAAAGAAACGAGTGAATGGCGGAACTCACGAGTAAATGGCAGGAATTCACGAGTAAACTGGCGGAATTCACGAGTAAATGGCAGGAATTCACGAGTAAATGGCAGGAATTCACGAGTAAATGGCGGAAACTCACGAGTAAACTGCCGGAATTCAACTAAAATCATGTTTTAGCTTTGCATGAGTGAAAAACTGCCGAGGGTTATCGGCAGTTTGGTTAGTCTTTGATTAATTTTCGCTCGAGCAGTTCGACTAGTTGATACATGATTGTGGCAAAGACGGCAATGATCATCAAGGCAAGCATTACGAGGGTGAAGTTGAAGACTTGAAAGCCATAGATGATTAGGTAGCCGAGCCCTTTGGCCGAAACTAGGAATTCCCCGACGATGACGCCGACCCAGGAGAGGCCGACATTCACTTTCAATGTCGAGATGATCGTTGGGAAGGATGAGGGTAATATGGCTTCCCGAAAAGCTTGTGTTTTTGTTGCGCCAAAAGTTTGGAGTACTTTCAGGTAGTTCGGGTCCACTTCACGAAATGCGGTGTAGACGACGATGGTGGTGATGATGATGGAAATGATCGCCCCCATCGAGATGATGGATGGAAAACCAGGGCCGAATGCAACGATGATGATGGGGCCGAGCGCCACTTTCGGCATGGCATTTAAAATGACGAGATAGGGGTCAAGTGTTTTGGATAGTCTGGGCGACCACCAAAGCAGGGATGCCAGGATCGTTCCAAGCAGTGTCCCTATGATAAAGCCGAGAACGGTCTCGAATAGCGTCACTCCGGAATGGGATAGCAGGGTTCCATCACCCAATTTCTGTATGAAAAGATGCCACACTTTAGTTGGTGAGCTGAAGATGAGCGGATCGATCAGTTCCTTCCTGGATAAAAGTTCCCAACTGCCGAAAAAAATGATGAAAATCAGGATCTGATAAAAGCGAATGAGCCTGTTTTCTTTTTTCAATGAGGTTTTATATTGGTTATGAAGCTGTTCAATATTCAAGGCTCTCAAACTCCTTCCAGATCGTTTGGAATAGCATCGGATACTGCGGATGGTTGCGTGCATGGAAAGGCGTGAGTTCACGCAATTCATCGGGCACCTTGAAGGTTTTGTGCACCCTTCCCGGGTTCGCGGAAAACAGAAAGATGCGGTCACTCATTGCAATGGCTTCACCGATATCATGGGTGACGAGCACGGCTGTCTTTCCGAAGGATTTCAGTGTTTCAAAAACAAGGTCTTCCAGCTTCAACTTCGTTTGGTAATCAAGAGCAGAAAACGGTTCATCAAGCAAAAGGATTTTTGGGTCGACCGCCAGTGTCCGTGCCAGTGCAGCCCTTTGCCTCATTCCTCCCGATAGTTCGCGCGGATACAATTTTCCGGTGTCTCCTAATCCAACGTCGCTTAAAAGCTTCAGCGTTTTTATTCTCTCAAGTCCTTCATCTTTTTTAATCAGTTTTAATCCTAATAATATATTTTCTTCTATCGTCTTCCATGGAAATAGATAATCCTGCTGCAGCATATAGCCGATTGAAAGGTCACTGTTGGCCTTCAGCGGTTTGTTTTCGAGCAGGATCTTTCCTGAAGTGGGGGGAAATAGCCCGGCGATGATGGAAAGCAGGGTGGTTTTTCCGCAGCCGCTCGGACCTAGAAAAGAGACGAATTCACCTTTTTCAATGTCGAGGGAAATGTCCGCTAGTGCGGTCGCTGCCGTCTGATTTGAAAAATAAGTATGGTGAATGTCTTGGATTTTTAAAAAGCTCATCGGACATCCTCCTTACCTTTTGCTATGTTATTTTGTGACTTCTTCAGCAAAGTCGGTATTGACCAGCTCTTCATGGCTAATACGTGAAGGAAGCTCGCCTGCTTCATCCATGATGTTTTGCAGATTGTTCCATTCTTCTTCATCAAGAATGGGGTCGGTTGCAAAGGATCCTTGTTCTTTGTAGCGGTTGATAACTGTTTCCATCGTCTCGATATTGGTATCTTCAAAATACGGCTGAATGACTTTGGCGATTTCGGCAGCATCGTTTTCCTGAACCCAATCTTGTGCTTTCTTCAATGCTCTCGTGAATTTTTCGACAGTCTCCTTGTCTTCTTTCAAATAGCTTTCCTTAGCCATATAAACTGTATATGGAAGATGCCCGGACTCGGTGCCGAAAGAAGCGACGATATAGCCTTTTCCTTCTTTTTCAAACACACTGGCCGTTGGTTCGAACAGTTGAACGAAATCGCCGGTTCCGGAAGCGAAGGCAGTTGCGACATTCGCAAAATCAATGTTCTGGATGAGGTTCAAATCTTTTTTCGGGTCTATGTTATGTTTTTTCAATACGAACTCGCCGGCCATTTGCGGCATCCCGCCTTTTCGCTGGCCTAGGAATGTAGAGTTTTTCAGCATATTCCAATTGAAGTTGTCAATTTTTTCACGTGAAACAAGAAACGTTCCATCCGTCTGTGTTAATTGAGCGAAGTTGATGACGGGGTCGTTCGAACCTTGTGCCTGAACGTAAATCGATGTTTCGGAGCCAACGAGAGCAATATCCGCCCCATCGGACAGAAGCGTGGTCATCGTCTTGTCGCCGCCTGCCGTCGTTTTCAAATCAATGCTGAGACCCTCATCTTTAAAAAAACCTTTTTCGATCGCTACATATTGCGGTGTATAGAAAAGGGAGCGGGTTACTTCGGCAATCCTGACCTTCGTTGTTTCCTGTTCTTTTTTGCCGCATGCGCCAAGCGGGATTACCAACATGCACAGAAGTAAAAATACGACACCTGCTTTACACCATTTTTTCAAAATTCCTTCCTCCTTGATATATGGGTATTTTGCCTTCATTATCGTATGAACGGAAGAAAAAAATGTGAATGCCTCTCAGGGGATAAAAACAAGCGGATGTTTTACAATAAGAATAAAGAAAGGAGAGTGGAAATTGGAGAACGGAACGATTATTTCAAAGCAGCGGTTTCCATCACCGCATCCACGAATCCATCTTTATTCAGTTACGTACATATCACAAGGCCTGAAGGTAAAGGGGTTGCTGGCTGAACCGGTTGATGGCGAAATACATGATGCCTTCTTATATTTACGCGGCGGGATTAAAAATGTCGGCAAGGTGAGGCCCGCAAGGATCGTGCAGTATGCTGTAGAAGGTTTCATCGTTTTTGCCCCTTTTTACCGTGGAAATCAAGGCGGGGAGGGAGATGAGGATTTTGGCGGCGAAGATCGATTCGATGCGATATCAGGATTCAATCTTCTTGAACAGCACCCCCGAGTGAACAAGGATCACATTCATATCCTCGGATTTTCCCGTGGCGGGATCATGGCCCTTTGGACTGGGATTTACTGTAGGAATGCAGCGTCGATCGTCACATGGGGAGGTGTGTCGGATATGTTCTTAACATATGTCGAACGGGTGGATATGCGTCGGATGATGAAGCGGGTCATCGGCGGTACACCTAAAAAATGCCCCGATCAATATGAATACCGTACACCATTGTTTGCGATTGAAGATTTGAATGTACCCGTCCTGATCATACATGGTGAAAAAGATGACAATGTCGCCATAGAACATGCGTACCGGTTGGAAAAAAGGTTGAAAATGCATGACAAAGAGGTCGAGAGCTGGTATTTCCCTCAATTCACGCATTATTTCCCACCTGCCGTGAACAGAAAAGTAGTCGAAGATTTAACATCTTGGATGAAAAGTAAAACCGAATAATGATAGAATGAAGTATATACTAAGCATATTGGCAAGAGGAGGAGATACACATGGGCATGCCTATGGAGCTAAATACCATGATCGTTACAAAAGGGAACGAAACCCGTGAAGAAGAAAACATTTTCCGGCTGTCGAAAGCTGGTTACAGGTTATATCCTATCGATATTCCAATCGATGTCCGCAAAACGATTCAATCTGATTCAAGCGGAACAGCCGTTATCCAAAAAATTGAATGGACCAGTGAAAAGACCATCATTACGTACCAACTGCTATCACTGAATTCAACCAACTAAATAGACAAGCGCTTGCCGGGAATCGCCTTCGCTGCAAGCGCTTTTTTATTGTTTTGCAGAATTCGGCAGATGCGCGGAAAATTCAGCCAGTGTGAAAATAATTCGACCCACACAAATCCATAATCCCACCGGCATTATATCAGCGCAAAAACCCTGGTGAATATTCAATCTTCGAAATGATTGTCACTAAAAGAGTGGTAAAATGGTGTAAAGCGCATGAGGCGGGGTGATTTGATGATTTTGGTGAGTTCTTGTTTAGCGGGTCTTGAGGTAAGATACAATGGTACGCACAGCTTGAATGATGGAATTATGGATTTGATGAGGGAGAAAAAGGCTATAGCGGTTTGTCCTGAGTTGCTTGGGGGTTTTTCGACACCGAGGGAACCTGCTGAGATAGTTGGCGGTGAAGGTGGGGATGTCCTTGATGGAAAAGCGAAGATCATCGAAAAGTCGGGCAGGGATGTAACGGAATTGTACATAAAGGGAGCGAATCTTACGTTATTGAAAGCCCAGGAAGTAGGGGCGACGTTAGTCGTTTTAAAAGAAAATAGTCCATCCTGTGGGAGTGCCACGATTTATAATGGGGAATTCAAGGGGGAGAAGAAGGTCGGGAATGGAGTGACCGCGGCTTTGCTTAGGCGACATGGATTCACGGTCATTTCAGAAGAAAGGTTATTCGATTATCTGGATGAAAAATGAGTAATGGCATTTTAGATAGTGTTTTTGAAAGAAGGGGAGTACATGGAGGATATCAATCACTATACTTTGCTATTTTTAGTACTTGCGGGCTTTATTGCCGCATTCATCGATTCCGTTGTAGGCGGCGGCGGTTTAATTTCGATTCCGGCTTTATTGTTCACGGGGATTTCGCCTTCAGCGGCACTTGCCACTAACAAGCTGGCAGGTACAATGGGATCTTTAACGAGTACGATTTCATTCATTCGGGCTGGAAAAGTGGATTTCAAATTCGTCATCAAGCTGTTTCCGATTACCTTGATTGGAGCGGCGTTAGGAGCATACGTTGTACATTTCGTTTCCGCAGAGGTACTGAAGCCCCTCATTATGATCTTGCTGGTCATTGTCGCGATTTATACGTTGGTAAAAAAGGATTGGGGTAAAGATGCAAAGTATAAAGGGCTGACAAGGAAGAAAATGATTCTTTTGATTGTCATAATATTTGCGATTGGTTTTTATGATGGTTTTCTTGGGCCAGGCACAGGCTCCTTTTTATTATTTTCATTTTTGATCATTGGGTTTGATTTTGTCCAGGCTGCCGGGAATGCAAGAATATTGAATTTTGGAAGCAATATTGCCGCACTTATCATTTTTTTATCTATGGGGACCGTCAATTTTGCCTATGGAATCCCGAGGGGACTTGCAATGGTCGCGGGAGCATTGGTAGGAACGAACTTCGCAATTAAGAAAGGTGCTTCCTATGTCCGTATATTATTCATTTGCGTCACGATTTTATTGATTGGAAAAAATGTCCTTAATCATTTTCATATTTTTTGATGGAGTGTTCAGGCGAATGAATTCCTATTAAAAATGGCTGGGGATACAAGGCGTATTTTCGGCCATCTTTACATTCATTTTGTGAAATTCAAGTCCCAGTGAATGCCAAATTTGATCCTTGACCTTACCATACTTAGCTCCCCAAAATGTATCTTGCAGCTCCATTAAGGATAATCCTTTTTCACACATAGCCTCAAATGCCGGATTTCCGAGTCGCTTTCACATTCGAGGACCAATGCTACGTTATTCCCGACTTCAAGCGGATTGCCTGGAAACGTATCGGATACCATGATCAACATATCGCCTTTTTTGATTTTTGCATGCAAAACAAGGTCATTCGCTTCTTCAGGTGTTGGGAAATCAGCTTCCCCATAGGTTTGCAGTTAGGTAATCTCCTGTTTCGTGTTGACTATCAATTCGACAGGGATATCTTATACTCCTTTATCTTCACTGAGAAAAGGTACTGGTGGCTTAGCTGCATTTTCTTCAGTTCCGCATCAAAAAAAATTAAAATCAAATTTTCGTATCAAAACAAGCTTCGCAAGTGAAACTTCCTTCATATATGCTTTTATTTCAGTCATCCCTTTCCGCTTTGGATAACGAATTTTTACAAGAACGACTTCGTCCCCCTTAATTTCTTTACCACATTTGACGCACTTAGGATCTTTCCCGAACATTACAACGCCTCCAAACAGGCTTTCAATCTTGAAACATTGATCTACCCAAACTATCACATATGTATTTAACATTTTCAAATTTAAATTAGTTATCCACTCTTTCCTTTAATCCGGCGCTCATGAAAGGGCAAATGAAAATGGGAGCAGCCGTTTCAAAATCTGACTGAATAGAAAAAAGCCTGCCGCTTACGTGACAGGCTTTTCTCACTATTTTATTTTTTATAATGGAAGGGGTGATTTCATTCCGCAATGCGTTAATAGGATTTCGACAATCCGCTTTGAAGCGAATCCATCTCCATATGGGTTGGAAGCTGTCGCCATTTTTTTATAGGTTTCTTCATTTGTAAGTAAGTCTGAGGCTAATTGGTAAATTCGTTCTTCCTCAATTCCTGCCAATAAAAGGGTACCAGCATCGATTCCTTCCGGACGTTCTGTTGTATCGCGTAACACAAGGACGGGAACGCCAAGTGAGGGAGCTTCTTCTTGCACCCCTCCGGAATCTGTCAATATTAGATGGGCGTGCGCCGCAAAATTATGAAAATCAAGCACTTCAAGCGGTTCTATTAAATGAAGCCTTTCCGTTTCACCAAAAATCCGGTAAGCAATTTCACGGACAACCGGGTTTTTATGAAGCGGGAAAACAACTTGGATATCCGTGTAATCTTCAAGCAGGCGTTTGACGGAACGGAATATTTCTTCCATTGGTTTTCCGATGTTTTCCCGTCTGTGCGCTGTCATCAATATCATACGATCTCCATTTAAACCAGATAGAATCGGATGTTCATAGTCTTTCCTTACTGTTGTTTTCAAAGCATCGATAGCCGTATTGCCAGTAATATGGATACAATCACTCTTTTTATTTTCCAAAAGTAGATTCTCTGCCGCCTGATTTGTTGGCGCAAAGTGCAAATCAGCCAAGACGCCTGTCAACTGCCTATTCATCTCTTCAGGATATGGAGAATACTTATTACCAGTCCGCAGACCAGCTTCAACGTGACCAATCTGTATCTTATTATAGAAAGCCGCCAAGCTTGCGATGAAAGTTGTCGTTGTATCCCCATGCACGAGGACGATATCCGGTTTTATATCATTCATGAGCGAACTCAATTTTTCAAGCCCTCGAGTTGTAATTTCTTCTAATGTTTGTCTATCCTTCATCATATCCAAATCGTGATCTGGCTTAATTTGAAAACATTGCAAGACTTGGTCGAGCATTTCCCTATGCTGGGCGGTGACCACCACGATGGTTTCTATTTCTTCTGGATGCTTTTTCAGTTCCAAAACGACTGGTGCCATTTTGATAGCCTCTGGTCTTGTACCAAATACGGTCATGACCTTAATACGTTGTTTAGGCATGCTCATTTCCTCCCCTTCTGAATGTCTCTCCCATTATAACGGGAAGTTCATGGGAAATTTAAAAACGATACAATTATTAACAGAATTTTTACAATATTAATGAGGACTTTATATTTCTTTAACCTTAAGTTAATATCTGGCATTTACAATATAAAGCAGGAAGTATAGCTAAGCAGAATAGAGGTGATAGGCGAATATGAAAAGCGTCCTGATGATCGTGCAAAACTTTTATCCGGAAATCGGAAGTGCGGGAAATAGAATGAAAAATATATATCTCCATTTGAAAAGAAACGGATTCGAGGTAACGGTCATCACATTGAAGCCGAGTTATCCTAATCAAAGTTTATATCAAGATACAAAGTTTTGGGATGAAGATAGCATTGAAGAAGATGTCATCAGGATTAAGCCGGACAAAGTGAAGAGGTATACAAGCAATATGGGGAAGCGCTTGCTTCATTATCTTGAAGCGATGTGGCTTTTCATTTATACAATCATCCGTCTCGAAAAAAAATATGATTATGTGTTTGCTACGACCCCGCCGATCTTCCCGACTTTGGCGGCGTTGATCGCCAAGAAAAAGATGAAGGCGAAACTCATTACCGATGTCAGGGATTTATGGCCGGAATCGTTGATAGGAGTAGGAGTATTTAATAATAAGTGGGTTTTGAAAGTCGCTTTCTTCCTGGAAAGGAAGCTATATCGGCATTCAGATTTTATTATCATCAATAGTCCTGGTTTCAGGGATTATATCGTTGCAAAGGGAGTCAAGGAAGAGGCCATACAATTCATCCCTAATTCGCTGACAGCGGATGAGCTGACGTTAAAGAATTTGCTTACACCCGTATCGGAAAAGGTAATCAAGGTCGTTTATGCGGGGAATATCGGACTGGCCCAGGACTTGAAAAAACTGATAGCCGTAGCTGAAAAGCTAAGGGAACATAAACAAATCGAGTTCTCGATGATTGGATATGGATATCGGATATCCGAAGTGGAGAAGGAGATAAGCTCTAGAGGGCTGACTAACATTAAGATGATTAATGCGATGAATCGAAGAGTGACTCTTCATGAAGTTTCAACATCCCATATTGCCTATGTGAGCTTGGTTGAAAAAGAAGTCTTCAATAAGGTCCTGCCTGGTAAAATCATCGATTATATGTGTGTCGGAAAACCTATTGTCGGTGATGTGGACGGCAGGGCGAAAAAGATGCTCTCTGAGGCGAAATGCGGGTTGGTGGCAGAGAGCAGAAATGTTGATGAAATCTGTCAGCATATACTGACAATGGCCGCAGATCCAGCCCTTCGTGAAGAACTGGGGGAAAACGGTCATCGGTATGCTAAACAACATTTTCAATGGTCTAAAAATATTAAAGGTCTCATCAACGTGATGGAAGCGTCAGGCTGAAAAATCCGGAAGTGGAGGACAACATGGCGAAGAAAGTATGTATGTTCGTGTGGAATCACTTTACGAACGATGCGAGGGTTCTAAGAGAATGCACAGCACTCACTGAAGCGGGTTATGAAGTCGATTTAATTGCCATTCATAACTGGAAAATCGAGGGTTTGGCCAAAAAGGAGAAACACCAAAATGGTTTCTCGGTCACTAGGGTGAATAACCGCTGGGAGGCGCTTCATAAAATTCTCAGGATCGTTGGCAAATTGAAGAAAAAGAAGTTTGAAATTGTTCTATTGGCCTTATTGGTCTGGAATACGTTGTGGAATTTGAACTTAATCAATGGCTGGATGGGATCGGGAATACTGTTCGGTTCATTTGCACTACTTGCGATGGGCACCCTGATCATCACTAAAACAAAGCTGCCGACACTGTTAACGAGGAGCTACATTTTTGGTCAAATGATCTATCATGGCCGGAAAAGGAAATATGATTTTTATCATTCAAATGACTTGAATACGCTCATGCAGGGAGCGATCAGCAGTAAATGGTTGAGAAGGAAAAAGCTGATTTATGACTCGCATGAAGTACAAACGAGCAGAACGGGATATAATAGCCGAATTTACGGGATGATGGAGAAATTCCTATTAATGTTCGTCGATGAAATGATTGCCGAAAACCATACGAGAGCTAAGTATAACGAAGACTTATATGGTCTGTATCCCAAGGTGGTCCATAACTACCCGATTCCAACCAATCCGGAGGAAAGTACGGCCGTGAATTTGCATGAGCTGCTCGATTTGCCAGAGAATGAACCGATATTGTTATACCAAGGCGGCGTTCAAATGGGAAGAGGGTTAGAGCAATTGGTTGATGCTGTACCGATGATCGAGGGCGGAACGGTGGTTTTTATCGGGGATGGAAGGATCAAGGATGAATTAATGAAAAAAGTAAGCGACATGAATCTGGAGCATCGTGTGAAGTTCCTGCCGAAGGTTCCGGTCGACGAGCTGCTCCATTATACCAAAAATGCGTATTTAGGTTTTCAGATATTGAATAATGTCTGCTTTAATCACTACTCCGCATCTTCAAATAAATTGTTTGAATATATGATGAGCGGTGTGCCAGTGGTTGCCTGCAGCTTTCCTGAAATTCAAAAGGTTGTCGATACGGAAAAAATCGGTGTGTGTGTCGATTCACATGATCCAAAATCAATTGCCGAAGGTGTCAATTACTTATTGAAGCATCCTGAAAAAAGGGCGGAAATGAGCCAAAACTGCCTGAAGGCGCGACAAAAATACAATTGGAAACAAGAGAAGGAAATCTTTATCGAAATCTATCAAACAGCCTAACAAATTTGAGTGTAGCAGAAAAATAGATAGGAGTGGTTTATATGAAACTTTGTACAATCGGACTTGGTTATATAGGACTTCCAACTTCTTTAATGTTTGCGAAACACGGTGTCGATGTCGTCGGCGTGGATATCCATCCTGAGATTATTTCCAATTTGAATAGCGGCAGGCTCCATATCGAAGAACCTGGATTGGAGGAGGTATTGCAAGAAGTGCTTACTTCCAATAAGTTTCGGGCTGCGTTAAGCCCGGAACATGCGGATGTTTTCATCATCGCGGTGCCTACTCCAAATAAAAAGGACATGCATCAATCCTGTGATTTAACACATGTCATGGATGCAACCTCAAACATTCTTCCTTTTATCAAAAAAGGGAATGTCATCATTATCGAATCGACGATAGCGCCAAGAAGCATGGATGATCATATTAAACCGATGATCGAGAGGACGGGCCTTACCATCGGAAAAGACATTTTCCTCGTTCATTGTCCGGAACGCGTTTTACCTGGAAGGATTCTTGAAGAGTTGGTTCATAATAACCGTATCGTCGGGGGCATCACGGAAACATGCTCATATAAAGGAAGTCTTGTTTACAAAACCTTCGTTCAAGGGGAGATCATTCAGACGGATGCGAAAACGGCTGAAATGTCCAAACTGATGGAAAACACCTTCAGGGATGTCAATATCGCCCTTGCGAATGAGCTGACGAAAGTCTGTTTCGAGCTGGACATCAATGTTTTGGATGTCATATCGATGGCAAACAAACACCCTCGTGTCAATATTCACCAACCAGGACCAGGAGTTGGCGGCCATTGTTTAGCGGTTGATCCGTATTTCGTCGTTGCAAAGGCACCAGAGTATGCGAGAATCATTAAATTGGCCCGTGATACCAACGTATCGATGCCTTATTACATCGTTAATTCCGTAAGGATGATGCTGGAGGGGATCCGGAAGCCAAAAGTAGCTGTTTTCGGTCTTGCTTACAAAGGAAATGTAGATGATATTCGTGAAAGTCCCGCCATTGATGTCGTCAATATCTTGATGGGGATGGAAAACGTGGATGTAGCCTTGCATGACCCGCATGTCCAATCTGGAAAGATGCCAGTCGTATCAGTGGAAGACGCTGTAAATGATGCCGACTTGATACTTATCCTGACTGACCATGATGAATTTAAACAGATGGATTATGATAAGCTATCGAATCTCATGAACAATAAATTGATTCTGGATACACGCAATTGCATTGATGCAACTAAAACAGATGTCCCGGTGGCAAACTTGGGCAATATATATCAATACAAAACAGTGTCCATGAAAAAAGCTAGGAATAAAGCGATCATCTAAAAACTTGGACAACATTGATAATGGAATAACGATTAAGGGGGCGCTGACTATCACAGTCCCCTTTTTCCAATGAAGAAAATGGCCATGCAAGAGCTTGGTCCATTCAGACCGTGGAAACGATCCAGTTGGTTTCAGAAATCCGCTTCCTTTCCGCCAAGCCTCCTCGCCGCAAGTTCTAGCAGGATCTCGGCTAGCCAGTTATTCGACCGTATATGCGGTAAATCGGGCTAATGGTAGTAAATTCGACCGCAGCCGCCGTATTTCGGGTTACCTGGTACTTTATTCGACCGTGTAGACGCCATATTTAGCCCTATCCGGCAGATTTATTCGACCGCAGATGGTAAACGCCATATTTCGCCTTCCATGGCACTTAATAAAGTAAACCGTAATCATGGTTCGGGAAGAGACATTTCTTGTCGACAAACTGAAAGGACCAAGCAAGAGCTTGGTCCTTTTTTGTACAATTTATTAAGCTGTCGGTCCGCCAAGTTCTTCGATTTCACTTGGAACGCTTTTGAATTTCTTGAAATTTGCACGGAATTGTGCGGCAAGGTCTGTTGCTGCTTCTTTATAAGCGGCAGGATCTGCCCATGTCTTGATTGGTTGAAGCACTTCATCAGGAACACCAGGAACATGAAGCGGGATATCCAAACCGAAGATATCATCTTTGATCGTTTCGATGTTCGCTAATTCACCTTCAAGTGCCGCTTGTACCATTGCACGAGTGTAAGCAAGTTTCATACGGCTTCCAGTTCCATATGCACCGCCAGTCCATCCTGTGTTGACAAGGTATACCTTTGCATTGTGCTCGTCAATTTTATCACCAAGCATCTCGGCATAACGTGTAGCTGGAAGCGGTAAGAATGGTGAGCCGAAGCAAGTGGAGAATGTAGCTTCCGGTGAAGTTACGCCCCTTTCAGTACCAGCCAATTTACTAGTGTATCCGCTTAGGAAGTGGAACATTGCCTGTTCTTTGGAAAGCTTGCTGATTGGAGGCAGAACGCCTGAAGCATCAGCTGTTAAGAAAATGATTGTATTTGGGTGTCCTGCAATACTTGGGTTCACGATGTTATCGATCGCTTGCATTTGGTAAGCGGCACGAGTGTTTTCAGTCAATGAACTGTCATCATAGTTCGCTTCACGTGTATCCGGATCAACAACAACATTTTCCAATACAGCACCAAAACGGATCGCATCGAAAATTTGTGGTTCTTTTTCACGTGAAAGGTTGATCGTTTTCGCATAGCAGCCGCCTTCGATGTTGAATACGCCGTTAGAAGACCAGCCATGCTCGTCATCACCAATCAGTTTACGGCTAGTGTCTGCTGATAAAGTTGTTTTGCCTGTACCGGACAGTCCGAAGAATAAAGCGACGTCCCCTTCACGTCCTACGTTAGCAGAGCAATGCATTGGAAGGATTCCAGCCTCTGGAAGTAAGTAGTTCATGATCGAGAAGATCGATTTTTTCATTTCTCCTGCATATTCCGTTCCGCCGATCAAGATGGTACGGCGTTCAAATGAAACGATGATGAAAGTTTCGGATGTGGTTCCGTCCACTTCTGGGTCCGCTTTGAAGTTAGGTGCAGAAAGGATCGTGAATTCAGCTTCGTGACCTCTCAGTTCCTCTTCGTTTGGACGGATGAACAAAGTATGGGCGAATAGGTTATGCCAAGCATATTCATTAACAACACGGATGGGAAGACGTGATGATTCGTCTGCACCAGCGAAACCTTTAAAAACAAAAATCTCTTCTTTTGCTTTTAGGTAGTCAACTACTTTATTATATAGTTTATTGAACACATCTTCGGAAATCGGCTGGTTCACGGGACCCCAATCGATTTTATCTTTAACTGATGCTTCTTCCACGATAAACTTATCTTTAGGTGAACGACCAGTATATTTGCCAGTTTCAGCTTTAACCGCGCCGGTTGATGTTAAAACGCCTTCATTTCTGCTTAGTACTTTTTCGACCAATTGAGGAACTGATAGTTGAGTTTGCACATTGTTTCCTGTTAATAATTGGTGTAACTCATTAGAAACATCTACAGAATTCATATATGAGGTACCTTCCTTTGTTTGAGTTTTTAGATTACAATTAGTATAACACATTCATTCAATTAGTCTATACTATTTCTTTTAATTTGTGATTATTTTCAGCTGGACGCATTAATCATTTTAATCCGGCAGGAACCGAATCAGGATTATCGCATATACTATCATTAAGAAAAATTTATTTAAATAGGAAGTAAGTAAGCAATATATGTCTAATGGGAAAGTCAGGATGTCATTCCTTTTCGATGCTCCATACTTTATTATTAATGGCAATTTGCAACATTTCTATTCGTATTTTGCATTGTAAACCCCTTTAGGACGTTGTATCAACATGATTTTTCAAATGAACGCCATTCTGGGTGGAAATGTTCTTTTTAGAAAAGCATTGACAAATTCCAGCCAAATACGATATTATCTTAAATTGTACGGATTCTCTTATCCCGAGTTGGTGGAGGGACAGGCCCTTTGAAACCCAGCAACCTGCCATATTGAACTTGACTCCAAGACCGATCGCCGAAAATAAAGCGAAGGTCTTCAAGGAATAGTGGTGATGGTGCTAACCTGAGCAAGGTAAAAACCCTTGAACGATAAGAGTGAAAGGATAGAAGACAGAATTTTAAACCTTTCCTCATTTGCCAGGGAAGGTTTTTGTGTTTTTTATAAGTAATTCTGTGTCTATAGTCGAAACTAATGAGGGAAACGAGTTCCGTAAAAATCAGGCTTATGCCTACACCATACTAACTTCCAAGGAGGAAATATGATGTCAAAGAAACGTCTATTTACTTCTGAATCTGTTACAGAGGGCCATCCGGACAAAATTTGTGATCAGATTTCAGATTCCATTTTAGATGCTATCCTAGCTAAGGATGCAAATGCACGTGTTGCGTGTGAAACAAGTGTAACTACAGGTCTTGTGCTTGTTGCTGGTGAAATTACAACTTCAGCTTACGTGGACATTCCGCGTATCGTTCGTGATACGATTAAAGGAATTGGCTACACACGTGCGAAATACGGTTTCGATGCTGAAACTTGTGCCGTGTTGAGTTCCATCGATGAGCAGTCTGCCGATATCGCAGCTGGTGTCGATAAAGCATTGGAAGCTCGTGAAGGAAACATGTCAGAGGAAGAAATCGATGCAATCGGTGCAGGGGACCAAGGTCTAATGTTCGGATTTGCGTGTAATGAAACAGAAGAGCTTATGCCGCTTCCGATTTCATTGGCGCATAAACTTTCATTCCGCTTGTCTCAAGTTCGTAAAGATGAAACTCTTGCTTACCTACGCCCTGATGGTAAAACACAGGTAACTGTGGAATATGATGAGAATAACCGTCCTGTACGTGTAGATACGATCGTCATCTCTACACAGCATGATGCAGAAATTACGCTTGAACAAATTCAAGCCGATCTAAAAGAACATGTGATCAAAGCTGTTGTTCCAGCCGAGTTGATCGATGCAGATACTAAGTATTTCATCAACCCGACTGGCCGTTTCGTAATTGGCGGACCTCAAGGGGATGCTGGTCTTACTGGACGTAAAATCATCGTTGATACTTACGGCGGATACGCTCGTCACGGCGGCGGTGCATTCTCTGGTAAGGATGCTACTAAAGTTGACCGTTCTGCTGCATACGCTGCTCGTTACGTTGCGAAAAACATCGTGGCAGCCGGCCTTGCCGACAAAGCGGAAGTTCAATTGGCATACGCGATTGGTGTGGCAGAGCCTGTATCGATCTCCATTGATACGTTCGGAACTGGTACAGTTAGCGAAGAAGTCCTTGTTGACCTAGTTCGCGCTAACTTCGACCTTCGTCCAGCTGGTATCATCAAAATGCTTGACCTTCGTCGCCCAATCTACAAACAAACGGCTGCCTACGGACACTTCGGCCGTACAGATGTCGATCTTCCATGGGAACGCACGGACAAAGCAGAAACATTAAAAGCGCAAGCGTAATTCATATAAAAAAAGGTGTCTCGCAATTAGCGGGGCACCTTTTTTTATGGATTAATTTTGCCGTCTATCGGGAATAATTCAAGAAATCCCAAAGAAATTAAACTTAAAGGCCATACTCGTGAGTTAGAACAGTTTACTCGAGAGTTAGGAGCGAATACTCGTAACTTTCAGTCAATTACTCGTGCATTACTTTACTCGTTCCGCCGTTTTATAGTATTGACCTTTTTCGGCGTATTCGCGTACGATGCGCTCCATATCCTGACGATCTTCTTCGTTGATTTCGCGGATGACTTTAGCTGGACGTCCGAATGCCAACATGTTCGGTGGAATGACTTTACCTTGGGGAACGAGACTGCCGGCACCGATGAAAGCCCCTTCGCCGATTTCGGCTTCATCAAGTACGATCGATCCCATGCCGATTAAAGCTCCTTTGCGGATTTTACAGCTATGTAAAATGACCTGATGGCCAATGGTTACTTCATCCTCGATGATCAATGGATTATTGGGGCTTTGGTGCAGGACGCTGTTATCCTGTATACTGACTTTTTTTCCGATGATGGTTGGGGATACGTCACCGCGAATGACGGAGTTGAACCAGATTGATGTTTCGTCGCCGATTTTGACATCACCTGTGACGACAGCATTTTCAGCGATATAAGCGCTTTCAGCAATTTCAGGTTCTTTGCCTTTATACGGATAAATAATCATTTTCAATCATTTCCTTTCCGAAGTGAATGTTTTTATGTATTATTTTAATATACCGTATGCAAATACACTTGGCTATTTATAATAGCAATGTACAACTTGTTAGATTTCTTTTTTGTCGAAAATCATGAATATGGTTATAATTTATATATATTATTTCAACTATCATGGATCGTACACAACAAGTGAAAAGTGAAAGGGGGATTTCGAATGTGGAAATGGGAGACAGAAGGAGACGCAAAGGGCGTCATTGTCATCGTTCATGGGGCAATGGAACATCACGGACGTTATAAGTGGGTAACACAAATGTGGCTTTCAGCTGGATACCATGTCGTCATGGGCGACCTTCCTGGGCAGGGGATGACTACTCGCGCCTACAGGGGACATATCGATTCCTTTGATGAGTATTTGGACGAAGTGAAAAGCTGGATAGAAGAGGCTTACGAATATTCGTTGCCGGTCTTTTTACTTGGACACAGCATGGGCGGTTTGATTTCGATACGCCTTCTTCAGGAAGAGGAATGGGACATTGCAGGGGTGATTCTTTCTTCTCCTTGCTTGGGCCTCGTGACGAAGCCGCGGAAGTTCCTTACAACGCTCTCGCATGGATTGAACATCGTTATGCCTAAGTTCAGGGTAGACTCCGGATTGACACCTGAAATGGCGACGAGAAGTGCGGAAATTCGTGAATCCGATAGAAACGATACATTATATATCACAAAGGTTTCAGTTCGCTGGTATCGCGAGCTTGCACAGGCTATGAAGGATGCTTTTGAAGAGATTCCTGAATTTCAGGATGTGCCGCTTTTGGTCATGCAGGGCGGAGATGACCGAATCGTGAACAAGAAGGCGGTTCGTGAGTGGTTTAATTATAACATGGCCAGTGAAAAGCAATATAAGGAATGGCCGAAGCTTTATCATGAAATCTTCAATGAACCAGAGCGTGATGATGTATTTCAATATGCGCTGAGTTTTGTTGAAAACCGTTTAAAGATATTAGGGTATGTCGTTTGATCAGTACATACTTCAGAATAAATTTTAAAAACTGCCGAAGTTAGCTCTTCGGCAGTTTTCTTTGGATCAGCCTGCGTTTTTAAGCAATTCGTTCGACTTGATGACCGGTGCCCAGAAAGTAACCGGGTACATAAATTGCTTCAAATGTGTAAGTTCCTTTTTATTGGATAATGCAGTGGATATGAGATAAATGGATTTGAAGGTCAAGTCATTGGCGAAAAGGTCCAAAAGCGTCGCTTTCATATTCATGATCGCTTCATGGTTTTGGGTGGAAATCATTAAATCGAGCTGTGGCAAGAACTTATCAAAATGATGATCGAATTGTTTGAGGTCCTCGATGGTTTTTTGTTCTTCTGTCAACGAGTTGAGCGAGCTGACAAAATCCCCGTATTGCTCACTTGAATCCCTTTTGATTTTTTCAGTCAATATATCCGTCAGTAGTGAAGTAGGCAAATGTTCCATTTTCTGCACCCTCTTATCTATTTTCCATCATTATAATCATTATAGACGAAAAATTCAAAAAGTTATGATTGGTAATTCTGCTGCCTGCGAGTTGGGATTGAAAAAACACCGTTCATATCGAACGGTGTCAATGGTCATCATCTCTTTTCAATCGCGACAATGAATGGCGGATTGTTTGCTTGGTTGATGAACCCGTATTTCAGGATATGTGCTATCTGTTGAGGGAAGTTCTCTACATAATCCATCAAGGCATCCCGTTCTGCCGATCCCCCTGGATGACCATGGTAAATGACGAGGATGATGATGCCTTCAGGCGCCAGCAGTTCAAACAGCTGTTCAATGGCTGATATCGTCGTCTCGGCTTGGGTGATGATTGATTTGTCTCCGCCAGGTAGGTAGCCCAGGTTGAAGATGGCACCTGTGATCTTTCCGGAATGTTCTTTCCGGATATATTTGCTTAAATGTTCATGCCCATCGTGAATGAGGGTGCAGCGCTCTTGTAAATTCTCGGCGTTCAGTTTCGCCGTTGTGGTTTCGATCGCTTCTTTCTGAATATCAAAACTATACACATGTCCGTCTACACCTGTAAGTCCTGCAAGAAAGACTGTATCAAAGCCGTTGCCCATCGTGCCATCTATGGTTATATCCCCGGGATGGACCGCTTTTTCGAGCAGAATCCTGGCGAATGGCAAAATTCGATCTAGCTTCATGATTGTACCTCCGTGTGATGGTTTTTCCCCTGCCAGCTGTTGCGGCGTTTCAATTCGGCGTCAATGGCATTCAAGACGTCCCATTTATTGACGCTCCACATTGGACCGATCATCAAATCGATCGGACCGTCACCCGTAATGCGGTGAACGATCATTTCTGGAGGGATTATTTCCAGCTGGTCACATACCAGGCTGACATAATCGTCACGGTCAAGAAACTCGAGCAGGCCTTTTTCATATTGTTTGACCATCGGTGTCCCTTTTAATAGATGAAGTAAATGGATCTTTATCCCCTGCACATCGAGTTTGGCGACTGCACGGGCTGTTTCCATCATCATGCCGTAATCTTCCTGAGGAAGGCCATTGATGATATGGGAGCAGACGCGGATGCCGTGTTTGCGCAGTTTATCGACGCCTTCTTTGTAGCAATCGAAGTCATGGGCGCGGTTGATCATCGTCGCGGTCTTTTCATGGACCGTCTGGAGACCCAGCTCCACCCAAAGGTAAGTGCGTTCGTTCAATTCCGCTAAATACTCGACTACATCATCTGGAAGGCAATCCGGTCGTGTCGCGATGGAGAGTCCGACGACACCTTCCTGGGTCAAT
Source organism: Peribacillus sp. NPDC096448 (assembly GCF_044762675.1). Classification (NCBI taxonomy): domain Bacteria; kingdom Bacillati; phylum Bacillota; class Bacilli; order Caryophanales; family Bacillaceae; genus Peribacillus; species Peribacillus sp. NPDC096448. Next base: position 156,176 of record NZ_JBIWEU010000012.1, on the reverse strand, counting down.
ACACTTTCATATTTCTCGCGAAGCTCTGCCACGGGTGCATGCGTATTCGTGAATGCTTGGAAATAGGCCATATATTTTCCATCTTTCCATTTATGGTGCATCCGTTCGCTGATTTTCTTTAACTGGACGTCAAGGGGTTCAACCCTGCTGCCCGCAAAGTCACCAGAGCCTGAGGCACTGCAGAAAGTACAGCCGCCATGTGCGACGGTGCCATCACGGTTCGGACAGTCAAAACCGCCATCCAGGGCAACTTTAAAGACCTTATGTCCAAAATGTTCTCTCAGGTGGTAATTCCATGTATGATATCGTTTGTTATCCGTTGCATATATAAACGGGTTTGCTTGATTCAAATCAGCAACCTCCTAAATAAAATAAAGCGCAACATATATTATACAACATTCTCGCAGCTAGGTCTTTTTTTGAAAAATAAGCGTATACTGTATACTTGAAGGCTAAATATTTTGCTGCTATTTCCAGTTTATCTTTGAATGACTATATCCAATCGGGAGCTGATGGACATGACCGGTCAAGTTGAAGAAGCGATCAAACAAATGAAAAAGAAATTAGCCGAGAATAATCAGGTGATCGAAGTAAATGAAGATGGGTTCACATACAAAGCCACTTGCACCTTCAATTCACCTGCTTCGGATGAACAAATTCATTCCTTTGAAAAGAAAACCGGACTGCTTCTGCCTGAGGATTATAAGGAGTTTTTAAAAATAACCAATGGATGCCGTCTGTTCGATAATGTGGAATCGGGCGGGGAAAACGATTTATACAGCTTGGATGATATTATTAATTACACATATGAAAATTCCTACGAGGGATGCTATAAAGTGGCCTGCATTTATCAAGATAATATCGTCATAGATGGGGAAGCCGTCGCAAAAGGCGATAAGGAGTATTTAATGGTAAAAGGCCATATCGATGATTTTGAAGAAGGCGAGAAGCTCCATATGGGCTTTGCCGAATGGATCGATCAGTTCATTTCCCATCAAGGTGAGAAGTTTTGGGATAAAGGTTGATTGCTCAAAAAAAAATGATAATCCTCCCGTTATTTGCTCAAACTAGAAAAGATGATTCCGAATCATCCAAATGAGACGCGAAGGAGAGGGTTTGAAATGGCAACCAGACAATCCGTCGATCATTTTTTAGAGCAATGTGAAGGGGCTCTCCATTTTGCAGAGTTTGAATTTAACGAGGCCTCACGGCAGGAGCATTATGATGATGAACAATTTCAAAATTCGCAAAGGTATATCGAAGAGGCTTTGACGGATATGGAACGATTGTATGCCAGTTCGAATGACCAGCAACGGGAAATGCTTTCGCGGATGAAGCAGCAGTTGAATCAATTGAGGAATGAAATGATTTTACTGCGACATTAAATGGAAGCAAGGGAGCTATGAATGAATAGCTCCCTTTTTTGCACGAATTTCCCTGAATTCGCATATATAATGAAAAACCTGTCGATAATGTTTATGTACGGCTATTGCAATTATCGGTGAAATTGACTAGAATGAAATAAAATCAATATTCTCATAAAGACTATGATGAGGAATAGTAGCGGTTTAAACCAGTAAAGAGAGTTGACGGGTGGTGCGAGTCAACCTGGGACGGTCGTGAACTCGCCTTGGAGTCCCGGGTGTGAATTAATAAGTAATGCCTGGCGTTTTAATCCATGTTACGGATGTTTTAAGCTGGGCGGATTTTAGCTATCGCCAATGTGGGTGGTACCGCGGGAAGATATACATAATCCTCTCGTCCCTATTTTGGGATGAGGGGTTTTTTATTGTTTTTTTATACGGAAATTAGGAGGAAATCATATGAGTTTTGACCATAGAAGCATAGAAACGAAATGGCAAAAGTATTGGGAAGGCAATAAGACATTCAAAACGGGTGAAGAAAGCGGCAAACGCAAATTCTACGCGCTGGATATGTTCCCATATCCCTCAGGGGCCGGTCTTCATGTTGGGCACCCGGAAGGTTATACGGCAAGTGATATCCTGGCACGGATGAAACGGGCACAGGGGTATAATGTACTTCATCCGATCGGCTGGGACGCTTTTGGACTTCCGGCAGAGCAATATGCGATCGATACGGGAAATGATCCAGCTGAATTCACGGAGCACAACATCAACACGTTCCGCCGCCAAATCAAAGCCCTTGGTTTTTCTTATGACTGGGATCGTGAAATAAACACGACAGATCCCGACTATTACAAATGGACACAATGGATCTTCTTGAAATTATATGAAAAGGGCCTTGCATATATTGATGAAGTGGCCGTTAACTGGTGTCCGGCACTTGGCACGGTATTGGCGAATGAAGAAGTCATCGATGGGAAAAGTGAGCGTGGAGGCCATCCTGTTGAGCGCCGCCCAATGAAACAGTGGATGCTTCGCATCACGGCGTATGCAGACCGTTTAATCGACGATCTGAATGATGTGGATTGGCCGGAAAACATCAAGGATATGCAGCGTAACTGGATTGGCCGTTCCGAGGGAGCGGAGGTTACATTCAATATCGATGGCTTTGATGAAACATTCACGGTGTTCACGACTCGCCCGGATACGTTATTCGGTGCAACATATGCCGTATTGGCACCTGAACATCAGTTTGTCGATAAAATTACCACGGATGATCAAAGGGCGGCAGTTGAAGCCTATTTAGATGAAGTGAAACATAAAAGCGACTTGGAAAGAACGGACTTGGCAAAGGATAAATCAGGCGTGTTCACGGGGGCTTATGCCATTAACCCGGTAAACGGCGAAAAAATGCCGATCTGGATTGCCGATTACGTGCTGATCAGCTACGGAACAGGAGCAATCATGGCCGTTCCCGCCCATGATGAGCGTGATTATGAATTTGCAGTCAAGTTCGACTTGCCGATCAAGGAAGTCGTAGCTGGCGGAGACGTGACAAGTGAAGCATATACAGGCGATGGACTTCATGTGAATTCGGAATTCCTTGATGGGTTGAATAAGGAAGAAGCCATTTCGACAATGATCAAATGGCTCGAAGAAAAAGAAATCGGCACGAAGAAAATAACATACCGCCTTCGCGACTGGTTATTCAGCCGTCAGCGTTACTGGGGTGAACCGATTCCAATCATCCATTGGGAAGACGGCACGATGTCTCCAGTGAAGGAAGAAGAACTTCCATTGATTTTACCGAAAACTACGGACATCAAGCCTTCGGGTACAGGCGAATCACCACTTGCGAACATAGCGGAATGGGTGAATGTAACGGATGAAAACGGACGAAAAGGACGCCGTGAGACGAACACTATGCCACAGTGGGCAGGCAGCAGCTGGTACTTCCTTCGTTATATCGATCCGGATAACAAAGAAGCACTTGCAGATCCTGAAAAATTAAAAGAATGGATGCCGGTCGACATTTATATTGGCGGCGCCGAGCATGCGGTGCTTCACTTGCTTTACGCTCGTTTCTGGCATAAATTCCTGTACGATATCGGTGTCGTGCCAACGAAGGAACCGTTCCAGAACCTATTTAACCAAGGAATGATCCTTGGTGAGAATAATGAAAAAATGAGTAAATCCAAAGGGAACGTCGTGAACCCGGATGATATCGTGGAAAGCCATGGTGCCGATACACTTCGCATGTACGAAATGTTCATGGGGCCATTGGATGCTTCGATTGCCTGGTCCACAAACGGATTGGACGGTTCTCGCAGATTCCTTGACCGTATCTGGCGCTTATTAGTCAACGATGACGGTACGATCACAGATAAGATGACAGAGACGGATGACACGGGCAAGCTCGAAAAAGTCTATCATCAAACGGTTAAAAAAGTGACCGAGAACTATGAGGAATTGAAATTCAATACGGCGATTTCACAATTGATGGTATTCATTAATGATGCTTATAAAGCGGATTCGCTTCCTAAGGTGTATATCGAAGGCTTCGTAAAGCTGCTTGCACCAGTTGCACCGCACATCGCCGAGGAGCTTTGGTCTAAACTGGGCCATTCCGAGAGCATCACGTACGGAACATGGCCGGCTTTCGACGAAGCGAAGTTGGTGGATAACGAAGTCGAAATCGTCATCCAAATCAACGGGAAAGTCAAAGCGAAATTAATGGTGCCGACTGACACTACGAGAGAAAAACTGGAAGAAATCGCAATGGGTGATGACTCCATCAAAGAACAAATCGATGGGAAAACCATTCGTAAAGTGATTGCCGTACCAGGCAAATTAGTCAATATCGTCGCAAACTAAATGAAAATCATTGAAGCTGTCCCGCATATTTTTACTGCTGGGACAGCTTTTTTTCGTGGCATTGGCTGGCCATAGGAATTAGGTCATGTTAGGATTCTCACCGATTTAAATCTATTAACGATCAATCTGCCAATTGGACATCTACTATCGTCATGAGAGGACCATCGGAACGCAAATATCTTGCTTAATTGGTACATGAGAATCATTTTTCGGCTCTATGGTCAAATAAATCAAGCATTTGACATAAAAAAGGGAAAAAATTGGTTGATAAAATTTTACAGTGTGATAGTTTGGTATAGTACTGTTATTTTTTAACCAAATATTGGAGGGAAAACCGTGAAATTTAAGAATGTGAGTCAAATTACAGCGTGTGCACTAATTTTTGCACTGATTTTCAGCTTGATGGTTCCACTGAATTCTCAAGCTGCAGCTGTAACACCCATTGAAAATGTAAAAACGATTAAAAATGGTGACACTCTGGACGGAAAGTTTGAAAAACCTGATGTTCAATGGTACCAAATCAGTCCCACAACAGAAGAAATACAAAAGTTCTCCCATATTGAGTTCGAAGTCAATTCGGACAAAATCTTGAATATCTCCGTATATCAAGATAAAGAAAAAGCAGAAAAAGATGAGAGCAATTATTTGGTCTCTTCTAAGCCGGATGAAAAAGCTGTTATCGATTTCCCATATGCTTGGGAAGGCACATATTATGTTAAAGTTGAATATTTCGGCGATACGGATGATGAGGGAAATCCCATCCCGGATGCGGAAAATGTAGCTGAATACTCCATCAATGCGCATTCAGTGACATTGCCGCCATCTTCTGGGGACGAAGGGGAGGACCTCGAATCATGCCCGGTTGAACTAAGTGTCAACGATAAGAAAACGGGAGAATCGATGTTGAAAACACTCCGTGTGTTTAGAGATGAAGTTCTCACGAAGTCGCCTGAGGGACGCACCCTTTCTTCTTTATACTATAAGGCTTCGCCATTCCTGGCCATTCATCTTGCTGGTAATAAAACGGCAAGGGAAGCTGTCTATAATCACTTAGTCGAGATTAAGCCGCTTATTGAGGATCTTAATGAAAATGGAGCAAGCAGTACGGCGGTCATTAGCAACAAGCAGCAAGAAGCGATTAAAGCTTTATTCAACAAGGCGGCAGGCGTCGCTCCAGCTGGATTGAAAAAGGATATGAACGGCATTGCAAAGAAAATCAATCTTGATAAGCTTGCAGGCGAGAGAATCGTCGATATCGCAAGCAAAGCGGGAATCGAACTTCCGGCTTCGAAAAATGTAAAGAACAAATATATCGTCAAACTTAAACCTGGGAAGTCATTAAGCTCTGTCCAATCCAAGGTAAGCGGAAAGGGATATGGAACATTATCGGTACCTAAGCAACAAGAGGTTCTGTATGATGGTATGTATGTTGTAGAGTTAAAGAATCAAGCTGAAATGAGCACAGCAGCTCTATCGAGTATTGAAAACCTTCCAGAAGTGGAATATATCGAAGCGGTAAAAACGTACAAAGCACTTTCTGCCGACATTCAATCACCGTATCAATGGTCTTTAGATAACGCCGGTGGGGAAGAAGGCATAAAGGGAGCGGACATCGATAACGAAAAACTGCAGAACCTTATTAAGAAACGTAATTTAAAAGATACATTGGTAGCGGTTATCGACACAGGTGTCGATGATTCACTGGCCGATTTGAAAGATACGGTCCGCATGGACTTAGGCAAGAATTTCATTGATAAGAAAGTAGATGCAGTCGATGACAATGGCCATGGTACACATGTATCCGGAATCATCGCTGCCAAAGCCGATAATGGATATTCCATGCAAGGAATCAATCCAGCAGCTAAAATCATGCCTGTAAAGGTCTTGGATTCTTCAGGATCTGGAGACATGGAGAAAGTTGCACTAGGCATTAAGTATGCCGTGGACCATGGTGCAAAGGTCATAAACCTTAGCCTGGGCGGAGGATATAGCAGGACAATTGAATATGCCTTGAAACATGCCGCTGCCAAGAATGTAATGGTTGTCGTAGCAAGCGGTAATGATGGGACGGAAGGTCTTTCTTATCCTGCATCATCTAAATATGCCATTTCCGTCGGTGCAACCAATGCCCTTGATTTAGTTTCCGATTATTCCAATTATGGATCGAAGTTGGACATGGTCGCTCCAGGGACAGGCATCCCGAGCCTTGTACCTAATGGGAATGTTACCTACATGGATGGTACTTCAATGGCAGCTCCGCATGTTGCGGCAGCTACAGCCTTGTTATTATCCGGAAATCCTGGGTTGAAAGTGAATGAAGTAAGGGAAATCCTTCATGGGACATCGGAATATGTCGCTTTTGAAGAAGAAGATAATGCAGTTCCTGATGAGGACTATCTACCTGAGGATGGCGAAATCATAATCCCGGAAGAAGAACTGCCTGTCGGAAAAGATTTAGTCTCTGGATATGGAAGGCTGAATGCGTACAGTGCACTTAGTGCAGTGGATTTACAAGCTAAAGTCAATCCTGTGATGGATACGCAAACAAAACTGACTGGTTCAGCTAAAAAAGGTTCAGTAATCGAAGTGAAAAGCGGAAACAAAACGCTCGGTAAAGGAACGGCGGCAGCTAATGGAACGTTCACCGTTAACATTCCGGTCCAAAAAGCTGAGCAGCTGCTTACTGTGAAGATCTCTGATTCTTCCAAACTAGCAGTATCTTCAATCAAAGTATACGTGAATAAGGGTGAAACCCCTAACAAGCCAACTGTAAAAGCTTTAAGTGACAAAGATACGTATGTAACGGGTCAATCGCAAGCGGACATGAAAATCACGATCATAAATAGTGCCAAAAAAGTGATTGGTTCAGGTAACACGGACAGCAAAGGGAATTTCAAAGTGAAAATCAGCAAGCAAAAGGCGGGCACCAAGCTTTCAGTAACGGCTACAGACTTAGCAAAACGTGAAAGCAAGGCGGCAACCGTGACTGTTCTCGATAAAACAGCCCCGGATGCACCGAAAGTGAATGAAGTAAGCGATAAAGCAACAAAAGTAACAGGTAAAGCCGAAATCGGTTCAACCGT
>NZ_JBIWEU010000012.1:106627-148758 GCF_044762675.1 Peribacillus sp. NPDC096448 | reverse complement strand
GTTTACCGTGAAGCACAGCAATAAAAACATCGGAACGGCAAAAGCTGATAGTAAGGGGAACTTCTCCATCAAAATCAGCAAGAAAAAAGCAGGGTCCGTATTATACGTCTCAGCAAAAGACAAAGCGGGCAATACAGGGAAAGCAGCAAAAGTAACAGTTAAAGATAAAACGGCTCCAGGAGCACCAAAGGTGAATGAAGTAAACGATAAAGCAACAAAAGTAACAGGTAAAGCCGAAATCGGTTCAACCGTTACCGTGAAGCACAGCAATAAAAACATCGGAACGGCAAAAGCTGATAGTAAGGGGAACTTCTCCATCAAAATCAGCAAGAAAAAAGCAGGGTCCGCATTATACGTCTCAGCAAAAGACAAAGCCGGCAATACAGGAAAAGCAGCAAAAGTAACCGTTAAAAAATCTAATTAGTAACAGGTGAAGGCCGTTTAACTACATGTTAAACGGCCTTTTTTTGTGAGAAGCCCATTAGCTAATGTAGATGCCAGTTTCCCTGCCCCGACGGCCGATTTGATGTGGCTTAAGATAAGATGATAAGCATGAGATGATCTTAATTAAAATCGATGAGAATTCCGACATTTTTTGTGCGACTATTTTTTTTGACTTGCCAATGTCATTTTTTTAGTAACATAAGAATTGATTTATAAAAAACTACTATAAGGAAATGCAGTATAAGTATATTTTTTTACAAAATAGTCCTTTTTTACCATAAAAATATTGGTAGAATAGGTATAAAGTGGTACTATTAACCTAGGAAATAAATATTCAAGAGGAAATAAAATGAAAAAAGTAAGAGTAATGGCATTAGGGACTATTTTAGCTTGCTCAATTGGTTAGGAACGCTTTCAGTTGAAGCAGGACATGATAATTCGGGATATTCATTTACGATTAAGAAAGAGCAAGCTAACTCGTACACAGGTACAGAGTATCGCCAAACGACTATGGAACGGAATACATGGAAAGTTAGAATGTATAAATCAACAGAAGGAACTAATGCTTTAACTACTTGATAATGGAGGAATCGTCTTTGACTCTAAATAAAAGAATGGCAGCGTTAAGCTTACTCGTATTAGTAGATATGAATTGTACTTTGTTTCTTCACCTGATAGTAAAGGTACCAGAAATGCTGAAAATAATACTGCTTCCTATAAGGTGTTACAATCACAAAAAATCATTGTCGGTAAAGATATCGATCCAGGCTATTATGATATTAAAGCCCTCGAAAATGAATCGGAATTTTTTGGTGACAAAATGCATAAAAATGATGTGTTTCATGCGGTGCCTTTTCATATGAATGGTAATATCCCGCTTAAAGGGAAAATTGAATTCAGGCCATCTAAATTTGAAAAAGCGGCGAAAATTGGTCAAAAAATCATCCTTAAAGAACCTGGTCATTATGTGGTCGGTACAGAAATACAAGCAGGGAATTATGTACTATCAAGGACATCTGATAACATCCGAGTGTTCGTTGATATAAAAGATGAAACGGAAACCGAAAGTTTGCAAACGATTCAATGGGAAATCGACGAAAAAGTGAAAAAACCAATCGAAATCGAACTGAAAAAAGGCTATAACGTGTATATCGATAAAGCGGGAAAAGATGGATATATATCAAATAAGGGTGATCTGGTATTGGAGAGAAATGATGAGGATAGTGAGTAATATAAGGGGATTAATATTAATTTACTTCCGAAATGATAAGGAATCAAGCCGCAAAAGCGGATTCCTTATTTCAAATGTATATACCTAGGGCGGGATTTTCGAGGGTCCATATATCCGCCGGTTATTTGATGTCCTAGAGAGCTCGCGATGACCACTGCTGCAAAGAGGAGGATGATTTTCTTCAAATTAATAATCTTCTTTCCGTTTTTTTATTTTTAAAGATTACACCCAAATACCTCTTCCTTCAACCCCTTTTTACAATGTAGAAAAATTTACTACATTAAAACCTTCCATCCTATAATTTGAACTTACTCATCTATCGAATGAGCGAAGTCAGTCATCTAATGGGCTTTTCCACCTTCATCCATTAGATGACAAACCTTTTTTGATTCTTTCAAATGCCCATTTATTTTCTCGAAGCCATAGAGTTGAACGATCCACTTTTGCCATAGTATCGTGCTAAAACAAACTTGCCCCTGCGTTTGGTCAGCTCATTTAGTGAATTCACTTCTCAAGAGGTAGACAACATCGTATTCCTTCAACTCGTCCATATGTGCATCCATATCACCATAAAAATCAGTGGAAAGTGAACGTATGCCCTCATTTCCGCTTGAGTAACATATACTCGCCAATGCTAGTTTGTTTGTGCTGTTTATTTTGAGTTTGCCAGCACTGCCCCATACGCTGGAATCCATTTCATCAATGGTTTCAGGATAAGTAACCGTATCCGTACCATCATCGTTTTGAATGCTGACGTTGAACATCGATCGTTTTTGGTCAGCATCCGTTTTGGATGTGGTGAAGATGATCGTCCCATTCTTTTCAACCCCAGTTGTCATGCGGCCTTTTTCCTCTTCAACTAGTTTGCCGAATTCATATTTTTCGACCCAGACGGACATCTCCTTGTATGTATCATCAACATTGAAATCAATAAGAAAGGAATGTTCACTTGAATTTTCCAAGATGGCCTTTTCCCTTGCTGTCAGCTCAGGAATTGAAAGGTTATTCTCGGATTTTGGCTCATCGGCCTTACATGCGACTAAAGAAAATGAGAGAAGGGATAGGATGATGGATAAAAAGATCTTTTTCATGAATTTCACCTCTTGAATACTTTTAACCTAATTAAAACCAATTCTTGTATATTATAACATGGTAATGAAAACGGAATCGGAACGCGGCAAAAAGGCAAGCAATCGGTATGCTTGCCTTTTTTGCATTTAGAAAGGTTGGGATAGAGCCTTATTGGCAACATCGACGTCATTTTGAAGCAATTGGTTCAAGTCATAAGCAGGATAGAGGTTTCTTTCATACAGATAGTTGAATATCTTGGCATGTGTATCGATGGCTCCATTTAACTGTTTCTTAAATACTTTTCGAAGGGAAGGGGTGGCTGTTTCAGTAATCGCCAGTGCATAATTTTTGATGGATGATTTGGCAAAGCCAAGCAATTCCCCGGCAGCGGCGGCCGATGCTTCATCCCTTGATACATCGTCATCCCGGCCCGTCTTAGGCGTCAACGGGTAAAATTGCAGCAGCTCCATGATGTTTTGGGTAAGGGTGTCAATCGTTTGCTTATAAATCGTTTTTAGAATGGGGTCTTTTATTTTTGGATAAGCTTTTTTAAATTTCATAAGGGCATTGGACTGTGCAGCGACCAACTCATGAAGCTCGAGTGTTTCATGCCAAGCAAGATGTGAATGGGTGGGTTGCATTTAAATTCCTCCTGAACGAATAATCTTGATACATTATTCGTTCAGTGGGCTATAGGTAAGTTGTCTAGTGAAATATTTATGGGAAGAGCTGTCCCATCTTCGATTTCCATTACAGTTTAGAAGGATCGCCATGTTTTATTGATATTGCTCGAGAACAGAGAAGAACTTTTTGGCAAATTGGTAAAAAAGTTTTTCTGATGGTGCCAAGTCCCTGTTTTTGGGAGTGATGATGCCGACAGTCCGTTTGACTTCGGGTGTATCGATCGGGATCTTGACAGTCAGTCTTGGAATGACTTCATAAAAGGTACTGTCAGGGAGCAGACTGACTCCGATGCCGGCAGAAACGAGACCTTTTATGGAATCCATGTCTTCACCTTCCGAGGCGATGTTCGGTGTGAAGCCGGCTGCTTTGCACGCTTCGAGAGCGATAGTGTGAAAGATATAGCCTTTTGGAAACAAGACGAAGGGATCATTTCGCAAGTCACTTAGGCGCAGGCTCTTCCTATCAGCCAATGGGTGAGTTATTGGCAGTAAAGCGGATATGTTTTCCGTGAACAGGATATGACCTTCGATATCTGGATCGTTTGTCGGGATCGGTCCAAGGAAGGCTAATCCGATTTCGCGATTTTTGACAGCTTCCTTTAAAGAGGAATAAGATCCCTGTCTTAAGTGGAAGCCGATATTCGGCTGCTCATCTTTAAAAGCGGAAATGACGGTAGGCAATAAATGGGTGGAAAGGCTGGTCGGGAACCCGATTTTAATGCTTCCGTGTTCAGGGTCCAAAAACTCCTCAATTTGATATTTGGCATATTCAATCGCCTGTATCGCCGTTTTGGCATGAATTAAGAAAATTTTGCCAATAGGGGTTAACTGGATATTTCGGCCGATTTTCTCGAATAAAAGCACGCCAAGCTCATCTTCCAATCTGGAGATTTGCCGGCTGATTGCTGATTGTGCGATATGCAGGTGCTCTGCGGCTTCTGAGACGTGTTCCCTCTCGGCGACCTCAACAAAATAACGTAATTGTCGTAGTTCCATTTATTCATCCTCCTGGCATCTATCTCAAAGTGAGATAGATTCTACTAGAATTATATATTGTTTATATCGATTTGAAAACCTAGAATAAATGTAAGTGACATAACGGTGTAAGAATACGATGGGGGCGATTAATATGACATACAATCAAATACCAAAAGCACAAGGGCTCTACCATCCTGAATTTGAACATGATGCATGTGGGATCGGTTTATATGCTCATTTAAAGGGGCTTGCTACACATGACATCGTCAAACAAGGATTGAATATGCTGTGCCAATTAGATCATCGCGGCGGACAAGGCAGCGATCCCCTTACAGGAGATGGCGCAGGATTAATGGTACAGATTCCTGATGAATATTTCAGGCTGGCATGCCCGGAAATGAACTTGCCGGCAAAAGGACGCTATGGTGTAGGCATGCTCTTTTTCTCTAACAATGATGATGAACGGAATGAAATCGAAGCTCGTTTGAATGCATTTATCGAACAAGAGGGCCAAACGTTATTAGGCTGGAGAACGGTTCCTGTTGATGCAACGAAAATCGGGGAGGTCGGCAAGGAGACATGTCCGACGATCCGCCAAGTATTCATCGGGGCAAGCGTAGAGATGACCGATGATTTAGCTTTTGAGCGTAAATTGTTCATTATCAGGAAACAAGCTGAAAACTGGGCTCGTGAACGCGGCAATCGTTTTTATTTTGCCAGCCTTTCAAGTGCTACGATCGTTTACAAAGGATTATTGACGCCAGAGCAGGTGGATGCTTTTTATCTTGACCTTCAACAGGAGTCTTTCGTTTCGGCTTTCGCTTTAGTGCATTCCCGCTTCAGCACAAATACTTTTCCAAGTTGGGAAAGGGCACATCCAAACCGCTACCTGATCCATAATGGCGAAATCAATACGCTTAGAGGTAATGTGAATTGGATGAAAGCGCGTGAGCAGCAGTTTGTTTCGGAAGCATTCGGGGATGACCTGCAAAAGGTCCTGCCTATTCTGGATATAGACGGCAGTGATTCCTCGATTCTTGATAATGCACTTGAATTCTTCGTGCTTGCCGGGCGTAAACCGGCACATGCGGCGATGATGCTCATTCCTGAACCGTGGACGGAAAATCCGCATATGACGAAAGAAAAGAAAGCATTTTACGAATATCATAGCATGCTCATGGAGCCATGGGATGGACCTACGGCCATATCCTTTACGAATGGCAAGCAAATCGGTGCCATCCTGGATCGAAATGGTTTAAGGCCGGCAAGGTATTATGTGACAAAAGATGATTACATCATTTTCTCCTCTGAAGTCGGAGTGATCGATGTGGAGCCGGAGAATGTATTATATAAAGATCGTTTAAGCCCAGGCAGAATGCTTTTAATAGATTTAGAGGAAGGCCGTATTGTTTCCGATGAAGAGATCAAGTCGGAAATGGCTCAGGAAAATCCATATCAGCAATGGCTGGACGAACAGCTTGTTCAATTAAGTGACGAAGAACCTGTGCTCGAAGTTGAGCCTTTGAGTGATTTATCATTCCGGCAAAAAGCGTTCGGATACACGTATGAAGATGTCCAAAAATATTTACTGCCGGTCATTAACGAAGGCAAGGATCCACTGGGCAGCATGGGCAATGACATTCCGTTAGCGGTCTTATCAGATCGTCCGCAATCGCTTTTCAACTATTTCAAGCAATCTTTTGCACAGGTAACCAACCCGCCGATCGATTCGCTGCGTGAACAGATCGTCACGTCAACGATGACATTTCTCGGTGCGGAAGGAGATTTGCTGAAACCGGATGAAACGAACAGCCGCCGCATCCAATTGGATTCACCTGTTTTGACGCCAGGTCAAATGCTGCAGTTGAAAGAAAATGCCTATCCTGAATTCAGGAGCAAAGTCATTCACACTTTATTTTCAGAAGATTTAGAGAGCGAACTCGATCGCATCTGCCGTGAAGCGGAACAAGCGATCGCTGATGGTGTCAGCCTTTTGATATTATCTGACAAGGATATGAGCAAAGAAAAAGCTGCGATTCCTTCCCTGCTGGCTGCGAGTGCCCTTCATCAAGAGCTGATCCGTCATGGGAACCGTACGAAAGTGAGCATTATCGTTGAATCGGGGGAAGCAAGGGAAGTCCATCATTATGCGTCCCTGATCGGGTATGGAGTGGATGCGATTTACCCGTACCTTGCTTATGAAACATATAAGCAGGCGGTATTGGAAGGCAGTTTGGCCATCAGCTACGAAGAAACGGTGAAGAAATATGTAAGCTCTGTGACAGAAGGCATCGTAAAAGTGATGTCGAAAATGGGGATTTCAACGATTCAAAGTTATCGCGGCGCACAAATTTTCGAAGCGGTCGGAATCGGTGCTGACGTTATCGAACGCTATTTCAGCGGTACGGCATCGCAGCTTAGCGGGATCGATTTGGAAACGATCGCGGATGAAGCGTTGATTCGCCATAGGAAAGCTGCTGCCGATTCCCTTGATGAAACTCTTGAAAGCGGAAGTGACTTTCAATGGAGAAAAACAGGGGAACATCATGCTTTCAATCCTAAAACGATCCATACACTGCAATGGGCCTGCCGGAAAGGCGATTATAATTTATTTAAGCAATATTCAAACTTGGCGAATGAAGAGAGACTCGGGTTTTTACGGAATTTATTCTCGTTCGATCAAAAACGCCAAAGCATTTCAATAGATGAAGTGGAATCCGTGGAATCCATCGTCAGCCGATTCAAAACGGGTGCGATGTCATTCGGTTCATTGAGTCAGGAAGCACATGAAACATTAGCGATTGCGATGAACCGATTAGGCGGAAAAAGCAATAGCGGTGAAGGCGGGGAACACCCTGGCCGTTACCAACTGGATGAAAACGGCGATGACCGCCGCAGCGGTATTAAACAAATTGCGTCCGGTCGTTTTGGAGTGAAAAGCCATTACCTTGTTAATGCCGATGAACTTCAGATCAAAATGGCACAAGGTGCAAAGCCGGGTGAAGGCGGCCAGCTGCCAGGAAACAAAGTATATCCTTGGGTAGCAGAGGTCCGTGGTTCCACACCAGGTGTCGGCCTGATTTCACCGCCTCCGCATCATGATATCTATTCGATTGAAGATCTGGCACAGCTGATCCATGATTTAAAAAATGCGAACCGTGATGCCAGGATCAGCGTCAAGCTTGTGTCAAAAGCAGGCGTAGGCACGATTGCAGCCGGTGTTGCCAAAGGAGCCGCAGATGTCATCGTTATCAGCGGGTATGATGGCGGTACGGGTGCATCACCAAAAACGAGTATCAAACATACTGGTCTTCCTTGGGAGCTGGGTCTTGCCGAAGCACACCAAACATTGATGCTGAATGGCCTGCGCAGCCGTGTAGTCCTTGAAACGGATGGAAAGTTAATGACGGGACGCGATGTAGTCATGGCAGCTATCCTTGGAGCGGAAGAATTTGGCTTTGCTACAGCACCGCTTGTGGTCCTTGGCTGTGTCATGATGCGTGCTTGCCATTTGGATACATGTCCTGTAGGGGTAGCTACTCAAAACCCTGAGCTTCGCAGCAAATTCACTGGAGATCCGGATCATGTCGTGAATTTCATGCGCTTCATCGCTGAGGAAGTCCGGGAAACGATGGCTGAGCTTGGTTTTAGAACACTGGAAGAAATGGTCGGCCGCACTGATGTTTTACAAGTGAGCGAGCGGGCACAAAACCATTGGAAAGCGAAGCACCTGGACTTGACGACACTTCTTTTCCAACCGGAAGGGATTCGTACGTACCAACTTCCTCAAAACCATAAAATAGAAGAATCTTTGGATATCCGTGAGATTTTACCTGTTGTGGAGCCTGCTTTAAATGACCAAACCCAGGTGGATGTCAGCTTCCCGATTACAAACGTGAACCGTGTGGTCGGAACGATTGTCGGCAGTGAAATATCCAAACGCTACGGTGAAGAAGGGTTGCCTGAAGATACGATCACACTTCGTTTTACGGGATCGGCGGGCCAGAGCTTCGGTGCGTTCATTCCAAAAGGGATGTCGATGTATTTGACAGGTGATGTCAATGACTATGTTGGGAAAGGCTTATCTGGCGGGAAGATCATTGTCACAGCACCTGCTGGCAATCAGATCGAGGCTGGGGACAATGTAATTGCCGGAAATATCGCCTTATATGGTGGAACAAGCGGCGAGGCCTACATTAATGGCCGTGCGGGAGAACGATTTGCAGTGCGGAATAGCGGAGTCAATGTCGTCGTTGAAGGAATTGGAGACCATGGCTGTGAGTATATGACAGGCGGACGCGTGGTCATCCTGGGCGATGTCGGCAAAAACTTTGCGGCAGGCATGTCAGGCGGCATCGCTTATGTACTTGCTGATGATGCAGAAGAATTCAAGGCATTATGCAATGGTGAAATGATAGAATTCGAGACGCTTGATGATATGGATGATGCAAACGAGGTAAAAGAAATGCTTTACAGCCACCTTCATTATACAGAAAGTGCCAAAGCATCGTATGTACTGGAGAACTGGGAGGATTTCGCCAAGAAATTCGTAAAAGTCATTCCGAAAGATTACAAACGGATGATCAAAAGCATCAATGAGCAGAAGCGTGCAGGGCTAACGGATGAAGAAGCGATCATGAGTGCATTCCAAGCAAATGCCGTTCAAGATAAAAAAATCACTAAACAAGCTGTGATGCAGTAAGGAAGGGGAGAGAAAGATGGGAAAAGCAACAGGATTTATGGATTATCCGCGAGAAAAACCAAAAGACCGGAATCCTCTCACTCGTTTAAACGACTGGAGAGAGTATACAGCTCCTTTCTCTGATGAAAAGTTAAGTACACAGGGAGCGCGTTGTATGGACTGCGCCACTCCTTTCTGCCATATGGGCATGGAATTGAACCGAGTCACAACGGGCTGTCCGATTCATAATCTGATTCCGGAGTGGAATGATTTGGTGTACCGCGGCAGATGGAAAGAAGCATTGGACCGTTTATCGAAAACAAATAATTTCCCTGAATTCACCGGGCGCGTCTGCCCGGCCCCTTGTGAAGGGTCTTGTACGGTAGCGATAAGCGATCCTGCCGTTACCATCAAGAACATTGAACGGACCATCATCGATAAAGGATTTGAAAATGGCTGGATAACGCCTCGCATCCCTGAAAGCAGGACCGGCAAGAAAATTGCCATCATCGGTTCAGGCCCGGCAGGATTGGCGAGTGCCGACCAGTTGAATCAAGCAGGGCATTCGGTCACCGTTTATGAGCGCTCAGACCGTGCAGGAGGGCTGTTGACATACGGCATCCCGAACATGAAACTTGAAAAAGATGTCGTTGCACGCCGAATCAAATTATTGACTCAGGAAGGCATCGATTTCATTACCAATACAGAAGTAGGCAAAGATATAACAGCCGAAGAACTGCAAGATCAATATGATGCAGTCATCCTTTGCACAGGTGCCCAAAAGCAGCGTGACCTGGTAATTGAAGGACGCGGGGCATCAGGCATTCACCTTGCAATGGATTACTTGACGACCTCGACTAAAAGCCTGCTGGATTCCAATTTTGAAGACGGCAAGTTCATTGATACAAAGGGGAAGGACGTCATCGTCATCGGCGGCGGGGATACAGGAGCTGACTGTGTCGCAACTGCCCTTCGCCAGGAATGTAAGAGCGTCGTACAATTCGGGAAGCATCCAATCCTTCCGACGGCCCGTACATCTGATAATATGTGGCCAGCCTACCCGAATGTATTTTCCCTTGATTATGCATATGAAGAAGCGGAAGCGAAATTCGGTGCAGATCCGCGTCAATATTCAATCCAAACAAAGAAGATTGTAGCCGATGAAAACGGCAACGTTAAGGAACTGCACACAATTTCAATGGAAAAAATCAAAGGCGATGACGGAATGTACATTTTCAGGGAAGTTCCAGGAACTGAAAAAGTATGGCCTGCACAATTCGTTTTCATCGCAATCGGATTTGAAGGAACCGAAATGCCGCTATTAACTCAATTTGGCGTAGAAACAGTAAATCAAAAAATTGATGCCGTTTATGGCGAATACAGAACGAATGTTGAAGGGGTGTTCGCTGCCGGAGATGCTAGAAGAGGGCAAAGCCTCATCGTTTGGGCAATCAATGAAGGTCGAGAAGTGGCAAGAGAAGTGGACCGCTACTTGATGGGCGCGACCGTATTACCTTAATTCCGAAAAAAGGAAGTGCCGTTATGGTGCTTCTTTTTTTGTGTGGTGTGAAATGTGTACTCACGAGTAAATGGCCGGAATTCACGAGTAAAACGGCAAAACTCACGAGTAAATGCCCCGAATTCACGAGTAAAACGCCAAAACTCACGAGTAAAGCACAAAGCTCAAAGGGTGACTAACTAAAACCATTAGGGATTCATGATGATAATTCAATAATGATACAAAAACAACACGCTTAGGGGAATTCCTAAGCGTGTTGTGTATTATTTCAAGCTAGTTGGCAAGTATTGTTCACAGGTGATGATATCATCGTCTTTTAGAACATAAGGATGTGTTTCCAGCAATATGGTTTTCAGGTATTCTGGCATCCTCTCACCTTTGTACGCACAAATTAATGGAAATGACAGCAGATTTACAGCTTTATCTACTGTTCTCTCAAATTCCTCTATGATATGCAGCGGTTCTTCCAAGGTCGCCCATTCCAAATGTGCCCATGATCGGAAAGAGATTTTATTTTCCACATAGGGCTGTACCGTTTTATTAAAGTATTCCTCGATTGCATGAGGATGATAACTGCCGCTTGAGCAATAGAAATCGAAGTTGTTCACAAAGTGAAGGAGCTCCATTTGATCTTTCGTTAACCGAGTGCTTAGTTCTTTATGAATAATGGGGTAAATACGGTCATTTTCAACAAGAATGACATGATCTCCCGCCATGATGCCATCTTGGATATAACTTAAAACTTGTTTAATGTAATTTTCCATTTCAGTATAGGAATACAGCACATGAACATTTTTCTGGTCTTCGAACAACTGATTCATTTTGCTTTTTCAATATATCAATCCTTCTTTCTAGTATCGCCTCCATTATACTGGAATTCGATAGACAGGACAAAATGAGAATTTTTTAACAAGGGAAAAAGCAATCCTTCACCATTGAAGGATTGCTTTTCCTTGTTATTTCAGCCGTTCGATCAGGTCGGTCATTTTATCCAAAGTGGTTATGTTCTGGTTGCATTTCATACTGTCCAGACAAATATAATTCCCTTTTTTAATGAATGTCCCTTGGACTGTTCCTTTTGTTTCAGACATGAACATCCCTACTTCTTCAAACCGGCTGCATATGGCACAGATCCCCTTTTTATTTGCAGGTTTAATGGTCCCGTGCAATCCGGTGAGTTTATTATGATGGGGTGCAATGATGAATTTCTTTCCGGATCCGACATCATCCCATCCCAGGTATGAAATCTCTCTCAAATCGATGTTCTCCAACAAAGGGGTTTTTAATTTCTTTGCTTTAGGAAATAATTTTTTTATCGTTTTTTCGGTTACTTCTTTAAATGGGATCACAAATGGCTTCACCTGTAAGAGAAAGGCCTCGGCTTGTGCGGAATCCTTGATGGTATCCACTGGGTCCAGCAGTTGTTTTTGCTCTTCGTTCAAGTCACTGAATAAGCTTAGTACTCGTTCTTTGGCGACTGTTTTCAGGGTGTTGATCACATCCTTATCGTTGGCAGTCGCGTGTCCATTTATGAGAATTTGTGTTTGGGATTTTATGAAGTTATACTGCTCGCTCCTGATAAAAGCTTCCATTTTCTTCACTCCTGTTTCTGCATGTGTTACCGTTTCACTTTACTTTACATAAATTGCATCTGCTTTAAAAGGGGGAAAACGACTAAGAAACATACTCGGCATACAAATAGCACTGACATCATTATCAGTGCTACCCGTGTAATCCTATTTAGAATAAACGATTTTCTTGATGGTTTCCGCGGAAAGAAAATGTTCCTCGGCTAATTGATGGATGGAATGACCGTCTTTGAATGCATATTTTATAGAGGCATTCCGGTCATCGATCAATTCCCTTGATCCCGAACGGGTTCCCCATTTGTGATGGGCCTTTTCGGGTTTAGGGATATATATGGTTTCACCTTGCACATACTTTTGAATTTCAACGATCAGCTTTTCAGGTAAAACGGCCGTCGCTTTTACATATTTCATTTCTGCCAGCCCCTTATTCTTTATTAAGAATGAAATAAGGTGCAAAGCCGAATATTAGAAATGATAAGGCGGGCGATTGAGTTTAGCTTAATTCAACCCCATGCAAAGTATCGCCTCCAATACTAGGCTTTGCATGAGACGCTGCAGAAGGTGGCATTAACATTATTATTGCCATCTTTACACCTCCCCTTTGTGTTTCTGAATAACACGTGTTGTTCTTATTATAAAATATATAAGTGTAGTTGCCAAACTTTTTCCAATGTTAAAGCTGAATCGGCGGGCTGATTGTTTGATAATGTTCTGAGTCCATGAAATAATTTGAAAGGAATCCAAACTAACCATTATGGGAGCTGACTTTATGAAAGTATTCGTAGTTGGGGCAAATGGGCAGATCGGTAAACATCTTGTAGATTTATTAAAAGATAGCCCGGAACATCGTGTACGGGCAATGGTACGCAAAGAAGAGCAAAGTGAGCATTTAGAGAAAAATGGAATTGAATCTGCAGTCGTCAGTTTAACTGGATCAGTGGATGAGATTACGAATGCGGCAAAAGGCTGTGATGCCATCGTGTTCACAGCAGGATCCGGAGGGAGCACCGGCGCTGATCAAACGCTGTTGATTGATCTGGATGGTGCAGTTAAAACGATTGAAGCGGCAGAAAACTTGGGAATCGACCGATTCATCATGGTGAGTGCTTTTCAGGCCAATAATCGCGAAAACTGGAATGAAGCCATCAAACCGTATTATGTGGCCAAGCACTATGCGGATAGGGCATTGTTACAAAGCGATTTAAATTATACGATCATTCGGCCTGGCGGACTGGTGAATGAACCGGGAACAGGCAAAGTGACCGCGGCCGAGGAATTGGAAAGAGGTTCGATTGCCCGTGAAGATGTGGCTCGAACGATTCTTGCTTCATTGACCGAAGAAAATACCTATAAGCGTTCATTTGATTTAATCTCTGGCGATACTGCAATCGCGGAAGCATTGAGGAAAATTTAACGAAAAACAGGGGCAGAGCCACTCGGGGGGAGTAGGCTCTGCTTATTTAATTCCTTCGATATGCTTGATGACCTTCGCTGGGTTTCCGCCGACAACAACGCCTTCAGGAACATCCTTTGTTACGACTGCCCCTGAGGCGACGACGGAATGGCTCCCTATTGTAACGCCAGGATTGATGATGGCCCTGCCGCCTATCCATACATGATCCCCTATCGTAACCGGTTTTCCGTATTCCACTCCAGAACTGCGTTCAAAGGGATCCAGTGGATGTGTGGCTGTATAGATATGCACTCCGGGAGCCAACATGCAGTCCCTGCCAATTGTCACTTCACAAACATCCAAAATGACACAATCAAAATTAGCATAAAAGTTTTCCCCGACAGAAATGTTGTATCCATAGTCACAACGGAAAGTGGGTTCAATATATACATTTAGCCCAGTGGAACCTAAAAGCCTTTTCAGCAGTGCAGTCCGTTCATCCCCTTCGCTTTCCGTTGTCTGATTGTATAACCGGGTCAACTTTCTGGCATTTTCCCTATCTCTGATTAATTCCGGATCGGCGGCCATGTAAGGTTTCCCGCTCACCATCTTTTCTTTTTCGGTATTCATGTTTACTCCTCCTGTTTTTCTTGTTTTTTATATAGTTTGGATAAATATCTGAATATTAAAACATTCTTTCCGCAAAATAAATTGCAGTACTTTTTACTCAACTTTTCTGTTGAATCTAAATGTCTCTCTCGTTTTCTTAAAAAGAAGTAAGAAAAGAAAGATTTTTCCGAATAATGAATGAAATAGCTTTGACAAACGTTCCACCGGATTTTATAGTAAGGAGAGTCATGGATGATTCATAGCATGAGGTCCATTTTAACTGATTAGTAGAATGGTTCGAAGTTCATGTCTTTTTTACCGGGAATTGTTGGACAACTCTTTCTTCTTTAAGATAATCAAAACAATGGAGGGCTCTATATGTCACAGAAAGCACCGCTGTCTTTTGTCATTGTAACAGGATTAATGCTTTTTGCTTTGTTTTTTGGTGCAGGAAACTTAATTTTCCCTGCCATGCTCGGTCAATCCGCAGGGACCAATTTATGGTCGGCCAGTTTAGGATTCATCATTACTGGTGTTGGACTGCCATTCATTACAATATTGGCCTTTGGTTTTTCGGGAAAAAATGATGTTCAATCGCTTGCGAGCAGGGCACATCCGTTATTCGGCATCATTTTCACAGTCGTTCTTTATTTATCTTTGGGACCGCTTTTCGCGCTTCCCAGAACAGGGAGTGTATCCTACGAAATAGGGATTAAACCTTTCCTATCTAATGATGTCGGTTTTTTACCACTGCTGATATTCACGATCATATACTTTGGAATTGCCTGTTTATTATCCATCAATCCATCAAAAATGCTGGATATCGTCGGAAAAATATTAACACCTTTATTATTGATTTTCATCGGGATTCTCATTGTGGTCGCAATTATTAACCCAATGGGTGAAATCCAGTCACCAGCGGCAGATTATTCAGATAATTCTTTCTTCAAGGGATTTAAAGAAGGATATTTGACTATGGATACGCTGGCAGCATTTGCTTTTGGGATCATCGTCATCAACGCGATCAAAGATAAAGGGATAACATCCAGAAAAGAAGTGTTAGGCTTTTGTCTGAAAGCCGGCATTATAGCTGCCGCTTTGCTGGTGATTGTTTATACGTCCTTAGCTTATGTCGGGGCAACAAGTGTGGAAAAACTCGGTCTGCTGGGTAATGGCGGAGACGTTTTGGCTCAAGCCTCGAATCATTTTTTCGGATCGGCTGGCGCCGTGTTGTTAGGGTTGATTGTAATCGCTGCTTGCCTGACGACAAGCATCGGTTTGATAACGGCTTGTGCTACGTATTTCAATAAATTAATGCCTGCCGTATCGTATAAATCATACGTCGTCATCTTCTCCGTTTTCAGTGCGGCTGTTGCCAATGTAGGTTTGACCAAGCTGATTTCCATTACAGTGCCTGTGTTAACGGCGCTTTATCCCGTGGCGATCGTTTTGATTGTTCTTACGTTCTTCCATTCCTTTTTCAAAGGGAAATCGGAGGTATATTTAGGAAGCTTATTATTAACGGCCATCATCAGCATAATGGATGGAATAGTGGCATCAGGCATTAAAATGGAAGCTGTTTCTGACCTTTTCAATCAATACCTTCCACTATATAGTGTAGGGGTGGGATGGGTGATTCCTGCCATCATCGGCGGTGTATTGGGCTATATGGTATACTTATTGAAAGGTGACCCTAAGGAAGCCTATTAAGGGTCATCAAAATGAACTCGAATAACGTTGCCTCCAGGCACTCGCTTTCCGCGGGCGGTCCGCCCTCGGCGCTCTTTGCGCATGTGGGGTCTCCCTTGGACACGCTTTTCCCGCAGGAGTCCCGTACCTTCCGTTCCAATTAACTGGGTTGTTTCATTGGATTGAAGAAATTTGCGACACTGCTCCCGAATAACTGGCCAGCCGAGACCCCACAGCCGCTTGCAGTGAGGAGGCTTGGCAGCCAGTCGGCGGAAAGGGGGCGGATTTCTGAATAAAACTGCAGGGCAAACTCGCTTTACTCCGAGTTTTTCTACAGTCTGGGAGCTGTCTTGATGACAGCTCCTTTTCTTAGTGTTTGTTTTTAATGCGAAAGAGCCTTAAAATGTTCAGAAAGGGGTGTAGGAACATAATGATCAATCGATTACCAATAGAAATAGCGAATATATTACAAGCAAGCCAAAAGAATCCTGCTCAATTTGAGGAATTGATCAGGAGCGGCGGATATCTGCCTCCCGAGATGGAGTTGATGGTGGATGCCATCACGGCCTTGAGCATGGGGAAGAATATCCTTTTGAAGGGTCCGACAGGGGCTGGAAAGACAAAGTTTGCCGAGACATTATCGAATTTATTCAACCAGCCGATGTTCAGTGTCAACTGCTCAGTAGACTTGGATGCCGAAAGCTTATTGGGCTTCAAGACGCTGGCTTACAAAGAGGAAAAACAAGTGATAGAATTCGTACCTGGACCAGTGACCAATTCGATGAATCACGGTCACTTCCTATATATAGATGAAATCAACATGGCGAAACCGGAAACTCTGCCGCTTATCAACGGTGTGCTTGATTACAGAAGGACGATAACGAATCCGTTCACGAATGAAGTCATAACGGCAAAAGAAGGCTTTAATGTGATTGCTGCAATCAACGAAGGGTATGTTGGTACAGTGCCGCTGAATGAAGCGCTAAAAAATAGATTTGTCGTAATTGAAGTTCCTTATATCGAAGGGGAGCAGTTAAAGCAATTGATAGAAACTAATACAAAGTTGAAGGACCTAAGAAGTATTGATTTGTTCGTTAAACTGTCGAGTGATTTGATAAATGCCGTGAATCAAGGGAAGGTGGCTGAAGATGCGGCATCGATCAGGGCTTTGCTTGATGCTTGCGATCTGAGTGTGTTGATCCCGCCGAAACGGGCGATTCTTCGTTCCATTGTGGATAAGTTGGACGAGGAACGTGAGCGTGAGTTCGTGAAGAACTTGGCTGACACATTATTCTAACTAGGAGAATGCCTCATGAAGTATATCCGGTTCAATGATTCAATAATAGATACGGCTCTTTTTTTACAGCTTCAAGATCTCTCGACTGTTTTATCCGGCATTCCTGAGCTGGAATTCGAATACAATTATGGCTCCTTCATTGATCTGATCGAGAATAAGGTCACAGCCAGCCATTTTTGGGAAAATGGCAATAAGGAAGTGAAGGAAGCGGGGCTGAAAACGGACGTGCTTCTTAGAACGATAGGTACGCTGCATCATACAACGATCCAGAGCATGAAGGAGTACCAGGAGAGCATTGGGGAAAGTTCGCTTCCGAAGTTTGCAGCCCAATTATTCGCTTTACTGGAAGATTTGCGATTGGAAGAATTGGTGAAGAAAGAAAGGCCAGGCACGAAAAAATGGTTTTCGGTAAGGGGTGCTTACCTTAAACAATATTTCGAAAGCCAATTGGCGACGAATGTCACAAGAAGTTTTGCACTGGATGAATTATACTGCCTCATATATTTACTGCTTCAATCTGACAGGCCGGATCCGATTTTTCCAAGAGCCAATGAAAGGCAGCTGGAAGAACTGGAGAAGCTCAAACCGTTCATCCATTTGGTCTTTGAAGCTACTAAAACCAGTGATATCACAAGGATTTGCGAGCAAATCGTTTTCCGTGTGAACGATGGATACGAGGATACGATGAATGAATATTTCATTTTCCCCATTGCAAGTGTGGAAAAGTATAAAGCAAATACTTTATTTGATGAACTGACTAGAAATGATGAACTGTTGAACGATGATACAGATGATGCAGATGAAGAAAAAAGTGAGTTCATTGATGAAAAATTCTCGACTTGGCATCGGGAGAACAAGAACGGCGAGAGTAATTCGACTTTTCTCCAATTTGAATTGGAGCAGGGAACGAAAACAAGCCTGATGGGCGGAGGTGCCCGGGAAGCGGAAGATGCCGACCAAGCACTGGCTTCGATCCAGGGTTCATCAGGGGAAAGTCAACAAAAGGAATACAATCAGCAAGAAACGCTGGAGAAGAAACAAACCAATATGGGCAAAAGCGGTGAACATCCATTTGGTGAAGAAAATAAAGACGTCGTTCAGGTAATCAAAGAAGCAAAAATACCAACTCTTACGGAAGAGAAACACTACCGAGAGTTTGTTGCGGATATTGAACCGTTCAAGAGAAAACTCTCCAGTACAATTGAAAAGACGCTGGAAAATAAAAAGAACGCACCAAGAAAAGATTTGGTTTTTGGCCGTTTATCAAAGAAATTACTGCCGCTTGTATTTGAAGAAAATCCAAGGGTCTTTTATAAAAAGAACCAGGATTCCAATGAAATGGATGCCGTATTCACATTGCTTATCGATTGCTCGGCTTCCATGCATAACAAAATGGATGAAACGAAACGAGGGGTCGTCCTGTTTCATGAAGTGCTGAAGAAATTAAGGATCCCCCACTCGATCGTGGGATTTTGGGAAGATGCAAATGAAGTGAGAGAAGGATATCAGCCGAACTATTTCCATGTGATCCAGTCCCATTCCGATTCCCTTTATCTAAACTCAGGAGCTAAAATCATGCAGCTTGAGCCAGAGGAAGACAACCGGGATGGATACAGTATCAGGGTTGCCACAATGGAATTGGAAAAAAGACGTGAAAAAAACCGTTTCTTGCTCGTATTTTCAGACGGTGAGCCGGCAGCAAGCGATTATGATCAAAATGGCATTGTCGATACACACCTTGCTGTTTCGGAAGCCAGGAAGAAAGGCATCGAAGTCATCGGCCTGTTTTTAGCGGATGGAGGCATCGATGAAAGTGAAGAAATGACGATGAAGAACATCTATGGCAAAGAACGCCTGATGATTCCAAGTGTAGCTGAGTTGCCAGAACAATTTACACCGCTGTTAAAAAAACTGCTGCTGAAGACCATTTAAGAAATATATAGATAAAAACGCAGTAGGGTTCAAGTTGGATCTTACTGTGTTTTTTTGTTTGCTTATGTCAGCTATAGATGGAAACTTAAAATGAACATCGAATGAGATTTCTTTTGTCGTGATTGGGGTAAACCATAGATGAGGAAGTGAACATTTTGATGAATTTACTTTTTATGTTGCTTTATTTAATAATCATTGTTCTTGTTATTGAAATATCGGTCACCTTGATGAAATTGACAGGATTAAAAACCACAGTGGCAAGATTTCAGGTTATCTCCATGCTGACGGGTACTGGTTTTACAACTGACGAGTCAAAATCCATTATCGATCACCCCGTTCGAAGGAAAATTAGCATGTTCTTAATTTTATTTGGTGCTTTCTCGCTTGCTGTCATCATTTCATCGATCAGTACATTGCTTACAGATGATCTGCGCTTGATGGAGTTAAGCATCATTATTGGAATCCTGGTGGTTTTAACTGTTTTAGTGAAAGCTCCATTCCTGAATAATAGAATATCGAATAAGTTGAAAAGTGAAATGTACAATCATTATGAACTATGGGAACACCCGATAGAAGAGGTCCTATTTTTAGAAGATGAAGACGTGGTCATGGAGATCGATATTTATGAGGACTCCGAATTCATCGATGTCAAAGCCTTTGATGTCATATCACATGGAGCCGACATCAATATTTTATTTATTGAAAGCGGAGAAGTGAAAATCAGAAAAGAGCTATATGAGTATAAAATCAAATTAGGGGATAACCTCTTTTTATATGGAAATAAAAAAGAGATTGAAGAAACATTCTCAAAAGAAATCGAAGCGATGAAGAAGAAAAAAAGTGCATCGGAGTGAAAAGAATCCCAGCCTATCTTAAGGCTGGGATCTTTTGAAGATTGTCTTCATTAATGTTTTTTATTCGGTAATTTCTGAGCGGGATTCCCATTGCCTTGACGGCGCATATTGCCTTCTTCCTTTTTTTGCTGCTCTTGAATGCTTTCAACAAACTCCTTTGAACTTTTCATGGAATGTACCTCCTCTGTTAATTTCTTTTTTACTATAACCAGAAGAGGTGGAATTCATGAGTATGTAAGGGATCTGACTATATGGAGAGGTGGTAACTTTGCTCCACAAGTGAGTTGATAAGAATGTGGGTCAATCGTTTTAAATAACGCCATCTAATGTTAGAATACATCACATTAGAATATTTTGAATATTGACAAAAATAGGGGCGGTATCTATAATAATCAATAATAATATCCATGAATAAACGTTTATTGGGGTTTTGCCTATGGAACGGACAATGACTGTCCGAGATTTATGTGAATTGCATACTCATTTACTGGACAGTGATATTCAAATTCTTGAAAACCTATCAATGAATTTATCGTTGATAGCCGATTTGAATAAAGCGAATGTGTTTATTGATTGTCCGGTGCGTGAAGGGAGGCATGCCATTGTCGTCGCAGAGGCATGCGGACATTCCGTGAAATCGGTTTACAATCATCCGGTTGTCGGGAAATTTGCCTATGAGGCTTTTGAACCGGCCGTATTTTATGTATTGCGCACCGGAAAGGACATGTTCGTGAATCGGGCATTGACTCAAGAGGGAGCGATGGTCCAGCAAAGTGTCGTTCCAATCAAGGGGGAATGCAATCGGGTCATCGCCGTTTTGATCATGGAAAAGGTGATTCATGAAGAACCCGAATCTTTAAATCAGTTTGATAGGCAAGATCAACAAAATTCCTTAGTTCCTGAATTTATCGAGGAGTCCATTTTCCTGATTAATAACCAAAACAGACTTGTTTATACGAATCCTGCCGCCATTAATTTAGTATCGGAAATCTGTTTGACGGACTGTGTTTTAGGTGAATCGATTTTCGATTATTTTCCTGGCTTTGCCGATGTTCTTGCTTCAAAAGAGGACATTTTAATGAAGGAAATGAACATTGGTAAAAAGATTATCCAAATAAAGAAATTCCATTTGGGCAACAAGAATTCCAATGAAACGTTCATCATAATCCGGGACCTGACTGAACTGCGGGATAAAGAGAGGGAGTTGATCAGCAAGTCAGTAGCCATTCGAGAAATTCATCATAGGGTGAAGAATAATTTGCAGACAGTAGCCAGTTTACTTCGGCTGCAAATGAGGCTAGGAGCCCCTGAAGAAAGCAAGCCCCATTTATTGGTCAGTTTGAACAGGGTGTTAAGCATATCCTCGGTTTATGAAATCATTTTGGCAAGCAGTCAGGTCGATCATGTGGATCTGTTGGAGCTTATTGAAAAAATAGGCGATATGATTGTTCATACGGAGGATCAAGCGCGTCAATGCCTAAGCATTGAATATAGAGGTGAACTTCATTCGATTGATTCCGATATTGGCATTTCTGTCGCGCTGGTGGTGAATGAGCTCATTCATAATTGTGTGAAACATGCTTTCAAGGAAGGGACGGAAGGTAAGATTACCGTATGCTTGCAAAAGGATGGTCCTGAATTGGAAATTCAAGTAAGAGATGATGGCATTGGATATTCACCTGCAATGAAACCTTCTTTGGGGCTGGATATCATCCGCATGACGGTGGAAAATGATTTGGATGGGGAGTTTTCGATTCAGCGGATTAAAGAAGGTACCCTGGCTTCTGTAAGATTTCCATACAAGAGGTAGGTGGGAGAAGTGGTCAAGAGGATTTTGGTCGTGGAGGATGAATCGATTGTTCTGCTTGATATAACGATCATGCTCAAGGATGCAGGCTTCGATGTGGTTGGACATGCCCGTAATGGCGAGAAGGCGATTGAATTGGCACATGCACTACAGCCGGATCTCGTTTTGATGGATATCAAAATGCCGAAAATGAATGGGCTTAAGGCTAGCGATGTAATATCCAATACCTTTCAGATTCCGGTCCTACTTTTAACTGCCTTCAGCCAGCGTGAATATATCGACGAGGCGAAGCGAGCGAATATCGTCGGATATCTTGTAAAGCCAATTACGGAGGCTAATTTGATTCCGGCAGTGGAGATAGCCTTGCTGCAAGCAGCCAATACAAAGAAGTATCAGGAACGAAATGCTCAATTGGGTGAAACGCTCACAAATCGCAAAGTCATTGAAAAGGCAAAAGGAATCATCATGAAAAGGAAGAATGTAACAGAAGAAATCGCTTACAATAAGCTGAGAAGGCTTAGTATGGATAAACAGCTTTCCATGGAGACGGTGGCGCGTCGAATCATTGCAAATGATCAAAAACAAGTAAATAGATGAAGCAATGGCGCTTTGATGGACCAAATTGGTTACAGGCATGCATTTCTGCCGAAAAACCTAAGTTTGGGCTATAAGAGGCGTCTTTTTTATACCCTTTTTTAAAAGTCGATAGGCCAAATCAAATCGGAATTCAGGGGGAATATGTATGGAGATGGTAGGTAAATTCGTTATTTATATCATTATGGTGTGTGCCGTTGTCGGTGCAATTGCATCGATTAAAGACAGTGAGCAAGGCTTGGGGAAACATTTCATGGAAGGTTTGCATACCGTTGGCCATATATTTATCCCGGCAGCTGGGATCATGGCCTCGATCCCTTATTTATCTTGGTTCATCAATACAGTATGCGGTCCGGTTTTCGCTGCGATCGGTGCAGATCCCGCCCTCGCCGCAACCACGATTTTGGCGACGGATATGGGGGGTTACCAATTAGCGGCCGAGCTGAAGGAATCATATGAAGGCTGGATCATGGCGATGATTGTCGGCTTTATGTCCGGGGCAACGATTGTATTCTCGATTCCAATGGGGCTTGCGATGCTGGAGAAGCGTGATCATAAATACATGGCACTTGGCGTCATGTCAGGAATCCTGACGATTCCGATTGGCGCTTTCATCTCTAGCGTGCTGGTGGTGGCAACGAATTCGAAAATCCGCGAAGTGATTTCCACGAATGCGGATTCTACATACGAATTCGCGTTGAGCTATTTGAAAATTGCCCTGAATCTTTCCCCTCTTCTTATTTTTGTGGTCTTGCTCGCGTTAGGTCTTTATTTCCTGCCGGATTTGATGATCAAAGGTTTCATGTGGTTTGGAAAAATATTGGATGCCGCGATTAAACTTGTACTCGTGTTTTCAATCGTTGAAATTTTCACCGGATTATTTTCCAATGTCTTTGGTGCCTGGGGCTTCCATCCGATCATGGCCGATAGTGCAGACCAGTTCCGTGCCCTGGAAACGGCAGGATATATCGGGATCATGCTGGCAGGTGCATTTCCAATGATTTACCTGATTCAAAAATATGCTGGCAAGCCATTGGAAGCGATGGGCGGGAAAATCGGTTTGAGCAAAGCTGGGAGTGCAGGGATATTAGCCACGGTAGCCAATATATTAGCAATGTTCAAGCTTGTTAAAGATATGCCGCCGAAGGATAAGGTCATAAACATTTCCTTCGCTGTGTGTGCGGCCTTCCTATTGGGCGATCATTTATCATTCACAGCCAACTTTCAGCCCTCTTTAATATTACCGATCATTGTCGGGAAGCTATCTGCCGGAGCGATTGGAATCGGTCTTGCTTACTGGCTGTCGGTTCCGAAAGCTATGGAATTAGAAGAAAAGGATCGTGCAGCAGGAGTTATCGGCATAAATGAATATAAAACGAAAAATGAGGATGAAAACAGCAATGAAATCCAAGTGGTGTAAAACTGGGGTGTGATTTTAATGAATGAACAGGTGGAACGAATCATCAGTGCAGGAATTGATATTGGCACAAGTACGACGAAACTTGTTATCAGCGAGCTGTCGCTTAGGAATGTGGCGGGCGGCGGACAGGTGCCAAAAATCGAAATTACCGATAAGGAAATTCTGTATCGAAGTCCCATTTTCAGGACCCCGCTTTTATCCGAGACGATAATTGATATACCTGCTGTTCAGAGAATGGTGGAAAGTGAATACCAAAAAGCAGGAATCACGATCGATCATATACAAACAGGGGCTGTCATCATCACTGGGGAAACGGCAACCAAACAAAATGCAGAAGAAATGGTATACCGGCTATCTAAAGCGGCGGGGGAATTCCTTGTAGCGGCAGCCGGCCCGGATTTGGAGGGAATCATTGCCGCCAAGGGATCCGGCGCCTATCAACATTCCATCAAGACAGGAAAGACTGTAGCGAACATAGACATTGGCGGGGGGACGGCGAATATTGCCGTATACTGTTCTGGTATGCTTTGCGGAACTTGCACACTGCATATAGGGGGCCGTTTGGTGGAGTGGGAGGAAGCGAAGGTGAAGGTTGCTCCTTCAATAGGAAAATGGCTGAAATCAAAAGGGCACTTTCCTATGAATGGTGATGGGGCAATCATCGCAAATGAAATGGCGAAGGTGCTTTCGAGGTTTTTGGCTGGTTCCTTCACAAAAGAAGATGAACTTCTATTAGTTGGAAAGGAGCCATCTTGGACAGAACGAATAGAAGTGTTGATGTTCTCGGGCGGTGTCAGTGATTGCATCTATCATGAAGAAAGGGAGGACAAAAGCTTCCGGGATATCGGGATGATGCTTGCCGCCTCTATAATGGAAAATGAAGAATTGGCCGCATGGGAGTGGGAACAGCCTGTTGAAACGGTTCGGGCGACTGTACTTGGAGCAGGCGCACATACAACTGAAATCAGCGGAGCAACTATCGAGGTGAATGATTCTCATCTGCCAGTTCGCAATATCCCGGTCTATCGGGTCGATTTTCATGGTGTGCTTGATGATGTAACTGCGAGAATGGCACAAGCAGTTCAGGATGCGATCACAGTATACGACGCCTTGCAGGAGGGGCTGAATTTTGCCTTTTATTTAACGAATTTACCTTATCAATCATTTCGGGACATTCATCGGCTCGCAGTCGCTTTTATCGAGGCACTGAAGCAAAAGCCGAATCGGCAGCAGCCTCTGATCATTGTAATGGATAGTGATTATGGGAAGGCACTTGGTCAAACCATTCTAGCGAACCAACCGGATCTGCCGGTCATCTGC
Source organism: Peribacillus sp. NPDC096448 (assembly GCF_044762675.1). Classification (NCBI taxonomy): domain Bacteria; kingdom Bacillati; phylum Bacillota; class Bacilli; order Caryophanales; family Bacillaceae; genus Peribacillus; species Peribacillus sp. NPDC096448. The sequence continues at coordinate 123,647 of NZ_JBIWEU010000012.1, read as the reverse complement.
ATTGATCAGACAGAAGTGGAACATGGTGATTATTTAGATATAGGAAGGCTGCTGCGGACAGGGGTCGTTCCGGTTGTAGTAAAAACGCTAACCTTTCACAGTTAGGAAAAGGAGGATTATACGATGAAATTATCCACTCAATACTTTGGGGAAATCCATCAATTCAAATCGTTGAAAGAAGTCCTGGCCAAAGCGAATGAAGAGAAATCAGGAGATAGGCTTGCGGGAATTGCGGCAGATTCCGTTCAAGAACGGGTTGCGGCGAAAGCGGTCCTTAGCGAATTGACTTTGGCGGACATTAGGAACTATCCCCTGCTCTCCCCGGAAGAGGATGAGGTGTCGCGGATCATAGATGGTCTCATCAATGGAACCATTTATCAATCTGTGAAGAATTGGAGCGTTGCCGAGCTGCGTGAATATATTTTGAGTGACGAAACGACCGGTGAGGATTTAAAGCGATTAAGCAGGGGATTGAATAGTGAAATGATTGCAGCGGCAGCCAAGTTGATGTCAAACCTCGACCTTATCCATGCAGCCAATAAAATCGAAGTGCTCACCAAGAATAATAGCACGATCGGATACAAAGGAACGCTTGCTTCGCGCCTTCAGCCTAACCACCCGACAGACAATGTGGATGGCATGCTGGCTTCTTTAAAAGAAGGCCTCTCCTATGGAATCGGGGATGCACTCATTGGAATCAACCCTGTCGATGATTCGGTCGAAAGCGTGAAGCGGCTGCTTCATGCGACACAGGATGTCATCCAGAAATGGAAAATCCCGACCCAGAATTGTGTGCTTGCGCATGTGACGACGCAAATGAAGGCCGTACAGCAGGGGGCGCCTGCTGATATGATCTTTCAAAGCATAGCCGGAACGGAAACGGCCAATCGGTCTTTTGGAATTAACGTGCAATTGCTCGAAGAAGCTAATGAGATCGCGAAGGCCTTTGGCACCGGCACAGGCCCGCAGCATCTTTATTTTGAAACGGGGCAAGGCTCCGAATTATCGGCCGAAGCGCATTTCGGAATCGATCAGGTGACGCTTGAATCCAGGAACTATGGATTTGCCCGTTATTTTGATCCGTACATTGTCAATACGGTCGTCGGGTTCATCGGACCTGAATATCTATATAACAGCAAGCAGGTCATCCGGGCCGGGTTAGAAGACCATTTCATGGGAAAAATGCATGGACTGCCGATGGGAGTGGATATTTGCTATACGAATCATATGAAGGCGGATCAAAATGATATCGAGGACTTGGGTGTACTTTTAACGGCGGCTGGTGTGAATTTCATCATCGCAACTCCGATGGGTGATGACTGCATGTTAAACTATCAGTCTTTGAGTTACCACGATATAGCGACTTTGAGGCAAACGATGGATAAGCGGCCTGCCCCATTATATGAAGCTTGGCTGGAGAAAATGGGGATCATGGAGAACGGAAAATTAACGAAGAGTGCCGGTGATCCAACTATATTTAACCGTTAGGAGTGGATGATATGGGAATGAACAATAAGGAAGATTTGGATGCCATGATAGCGAAAACCCCTGCGCGGATAGGGGTAGGCAGGTCAGGGACACGGCCAAAAACGGATTCTTGGCTGAAATTCCGTTTTGACCATGCGGCGGCCGTCGATGCTGTATATGGTGAAGTCAGTGATATTCTTTTGAAGCGCTTGGATTTATTCAAGGTGAAAACGAAGGCCGATGATAAGGAAATCTATTTACGGCGCCCGGATTATGGCAGGAAGCTTTCGGAAGAAGCAAAGAGGGTGATAGAAGCCAAATGCATAAAGGCCCCAACGGTTCAAATCATCATTTCCGATGGCTTAAGTGCCAAGGCGATCGAAGAAAATGTGGAGGACGTCTATTTATCTTTCAAACAATCTTTGGCAGTGGCAGGTCTTGATACGGGTACACCTTTTTATATTGAAAAGGGCCGGGTTGCCGTGATGGATGATATCGGTGAAATCCTTGGACCTGAGGTCATTGTCCTGTTGATCGGTGAACGGCCTGGTCTGGTCAGTGCTGAATCATTGAGCGCTTACATTTGTTATAAACCACGTTTGGGCACCATTGAAGCAGAGAGGATGGTCATTTCCAACATCCATAAAGGAGGGATCCCCCCTGTTGAAGCTGGAGCGCATCTGGGCACGGTCATACAAAAGATACTCAAATACAAAGCAAGCGGCATGTCCCTCGTGAAGAAGGAACATGAAGAAGAAAAGCGTGAAAAACTCGGTTGAACCCCTATTGTCTAAAAAAAGGGGGTTCGGAATGGTCTCATTCCGGACGATGATTAAGACTAGGTCGTTGATTTCCTCTCCAGGCACTCGCTTTCCGCGGGCGGTCCGGCAGCCTCCTCAGCGCTTTTGCGCCTGCGGGGTCTCCCATGGACTCGCTTTTCCCGCAGGATTCTCGAACCTTGCGTTCCAATCAACTATGTTTAAAACTTTAGATAGAAACCCTTTTGTCTAAAAAGGGGTTTCGGAATGGCTCATTCCAGACGATGATTGAGGCTAGCTCGTTGATTAGGCACTCGCTTCCCACGGGCGGTCCGGAACGGTCTCATCTCGAACCTGATTTTAATACAAGACTAGACTATCTTGATGTTTTTTTACTGTAATCCTTATGGGATTGAAGAAAGTTGCGACACTCCTGCCGAATAACTGGCTAGCCGAGACCCACAGACGCTTGCTTTGATGAGGCTTGGCAGACAGTCGGCGGAAAGGGGGCGGATTTCTGAAATCAACTGGAACGTCTTTTAAATAAAGGCTGTTTTCACATACTTTGTTGCTATTTACCAAGTAGTGCGGTGTGGTTGATTTCCCCTCCAGATGCTCGCTTCCGCGGGGCGGGCGGTGAGCCTCCTCGGCGTAAACGCCTGTGGGGTCTCACCTGTCCGGCTGCTCCCGCAGGAGTCTCACACTTCCGCTCCAATCAACCTTAAATAGTTTCGTTTTAAAAACAACAATCTTTACGAAAAGAGCCTAAATAAAAAACTGCAGGCAAAACTCGATTTTTTTCGAATTTGCCTGCAGTCTGGGGGGAGCGGATCGCTCCTCTATTTACTTGTCCCTAAATTCCATAATCCAAACGGGTTGTAGAAGGGATGGCCTTCTTCATATCTAAAGTCTTGAAGGCCCGTCAATATAAAGTCGGGTGCATTTTGTTGAATGCTAAAGGTTTCGCCATTCTTAAAGAGAGGCCGTTCACCTACATGGTAATAATTAAATGTGTTAAGCAGAGCAGCTGCCTCTTTCGGACTCATTGTGTTAAGTGTCACGGCATCCGGAAGACCAAAGGCTTTCATTCCGAAAGAACAATAATAGTCTTCCTCTCCGATGATCGTGACAAAATGGGCATATACCGAGAGAATATCCGGGCTATGATGAAGATGCTGCCAATCTTCCTTTGAATGGGCAATTCCAGCCGTTTCTATTTTCACTGCCATTCCGCCTGCCTTGAGGATCGCTGCCCCGGCATCGATCAAATCGATAACAGTTCCGGTATCGGATACATCGGCTATTATATAAACGGTAAGGGTATGGCCATTGATTTCCTCTAATGCATTCTCTGAAAAGGCGTCTTTACTGGCGTAAGAAAAGCTCTCTTTTAAAGTGGGTTCATAATCATGGATCTCCGCCTGAAACGTAATGTTCTTATCACTGTTATGAAAAACATTCCCGGCTAACAGATACCCTTCGCTTCGGGAAGCGACCGTTTGAATCAATTCTGTCCGGTCCTTCCATTTACCGGGTATCCCGATGATGATTTGGTTGTCCTTCATGGATCATCTCTCCTTTCCGATCACTTCATACTATACCACTACTGATGTTTTCCATAGTATTTCATGAAAAATAGCGCAAAGCACCGATAAATGCCAGTGAGGGATGTGCAGGACTTTTTCAAAATTATACAATTGATGTATAATATAATCTAGTAAACGTATAGCCTATCTTCAAAGGAATTCCCCTTGTGGGTTTTCTCATAGGGCCGTATCTTAATAATCTATTCGTATATATCAATGATGAAAGAGAGTGGAATATAATGGGTCGTAAGTGGAATAACATTAAAGAAAAAAAAGCGTCAAAAGATGCTAATACTAGTCGGATTTATGCTAAGTTCGGGCGGGAAATATATGTAGTGGCAAAACAAGGTGAACCAGATCCAGAATCCAATCAGGCATTAAGGGTCGTACTTGAGCGTGCAAAAACGTACAATGTTCCAAGAGCGATCATTGACCGTGCGATTGAAAAAGCCAAAGGCGGTTCGGAAGAAAACTATGACGAACTTCGTTATGAAGGATTCGGTCCAAATGGTTCAATGGTCATCGTGGATGCATTGACAAACAACGTGAACCGGACGGCATCTGATGTACGTGCAGCATTTGGGAAGAATGGCGGGAATATGGGTGTCAGCGGATCTGTTGCTTATATGTTCGATGCAACGGCTGTCATCGGGATTGAAGGTAAAACGGCTGATGATGTTCTTGAACTGTTAATGGAAGCGGATGTTGATGTACGTGACATCATTGAAGAAGAAGAAAGTGTCATCGTTTATGCCGAGCCTGAACAATTCCATGCTGTACAACAAGCATTCAAGGATGCAGGTATCAGCGATTTTACAGTGGCGGAGCTGACGATGCTTGCACAAAATGACCTAACCCTTCCAGAGGATGCACAAGCACAATTCGAAAAAATGATTGATGCATTGGAAGATTTGGAAGATGTTCAACAAGTTTATCATAATGTAGATCTTGGTGAATGAGAAAATGAGCAGACCTTTGCTATAAGATCAAAGGTCTGCTTATTTTATTTGAATGAAAAGAGCCTGTTCCGAATCACGAAACAGGCTCTTTCCTTTTGATTATTCACTTATGGTGATTCCGGAAAGTTCACGGTCTTTCTTTACCTTTTCCAATTCCGAAATGGTGACCAGTTGATAACCTTGGTCATGCAGTTGTTTGATGATTTTTCCTGCAGCCTGGGCGCTAGTTTGATAGATATCATGCATTAATATGATTTTGCCATCCTTGGCTTTGCCCATCACTTTGTTTACGATTTTCTTTTCATTGCGCTCTTTCCAATCTTCGGGATCGACATCCCAAAGTGCGACTTTCATGTCCTCCATGTATTCCCGCACATTATTGTTAATCGCTCCATATGGGGGACGGACGAGATTTGGCTCAATACCTGTAGCTTTTTCTACAGCGTCTTGGGTCTTTTCGATTTGATCTTCGATTTTGTTCTTGCTTAAGCGCGTCAGTTGCGGATGATCCCATGAATGGTTGCCGATCTCATTTCCTTGCTGCAGCATTTTTTGCAGTACTTTCGGATAGTGCTGTACACGGCTTCCAAGTACGAAAAACGTCGCGTGTCCGTCATACTTTTCCAGGGCTTCAAGAATGGACATGGTATGACTTGGATGCGGCCCGTCATCGAACGTCAAGGCTATGACCTTTTTTGAAGGGTCGATCCAATCATTTTTCACGGGCAGTTTGGCGACGATATGTTTCGGCTGCCATTCCTTTACACGATCTTCATTCAAATCTTGACTTTGATATGAATCTAGCAAACTATCTTTAAAAAGATCCTTCTTGATGGCTATTGTATGGGTCTTAGTTGAATCATCAGTCTTAACGTAGAATACGAGCGTATTTTTAAAGACTGAAAAAGAATTGAAGTTGGCTGCCTTCAGTTTGTTTTCCTTTTTAATGAGACTGTTTGAAATGCCTTCTTCTTCCTTCTGCGTTAACTCTTCAAAAACGATATCGGATAAAACGGATAAATAATCAGTATCCGTGGCAAAGATGTCTTCTATAGAGAGTTTTTGCTGAGATGGAATATCATAAGTGAAGATCTGGGTTCCAGACTGCTTCTTTCCTTCCACTTGCTCATATTTATCGAAGGAAATCGTAATGGTCTGTTTGCTGAAATGGAGGATCGTATAGGTGAGGTTAAGCTCGGAAGCTTTTCCTTCGGAAGCTTTCCATTTCTTTTCATAATCCTTAATTTCTTTCTTTATGTATGCATCTAGCTGCTTGTCGATATTTTCTAAATGCAGAACGGGCCTGCTGGCTGAATACCCGCCTTTCGTATTATCTTTCACATACGTTTGAATATCGGCTTCTGGGTAATTTTTATCAGTTGTATAGGCCGAAACGGTTCTCTTCTTATCAAAAGCAAGGCTTTTGATAGCTAACCCCATCGTTCCGATGGCAGCTGTTAGACAAAATAGAAAAATAAAGACTTTTTTATAATTTAATTTCCTCATGATGCACTCCACCTCGATAATCATTCTACTATATAGACGCGCCAAAAGCCTTAAAAGTTTGTTAAAAATTTCATTTTTTTATATTTATATATTTCCTTGTTCATTTTCAAACTTTTATGGCTGCAGCAACGTCTATTCTTTGTACCTAGGATACGTAATTTAAATGTAAGGAGCTCTATCATGCAATGAAAAATCTAGATATGAATCAATTAATCGCGGCCCGGATAACCGAACGGCAAGAGAATTTGTACAGACTTGCTTTTTACTATGTCAAAAACCAGGAGGATGCCCTAGATATCGTGCAGGAATCAATCAGGAAAGCGCTAGCCTCCAGCAGCAAAATCAAAGACGCCGCTTCTATAGATAGTTGGTTATATAAGATCATCGTCCGAACGGCACTGGATGTTTTGCGGAAGAAAAAGAAACTGACCGTCGCCGATGACGAAACAATAGAATACTTAAGCAGCGGTGAGGAAGATCACTATCCTGACCTGGATTTGCAAAAGGCACTGGAAGGACTTTCGGTCAAGTATAAAACGGTAGTCGTTCTCCGTTTCTTTGAGGACCTGAAGTTGGACGAGATAGCGGAAGTGCTGGAAGAGAACGTAAGCACGATTAAAACGAGATTATATAAAGCGCTGCAACTATTGCGGATCAACATGACTGAACGGGAGGAAACGAAAAGATGGAAAAAAAATTAAAAGGTCTGCGGGAAGAATATCTTAAAATACCGATACCAAAGGAATTGAATGATGTCGTTCAAGAAGCCTTGAATGAAAAGCCAAGGAAGAAGCCAAGGGTTGGCAGGAATATCCTCGTGTCAGCGGCTGCAGCGCTTCTGATTGTGACAGCTTCCGTAAACATCAGCCCGGCAGCGGCGAAAGCCATGAGTGATATTCCGATAGTCGAGAAGGTCATCAAAGTGATTACCTTCGTCGAATGGAAAGAAGAAGCGAATAATTCCTCGGCAGTAATCAAAACACCTGCTATATCCGGTCTCGAGAATAAACAGCTCGAAGATAGCTTGAATGATAAATACTTATCGGAAAGCAAGCAGCTTTATAAGGAATTCACGGACTCCATGGCAAAACTGAAGGAAGGGGAAAAGGGCTATATCTCGGTGGAAAGCGGATATGTGATATTGACGGATAATGAAACGATCTTATCCGTACAGCGTTATACGGATACGATTTCTGCTTCCAGTTCTACAGAAAGTCAATTCGATACAGTCGACAAGAAAAACGAAGTGCTGTTAACGCTAAATAGTTTATTTAAAGATGATCGCTATCTTCAGGTGATCAGCGAGAACATCAAGGAACAGATGAAGCGGCAAATGGCTGAAGATCCGGAAAAGATATATTGGGTCGAAGATAATGATCTTACTGCTTTTAAAGGCATCGATGAAAACCAAAACTTTTATATAAACGAAGATGGCAAGCTAGTCATCGCGTTTAACAGCTATGAAGCTGCGCCGGGATATATGGGGGCCGTCGAGTTCGTCATCCCGACAAAGGTGCTGTCAGACCTTCTTGTTGGCGATCAATATATTCATTAAAACGGCCTATTGTAATTCTTATGACGGGCGGAAGGTTTTTAAAACGGCACTATACCCATTAAAAAAGACGAACAACGTTACTTGATTACAGTAACCTTGGTTCGTCTCTTTTTTGATCTAATTTCATCTGATCCAGTTCCAGCCTCATTTTTTCCGTTTCCATAAGGAAGTTTTCATGTTTAAGTTTTTCAAGTTCCAATTCAACTTGTAGCATCTTCTGTTTGGTCTTTGACTGTTTTTCCAAATGGCTTGTCAGTATGGCGATTATAGGGATGGAAAAAACCATCACGACGGTTATGATCCCTAACATTATGGTGCCTCCTCGTTTTTATATCTATTATATGGGGAATATAACGGTTGTGGTGGGGTTATTTCAAAATTCACCATTTCCTATTCTCATTAATAAGTGCATGGCAACCAAAGTGATATCAAACGTAATACCATGGGAGAAGTTAGGGCAATATATCATTGATGGCCGCTTTCTATTAGATTATATGGACTGTTTTTTAGTGAGAGATCCGGACTTTTGCATGCGTGGTGGAAAGCCACTTCTATTTATTCTGAAGTTAATTATTTAAATATAATAAATATTTGTTTACAACAGAAAAAATAAAAGTTATTATACAATAATAAAAGGAGAGCTAGGTATGGCAACGATAAATAAACAGAAAATTGTGGATAGTGTACCTCAAAAAGGTTTTTTTGGAAACCCTAAAGGATTATTCACCCTTTTCTTTACTGAGTTCTGGGAGCGTTTCTCCTACTATGGCATGAGGGCCATTCTTGTTTACTATATGTATTACGAAGTTTCTAAAGGGGGACTAGGCCTTGATGAAACTACAGCCCTTTCCCTAGTATCCATCTACGGATCTTTAGTATATATGTCAGGAATAATTGGCGGATGGCTCGCCGATAGGATTTTTGGGACTTCAAAAGCCGTATTATACGGTGGTATCTTGATCATGCTCGGGCATATTGTCCTTGCTTTACCAGGCAATCTCTCCATGTTCTTTGTTTCCATGGTACTCATTGTTCTGGGTACTGGTTTATTAAAACCGAATGTTTCCAGCATTGTCGGGGAAATTTACGCAGAAAATGATGAACGCCGGGATTCCGGTTTCAGTATATTCTATATGGGTATCAACATGGGTGCATTCCTTTCACCACTCATTGTTGGTTCAGTCATGAACTACAGCTTTCACCTTGGGTTTGGCATAGCCGCAATTGGTATGTTGATTGGACTCATCGTCTTTGTTGCAACAAAGAAAAAGAACCTGGGCTTGGCTGGAACTTTTCCTGCTAACCCATTATCACAGAATGAAAAGAAAAAAGTATTCACTAAATTGGGGATAGCTGCACTTATCATAGCTGCCATCATCGGCATCACTGCTTCTGCAGGCATCTTAACGATTGAAACCTTTATTAATCTTGTAGGTATCCTAGGGATCGTTATTCCGACCCTTTATTTCATTTTCATGTATCGCAGTCCGAAAACAACTTCTGTTGAACGTTCACGCTTGCTTGCCTATATTCCTTTGTTTATAGCAGCTGTCATGTTCTGGGCGATTCAAGAGCAAGGTGCAACAATATTGGCAAACTATGCAGACAAAAGGACACAGTTGAATTTTGCCGGAATAGAAATAAACCCGGCATGGTTCCAATCTTTGAATCCTTTGTTCATCATTACCCTTGCACCGGTATTCGCATGGTTATGGATTAAACTAGGAAAGCGTCAGCCGACCATTCCTCAAAAATTCTCAATAGGTCTGCTGTTCGCCGGTTTATCATTCCTGGTGATCCTGCTTCCCGTTTATTTCGGTGGATCCGACGCATTAGTCAATCCGCTATGGCTTGTACTTAGCTATTTCCTTGTAGTGCTTGGAGAACTTTGTTTATCTCCAGTTGGACTTTCAGCAACTACAAAATTGGCTCCGGCCGCATTCTCGGCACAAACGATGAGCCTGTGGTTCCTGGCAAGTGCAGCAGCACAAGCACTGAACGCACAAATCGTCAGATTCTACACACCGCAAACCGAAATGGCTTATTTTGGAGTGATTGGTGTTGCTTCAATGGTCCTTGGACTGGCCCTGATGGCCTTATCACCAAAGATTCAAGGTTACATGAAAGGCATTCGCTAACAGTTAGCCAGCATAAAAAAGATGACCCCCGAATTAAAACGAGGTCATCTTTTTTGTTACTTATCCTTACATAGATCACTCGAATTACAGATATGATAAGCGAATATGAAAAAAAGAGCATCCTTTATAGGATTGCTCTTTCTTCCGGTTGTAAGAACCTTTTCCTTTTTTGTTTTTAATAATACGGGTGGAGGGATCAAACGCCCAACGCATGCGGCTATTGGTCATTTCACCAATGGTTTTCTTATTGGTTTTATTCGTAATAGTCATTGAATATATTCCTGCTTTCATAGTATTTGAACTGAATTTTAGCTTTGTACGCCTTTGTTTTTGCTCGCAATAATTGAAGCCACAATTGCAAAGGGCAGTAAAAGGAAAGCCAGTATTCCGAATCCAGCTCCTTCAAACCCTCTGATGTTCACAAAACCAATGTAAAACAAAATAATTGAAGTTATAACGGTTAATATGCCTGGTAAAAGCCTAACAAATAAAGATAAATGTAATTTCCTAAGCCACCATGCTAAAAGTAATACTAGCATTCCAGGGACGCAAGCAACCAGGAGGGGGACTGCCAACATCATTTTGTAACCTCCTCTAATTCATTATGTAAATAATACCATAATAAGTGAATTTCCTTTTATATATTAGAATGAGAAAGACAGCCGATGGTGGTCATTTTCTTGGATGTGGGAGCAAAAAAAGTCCAACATAAAGGTGAGGTAAATATTGTCGGATAGGGGTTCTATCTAAATTTTAATATCGATTCCTTGTTGGGGATGACCAATGGCTGCGCATAAAAAAGTCATTTAAACATAATTATATATAACGATAGGTGTTTTATGGGCAGGAGGGAAGGTATGGTGGGAAGGAAGTATAAGTATGAGCTACTATTGAGAAGCGCCAGGAAAGTCGGGTCCAAACCTAAAGGTATTGAAATGCCATCTTCACCAGTATGGAGTCCCAATCATATAAAATCAGCTAAGGATTGGATCGGCAGGAGCCCTATTCTGGAACCGTATATTAATACATATCTTGGACTTAAAAAATAACCCCGTGAGTCATCAGGGTTATTTTTAATTTACATTTGATAATACTTTTTTTACTGACGGACTATTCGGTGTCAACTTGTTCGAGTGATAAGTTGGAATAACGACCTCGTGAGGCTGTGACTTGCCAACCTTACTTGCGGATTTAAATAGTTTGGATTTACTATATTTTCTTTTAGGTAAAGACATCGTTATCACCTCTTTCCTTTATTTTACTTAATTTCTTCCTCAGATTCAATATCTTCCTCTTCTTGAATAGCCAAGGATGTGTGATATCTTCGGTATAATTCATATGTTAATGAAGCTAGGCCTGATACTAAATGGCCGTCATATTCATCAAAAATGGTTCGATAGCTCTTTAGGACAATCACATACGTAATTAAGCATTCTTCCTCAGTCAGGAGATTTTCTTCGACGTTAATTGTATGGATCATAAAGTTTTTAAAGTGTATGTATCTATCATTCTCTTTATTGATAGGAAGCCCGATTCCTTTCACTTTTGCAGAGGGAAGAGATTTTTTAACAAGTTTAGGAGCTGAATAATTCTGTTTAAACTTGGTTTCCGTCACTATATCAAATTCAAAATGGGAGTCCCAATTATTTTTATAGTGATCTCTCATGTAAAAGAGCATTTCTTCAAGAAAGTCCTTATAGCTTGTATTATCCCTTTCAACTTCTAAAAACAATGATTTAAAATCCTCTTTTAACCAGTAAGAGAGGAGTCCGAATTTATCTTGTTGAATGGTCAAATTCCTAGCTACCTCGATGGCTTGAGATTCTCTTTCAACTTCGAGGGTCATGAATTTAAATCTTTTAACGCTCAATAGCGGGATTGGTATAAGTATAAAAAGGAATAGCAGGATTAAAAAGTAACCGACATGTTCAAAGATGATTTTTGCTTTTGGTGATTCCGCTAATGGTTTTAAAACCAGTGATGTAACGGTGGGATCCTTTTCAATGACTTTACTTTCCTTTACTTTTTCCCTTTTACTTGTTTGTTCCTGTTTCGACTCTTGAATATTACCGGCAGGTGCCTGAAAATAGCGAATAATTCCAGAGACGATTATTAGAATGAGCAGACTTATATAAGCAAAAGTATAAAAAGTCCTGATCCAGTCTTTTCTGGTAGGGGAATCATACGCTTTTTCTATGCCTGACAAAACGGTTCACCTCTTTCCTTTTACCCTGATTATAGCAGAAATACCCAAAAATATTAAAAATATCTAGGTTAATCTAATAGGTTTGTAAAACTGAAAAAGAGGCTAATGATGATTTTAGCCGTGCAGACAATGGAAGATAATGAGCATATGTACTCCGTAATTCTAAAGTGCATTTGTGAAGAAAGGAAAGAACCGGGTGAGCCCTGCCCTTCCGGTTCTTTGTGTATCAGTTAGCTGCTGGAATCAATCCTTTGTGAATGGAGACTTCCTGAATGGCATGGTAGACGGTTTCGACCATGAAATCGAGTTCCTTTTCTGACATGGAAAGGATCGGCATCATCGTGATGACTGGACCAAGTTCCCGGATGATCAGGCCATTTTCCCGTGCTGTATGGATGATTTCGGAAACGACATTCTCTTGGAGTGTGAACGTTTCTTTTGTTTGGCGGTCTTTAACGATTTCCACTCCAATCATGAAGCCGCGCTGGCGGATATTGCCGACTATCGGAAGTTTGTATAGCGCTTGCAGTCTTTGTGATAGGTATTTTGATTTTTTCTGGATGTCTTCAATGAGATTGCGGCTTTCCATCAGCTCGATATTCTTCAGGGCCAGTGCACAGGCAAGCTGGTTTCCTGTATAGGTGTGACCGTGATAGAAGGTTTTATGTTCTTCCCGTTCCCCCAAGAAGGATTGAAAGATCTGCTCGTTCATGATGGTTGCGGCAAGTGGCATATATCCCCCAGTGATCCCTTTGCCCATACACATGATATCGGGGACGACGTCTTCCTGTTCGCAGGCAAACATTGTTCCGGTGCGACCGAACCCTACGGCCACCTCGTCACAAATCAAGAGGATATTGTACTTTTTGCATAATTGCTCGACCCCTTTCAAAAAGCCCTGGGGATGGGTTATGATGCCTGCCGCGCCCTGCACGAGCGGCTCGATGATCAATCCTGCAATTTCCTCTGATTGTTTCTGCAGTAACTTCTCCAGTTCCTTCAAGCAATGGTTTTTCACGGCTTCTTGATCTCCATACTCAGTCATGTGATAGGCATATGGTGAAGGGGCGGAAATCCGTTGAAATAAGAGTGGCTTAAAGATTCTATGGAATAGATCCATTCCGCCCACACTAACGGCTCCGACAGTATCGCCATGGTATGCTTCGTCAAGGGAGACGAATTTGTTTTTACTCTGATGCTTGACGGGATCGATATTCTGCCAATATTGATAAGCGACTTTAAGGGCGATTTCCACAGCAGCAGATCCCGTGTCGGAGTAAAAGACTTTCGATAAAGAACCAGGAGTGATCTCTGCCAGTTTTTTCGCCAGTAAGATCGATGGTACATTCGCAGATCCCAGCAGCGTCGAGTGCGCGACTTTATTCACTTGTTCAATTAGGGCGCCGTTTAATTCCGGCTCGTTATGCCCGTGCACATTCACCCATAATGAAGCATAGCCGTCGAGGTAGCGTTTGCCATCCGCATCAATCAGGTAGCTGCCTTCGCCGCGTTCGATGATCAGCGGTTTACTTTCCCGATACGTTTTCATTTGTGTGAACGGATGCCATACATATTCCTTATCCCATTGTTCTAAATCCTGACTGTTCATGCTTCGAACACCTCTTTCAGTTGTTGGGTATATTCTTGATCACCAAGCAAATCAAGGATGCAGATCCTCAAGTCTTTTCTAACATCGGCCATTGTTGGAATGCAGGCGAGGCCATTCAGCCCAGTCAGCTTTTCAATGGTTTCGATATTATCTTGATGAATTCGATCTTCTGGCCGGTAATGATTATACAAAATGGTTTTCACGTTTATTTTATGGATTTGGGCATAAGAATGGGTCGTCACGACATCATGAATCGCCCCTAAACCGCTTCTGGATACGAAGAGGACAGGCATGCCGCAATCCCTTATGAAATCCGCCGTCATATAGAAACCTTCCGTCCGTTCAATAAGCGGCACAGCCAATCCGCCAGCTCCCTCGACCAATACGATGTCATACATTTCCTCAAGTTCATGGACCCTTTCCACGACTTTCTTCTCATCGATAAGACTGCCGGTTAATTTAATCGCCAAATGTGGGGAGGTTTCGGGTTCCAGTGTATAAAACCCTGATTCCTTTACACCGAGTTCCTGTTCAAACCAAGATATATCCGGGTATGTATTATTTTCCTCATTGATTCCAGTTTGAAATGGTTTGAATATCGTGACGCTTTTTCCCAATGTTTGAAGAGACAGATAGAGTGCACTCGTGACGATGGTCTTTCCAATATCCGTGCCAGTTCCGGTTATAAAGTAGGCTTGGCCCATGGATGATTCAGCTCCTTTACGTTTATATATCTTGCAATGCGCGGCCGTACTTGCTGAATGATGACAGCACATAGAATGCATAGCATTAAATCACCGGGTACAGGTAATAAGAAGCCGTAAAGAATCGTATGGCTGATGGAAAGCGGCGTTTCCACAATCCACTTCATCGCACCATACAGCCAAATGGAGCCGAAAAAGTAAACTGTCAGCAAAGAGGCGGCATTAGCAAAGAATATGGAACGAATCGTGGAGAGGGAAAACCGGTTGATCAGCCATCCATTTACATAGGCTCCCAGTATATATCCGAGCAAATAGCCGAAAGTGGGTTTGAATATATAGCCGAATCCCCCGCCTTCAGCAAACACAGGTACCCCGATAAGTCCGATCAAGACGTAGCATAACTGACTGAGCATCCCAAGCCTGGGCCCCAATAATGCGCCTGCCAAATAGACTGCCAGAATTTGCAGTGTGAATGGTATGTAAGGGATAGGTATCTTAATAAAGGCGCCAATGGCAGTTAACGCGGTAAAAAGGGCCACATAAGAAATCGTCCTTGTTTTCATATTTTTAACCCCCTTTTTGAAATGGCTCTGCAGAATGCCCACTATTAGTTTGCCTGATTCCCATTTTATATGTCAACTGATTTATGGTTTAGTTAACATATAAAGTGCCAGCTTCCTTACGATTTAAAGGACGAACCAGGAAAATATTGAAAAAAGACCATTGAATAATATTTTGTTTGTATGTTATTATTCTATCGATATGTTAACTTAATGTATTTTGGGTTAACAAATATTGTCGCTTCATTGATACTGCTAAATGTTGATTGCCCATTGAGGTTGATGGTGCATATACGACCGGTTGGTTGGAGGGGAAAGTGGATTGGTGATGGGGACACCCGCGGCTGGAGCAGCAGGTTGCAAGAAGCAGGTCTATTACTAGATATCATCCGTTTTATGTGCGGAGAACCGGAACGGGTTATGTTCTTTTTCAAGGAATGGCGATTCGGCACACAATAAAAGAAAAGAGGGATAGGTTTGGAAACATTGGTAAGGGATTGGAAGATGTTAGCGGAGAACGTTATCAAAGGATATAAAGTGACGGAGGAAGAGGCATTATCCATCGTACAAGCCCCAGACGAAGAGGTTTTGGAAATTTTGAATGCAGCCTATCTCATACGGAAGCATCATTATGGGAAAAAGGTTAAATTGAATATGATCATCAATACGAAATCAGGATTATGTCCCGAGGATTGCGGCTACTGCTCACAGTCGATCGTCTCGGAAGCCCCGATTGATAAATATGCTTGGCTGACTAAGGAAAAGATTGTCGAGGGAGCACAAGAATCAATTCGTCGCAAGGCGGGTACTTATTGCATCGTTGCTTCTGGCCGTCGTCCGACCAACAGGGAGATCGATCATGTCATTGAAGCGGTAAAAGAAATCCGCGAAACGACGGAT
This sequence comes from Peribacillus sp. NPDC096448, assembly GCF_044762675.1. Lineage (NCBI taxonomy): Bacteria > Bacillati > Bacillota > Bacilli > Caryophanales > Bacillaceae > Peribacillus > Peribacillus sp. NPDC096448. Next base: position 107,699 of record NZ_JBIWEU010000012.1, on the reverse strand, counting down.
CTTAAAATCTGCTGCTGTTTAGGTTTCCTAAATGAGGAACATGCCGGTAAACTAGCGGAAGCAGGCGTTCATCGCTATAACCACAACTTGAATACATCACAGGAAAACTACAGCAAAATTACATCGACACATACATACGAAGACCGGGTAGATACTGTTGAAGCTGTGAAAGAAGCCGGAATGTCCCCATGCTCTGGCGCCATTTTCGGTATGGGCGAATCTGAAGCGGAAGCGGTGGAAATCGCTCTATCCTTACGCAGCCTTGATGCAGATTCCATTCCTTGTAATTTTCTCAATGCAATTGACGGAACGCCGCTTGAGGGAACTTCCGAGTTGACTCCCACTAAATGCCTGAAATTGATTTCGATGATGAGATTCGTTAATCCGAGTAAAGAAATCCGTCTGGCCGGTGGTCGTGAGGTCAATCTCCGTTCCATGCAGCCCATGGCACTTTATGCAGCCAATTCCATCTTCGTCGGCGACTACTTAACGACAGCTGGTCAAGAACCCACAGCGGACTGGGGAATCATCGAAGACCTGGGATTTGAAATTGAAGAATGTGCCCTTTAATTGAAAAAGATGATTATTGAGGAAAACTAAAAAACACCCCTAGGGTGTTTTTTTTCAGTTTGTCGACAAAGGTGAGTTCGTATTGGTCCCACCCCGAACCATGATTATAAAACAAGACTAGGTTATCCTTCATGTTTTTTACAGTAACCCTAATTGGATGGAGGAAATGAGCGACCCTCCTGCCGAATAACTGGCTAGCCAAGACCCCGGAGCCGCTTGCGGTAAGGGGGCTTGGCAGCCAGTCGGCGGAAAGGGAGCGGATTTCTGAAATCAGCTGGAACTTTTTTAAGAAAAAAACAGCAGGCAAACGCGATTTCTTCGAATCTAGGTTATCCTTCATGTTTTTTACAGTAACCCTAATTGGATGGAAGAAATGAGCGACCCTCCTGCCGAATAACTGGCTAGCCAAGACCCCGGAGCCGCTTGCGGTGAGGAGGCTTGGCAGCCAGTCGGCGGAAAGGGAGCGGATTTCTGAAATCAGCTGGAACTTTTTCAAGAAAAA
>NZ_JBIWEU010000012.1:0-106529 GCF_044762675.1 Peribacillus sp. NPDC096448 | reverse complement strand
AAAACTGCAGGCAAACGCAATTTCTTCGAATCTAGGTTATCCTTCATGTTTTTTACAGTAACCCTAATTGGATGGAGGAAATGAGCGACACTCCTGCTGAATAACTGGCTAGCCAAGACCCCGGAGCCGCTAACCGGCGAGGAGGCTTGGCAGACAGTCGGCGGAAAGGGAGCGGATTTCTGAAATCAGCTGGAACTTTTTCAAGAAAAAAACTGCAGGCAAACGCAATTTCTTCGAATCTAGGTTATCCTTCATGTTTTTTACAGTAACCCTAATTGGATGGAGGAAATGAGCGACACTCCTGCCGAATAACTGGCTAGCCGAGACACTAAAGCCGCTAACCGGCGAGGAGGCTTGGCAGACAGTCGGCGGAAAGGGAGCGGATTTCTGAAATCAGCTGGAAAGGTTTTAAAAGAAAAAAACTGCAGACATTGCTGTAATAGAACTAATGTCCTTCAACCTTTACAAAAATAAAAAAATAATGATAAGTGAAAATAATGAAAAAAAAATGCTAAATTGTAGGGGGAGGTTTTATAATGAATTACCTGAATACAATAACATTTGCTGCATTGTAGTAAATGATTATGATATAGGGAAAGGATCAGGATTGGTAATATCAATAATGAGAGGATAGTTTTGTGTGATGCATATATGGCTGATTAGTTTTATTATTTTATTATTGCTATTAATATTTTATACTATTATCCCAACGGTGCTAATTCGTGTATGCAGTCTGGGAATAACCAAAAAAATCAATTCGAATAATGGGATTGCGCTAACTTTCGATGATGGCCCGAACCCTGAATATACGATAAAATTACTTGATCTTTTAAAAGAATATGAGATAAAGGCCACATTCTTTGTTGTTGGCAGTAAAGTGAAAAGTAATCCTGGGATTATTAAAAGAATGCATGAAGAGGGACATACTATAGGTATCCATCATTTTCATCATGTTTCAAGTTGGGTCCTATCACCAGTTCATCTGAGGAAGCAGTTGGAAATGACTGAAAAGGCGATTAAGGAATGCACGAATGAGAAGGTGATTTTTTATAGACCGCCATGGGGCCATTTTAATATCTTCACCCCACTTTTCAGTAAGAAATATAAAGTAATTATGTGGTCCGGCATCTTCGGGGATTGGAAAGTCGAAAATTGCAAAAATACTCTGCTTGATCAACTTCGAAGCACTTCGACAGAAGGTTCCATCCTGTTGCTTCATGACTGTGGTGAAACATTGGGAGCGGATAAAGAGGCACCAGGCTATATGATTGAAATGTTAAAAATTTACCTGCAGGAGAGTAAGGAAAAAGGAACACACTTTATTTCTTTAAAAGACTTATAACTAATTCTGGGGGTATTATGGATATAGATACGCTTTTACATTTTATTGATTCATATGGTTACCTAATCATTTTTCTTTTTTTATTCTTCGGCATTGTGGGAGTGCCTGCTCCAGAAGAATCACTTCTATTTCTTATTGGGGTGTTGGTTGTCCAAGGCAAGCTCTCAATGGGTTTAGCCATGCTGTGTGCAATCCTCGGGGCCTTTATCGGAATGCTTGCAGCTTATGCATGCGGAAAATATGTGGGGTATCCATTTATAAATAAATATGGAAAATTCATTGGGATTACGGCTGAACGCTGGGAAAAAGCAAAGAGAAACTATACGGATAATGCACGAAAAACCTTAGTATTTGGATTTTATATTCCGGGTATGAGACAAATAAGTCCATATTTTGCAGGAATCTCTTCGATACCCTTTCGGAAATACTTCCTATTTTCCCTATTAGGCACTATACTATGGACCGTCCCTTTTATAGTGGCCGGTTATTATGTGGGGGATGCTTTTAATGTTAATCCCAAATATGTTCCATATTTAGGTGTTGTATTTTTAGTTATTTTTGTACTATATGTTACTATCAAATACATTAAAAAGAGAAAACAAATGTCCAAAAGTTGAGTCTGCTCCTTATTATAAACGTCGGAAATAAAAAATCGATTTAAGGAATTTGTTCAACGATATTGTAAGAGCAAGATATCATGAACTATATATTTTGTATTTTCAGAATGATTTCTTAGGAGATGACACATATGAAGAAGATTTTGTTTTTACCTCTCTTTCGAATGCAGTCGGGACATCATCAAGTTGCAGAGGCATTGATGGATATGTTAAAAAAGCATTCAAATGGGATTACTTATAAAAAAATCGATCTAATCAGTTATACCAATACCTCTCTAGAAAAATTCATTGCAAATAGTTATCTGACATGGATCCGTTATGCGCCGGAAACCTATAATCTTGCCTATAAGAATCTGTTTTATGTTCACTCGCCAAAGGAAAGTGTATGTAAATGGTATCAGCAATTATTCATGAATAAGATGGAACGATTGATAGCGGAAGAAGAGCCTGATTTAATTGTGTGTACACACGGTTTCCCTTCATATCTTTTGAGTCAGTTAAAGATGAAAGGGAAGTGCAGCACACCGATAATAAACGTGTACACGGATTTTTTTATTAATAATGTGTGGGGAAGCGAAGGGATAGATGCCCATTTTCTTCCTAGTCAAGAAGTTAAAGAAAAGCTGATGAGTAAGCGTCAAATACCGAAACAAACGATGATGGTCACTGGCATTCCCGTGCATGAGGAAATCACAAAAAATGTCAGTGTCCAAAGAAAAACAGAACGGCCAAAAATTTTGATATCCGGGGGAAATAGCGGTCTGGGAGGGATTTTGAACTTAGGTGATGAGTTAAAGAATTCTACCGACTTTGATTATTTAGTTCTTTGCGGAAATAACAACAAGCTTTATGAAGAAATCGATACATGGAACTTACCTCATATCAAACCACTGCCTTATATCTCATCAAGGTCTGAAATGAATAAGCTTTATGAAGAAGTTGACGCAATCGTTACGAAACCGGGCGGTGTCACGATCAGTGAAGCATTGCGAAAAAGGCTTCCGATTTTTGTTCATTCCAGGCTTCCGGGGCAGGAGGAAATTAATCTGCAGTATCTTAAACAACAAGGCCTTGTATTTAAACTTAATCAGAAAACGCCTTTTGAAAAACAATTGCTGAGTATATTGAAGGATCAGAAAAAAATGAAAAAATGGAGCATTTCCATAGAGTCTTACCATAAGGAAATAGAGTTGGAGAAACCTGAGGGAATAGTGGAGGTCATGAAATTGATCCTTAATCTAAATCAAAATGGTACGCCTTCCTATCTAGCCCGACAGCCCAAACTTCTTTATAGCTAAATGCATTGCATTCCCAATGGTGAACCTAAAAGGAAGATGGAATACGGAAGGCTGCTGAATTAGCAGCCATCCTATGAAGAAAGGTCGGAAGGAAGAGTGACTTTGAAAAAAACATACCTTATGATTTTTTTGATGATGATGCTTGTGATAGTGGGTGCAGGGTGTTCAAGCGATGAAACGGAAAAAACGGAAATGAAGGCGCAAGCCGGAGGAAAAGTGGAATTGACGGTTTCCGCAGCTGTAAGTTTACAAGATGCCTTAAATGATATAAAGAAGTCTTTTGAAAAAGAGAATGCAAATGTTGAAGTGCATTATAACTTTGGAGCCTCTGGAGCTCTTCAGCAACAAATATCCCAAGGCGCACCTGTTGACCTGTTTTTCTCAGCAGCAGAAGATAAGTTTGATAAATTAGTAGAGGAAGATCTTATTGAAGGGAAAAACGGAATCGATTTAGTCGGCAATGACCTGGTGCTGGTGGTGCCAAAGGATTCCAAAAAGGAAATTGGATCGCTGGAAGACATCACAAAGGCCGCTAAAATTTCGATTGGGACTCCAGAGTCTGTACCGGCAGGGCAATATGCGAAACAAACTTTGGAAAACATGAACCTCTTTAAAGAGATTGAAGATCGATTGGTATTTGCCAAGGATGTGCGGCAAGTGCTTACATATGTGGAAACGGGAAATGTGGACGCTGGCCTCGTTTATAAAACGGATGCACTCAACTCATCAAAAGTTGAAATCATTGCAGCAGCCCAGGCAAATTTACATGATCCGATCATATATCCCGTCGGAATGATCAATAACGTGGATCATGCCAAGGAAGCCAAGCTATTCTATGACTATCTCCAAACGGAAGCCTCCATGAAAATCTTTGAAAAATACGGATTTAAAGGTTTATAAAAGAAAGTCTATTCCACTCCAGGCACTCGCTTTCCACGGGCGGTCGGGGGAGCCTCCTCGCCGCTTTGCGCCTTTGGTGTCTCCCCTCGACACGCTTTTCCCGCAGGAGTCTCGCACCTTCCGTTCCAATCAATTTTGTTTTGAAATTTTAGATGACCCCTTTTTTTCTACAGTTTTATTAGGAAAACGAACGTCGATTTCCACTCCAGGCACTCGCTTTCCGCGGGCGGTCGGGGAGCCTTCTCGTCGCCTTGTGCCTGCGGTGTCTTCCCTAGACGCGCTTTTCCCGCAGGAGTCGCGCACCTTTCGTTCTAATCAATTTTGTTTTGAAATTTTAGGTGAACCCCTTTTGTTTACAGTCTCTAACCACCAATCTGGTGGTCTTTTTTTATGCATTATCAGTAATATTAGGTATATTTTCCTTTATATTGAAACCTCTTCTCGCTTTAAACGTAAGAATAAGGACATGCATGTATTCGTCTTTCAACAAAATTGGATAATTCAGCCGCTGCGTAAAATGGACCTAGTGATAAAAGAAGGACAGCAAATTACTGTCCCCTGACCTGACTGCGAATGGTTCCATTCTTTTTGAAAACTATGTAAAACAGTTTAATAGGCAGGTATCCTATAACCCCGCCGAGAGTATTCAGGATCAAATCATCGGTATCAAAACTTCCCAATTCAAATAAAAGCTGAAGAATCTCATAGGTGAAACTAAGACAGAATGTTGTAATCAAGATCGATTTGAATTGGGAAAACCTTTTTGATAGTAATGGAAGCATTAAGCCGAAAGGTACAAAGCCGATGATATTCCCCATTATATTTTCAATCCGGATCGATGTGTTAACATCCGCTAAGAACAGGTAATGGCCAATGGTTTTAAAAGGGATGAAGTTATGGGACCCCCAATAGCGGCCATGGGAAAAACTGATATGACCATTCATTTCGGTTATTGAGAAGGTTTTAAATAAAATGAGCTTTGTAAGGATTAATAGATAAAGAACCATAAATAACGATAATACAATTTTCACAAAAATTTTCATGATACAACTCCAAGATAAAAGTAGGAAATATTTATCATTTTATCATAAATGGTATATGATGAGTTTAATGTAATAATTTACAATATTTTTAGGTCGAATTACCAGGGAGGAGTAAACAGTGGAGGAAGCAATAATTGATTTTGTCATTGTAGTCATGTTAATTATTGGTTTCACATACGGTCTCATTAGGCAATTTAGACATTGCGTCAGTATCAGGAATGGAAATAAATCGGAGTATGTACATTACAAGAGGGCATTGATTGGAAACTATCTGGTTTGCCTATCCTATTCAGGGTTTCTTTTTTCTTATATTTTGAATTCATTATTGGCATCCCGTATTATACAGGCCTCATTTATTACAAGTGATAATACTAGTTTTTGCTGTTTCAGTTTTCTTGCCATTCTATTAATCGCTAAATTTGGGATTATTCCTAAGGAAAATGAACAAGTTGAATTACAAGAATACATAGTTGAGAAAGAGGAAATATGAAGAAAATTTCGCTTATCTTTATCCCGGCTGCTTTTTTGTGATGCATGCACATTGGTGTAAAAATAAGGAAATAGTAAAACGGAATGTAAACGCGAATTCCTATCAAGGAGGCTTTCATGAGAAAGGTCGAAGTCGTACCATATAAGAAAGAATGGCCCAAGTTATTTCATGATGAATGCCAAAAATTACAGGATATTTTTGGGCCTGAAATGATGAATTCCTACCATATTGGCAGTACGTCCATCCCGGCAATCCATGCCAAGCCCATAATAGATATTTTGGCAGTGGTAAAAGATGTGGAATGTGTGGCTGATTTTAATAAAGAGATGGAAGGGATAGGGTATGATGCCATGGGGGAGAACGGAATGGCTGGACGACGTTTTTTTCGTAAAGGCGGGGATGAGAGGACACACCATATTCACATGTTTCAAGAAGGACATGAAGAAATATCCCGACACCTCGCTTTTCGGGATTATTTGCTATCACACCCTGATGAAGCACAAAAGTATAGTAGGCTGAAGCAGCGCTTGGCAGCGGAATTTCCAATGGATATCAAAGGTTATGTAAATGGAAAAAATGATTTTATAAAAAAGGTTGATGAAAAAGCGAAAGATTGGGCGGCGTCCTTGAATGAGGGGGATCATCATGTTGATGAAGTGGATTAAATGTCAAGTGAATGAGGAAAACAAGCGTTCATTTTCAAAAGCACAAGAGGGATGGGGAGAATTGCGCCATTGTGTTGGCTTCATGGGTCAAACCGGAGGGTGGAATAGAAATGAACCCCATGAAGCAGGCATTCTCTCCGTTTGGAAAGATATCCATTGTTATCAACGTTTCATGAAGCATCAGCATGATGAAATATTCGGGAAGAGTGACCAAGGAAGTACTTATACAAACATTTCTGTCGATATATTCGAGAGCATATCCAATATAGGAACAACGGACATTACGGATTTTGTTGATAAGGGAAAATTACTTCGAGTGGCTGAATGTTCTGTTGAAAAGGATAAACGAACCCGTTTTGAGCAGGTGCTAATAGAAGTAGGAAGCAATGGCATGCTGTCTGGCGCATTCGGTAAAAGGCAAAACGGCAGATATCTTGTCGCCTCATTATGGGACAATGAAGATTCACATCAACGGTATGCGGATAAGGAATGGCCTGCACTGATAAACGAATCGGGAGTGAAAGATATTTCAGTTAGTTTAATTGAATTGCATCCAAAGTGGGCGGTCATTTAGAATCAAACATTATCAATCTATCGATTTGAACAATCAATGGCGTCTTGGAACTTATATGGAATGGAAGAAGGACGCTCAAAACATTTTCTACAGAAGGTGATAACAAATGAAGCTAGATTATGATTCACAGTATATCAGGGGCATCTACCTCAATAGAGACCGAATATCTTCGTATGAACATTTCCCTCTTGATCTTCCGGTTATCAGGCACCTTCAGGAAGTGGCTTTTCATCCCAGTGTTACCTATGTCATCGGGGAAAATGGAATGGGAAAGTCCACCTTGCTTGAAGGCATTGCGATTGCGTATGGCTTCAATCCAGAAGGCGGAACGTTGAATTTCAATTTTTCCAATTATGATTCACACTCCAATTTGGACGAATACCTCCGTTTGAAAAAAGGCGTATACAAACCGAAGGATCATTTTTTCTTTAGGGCGGAAACCTTTTATAATTTAGCAACGAATATAGAGGAATTGGACAGGGAAACATCGTATGGGTCGAAAATCATCGATTCCTTCGGTGGAAAATCACTCCACCAGCAATCTCATGGGGAATCATTTTTTTCTGCTTTTGTAGAACGATTTCAAGGCGATGGATTGTATATCCTCGATGAGCCTGAAGCTGCTTTATCGCCATTGAGACAAATATCGATGCTGGCCAGGATAAATGAGCTTGTTCAACAAGGTTCCCAATTCATCATTTCCACCCATTCCCCGATCATCATGGCCTATCCGGATGCTAAAATCCTCCAAATTTCAGATGAGGGAATGAGTGAGGTAAAGTTAGAGGAGTCCAATCACTATTTGTTAATGAAACAGTTTTTTGAAGATAAAGATCGGCTGCTTCATCATCTATTTCAATGAGATTTTAGCATAATCCATGAAAAGCAACTAAGGAAAAACCCCGTCTGCCCTGCGCATACGGGGTTTTCATTTTTTTGGAATTCCTTGTTGACAGCTTAGGTGTATTACGGGTATAGTACATCTATAAGGTGTATGAACCACTTAGTACATACACGTATATCAGGCTTTTTTTAATAAATAGGGGGTGGTTTTAATGAACGTAAATACCCGGGAACCGGTATATCTGCAAGTCGTTAGGCATTTTAAAGAACAAATAGCCATTGGCAAATTCGTGGCGGGGCAGGAAATTCCCTCTCGAAGAGAACTGGCGGCTTCACTCAATATAAATCCCAATACCGCTCAAAAAGCGTATAAAGAAATGGAGGAACAGGGCTTGATTCATACAGAACGAAATTTCCCCAGTCAAATCACGACGAATGAAACGATACTACAGGCTGTAAGGCAGGAATTGATTTTGGCAGCCGTCGATACGTTTGTCGATGCGATTCGTCCGATTAATGTACCGGTTGATGAACTGCTTCGTGTGGTTAAAGAAAAATACTCGGAAGAAATAAGGGAGGAGGAAGAACAATGATAGAAGTAAAAAAGATCTCCAAGAATTATGGACGGAAAAAGATCTTGGATGATGTTTCATTTACAGCCAATAAAGGAGAAGTCACTTGTCTGATCGGGATAAATGGTGTCGGTAAAACGACTACACTCAAAGCGATCATGGGATTGACGCCATATAAAGGTGAAATCCTGATCGATGATCAAAAGATGACAAAGGACAGTTATGAAAAAATTACCTTCATTCCGGACGCACCGACCATGCTTCCGCAAATGACCATTAAACAGGCCATGGTTTTCATGTCGGATTTCTATACGTCCTGGAATCCGGAAAGAGCTAACCAACTAATGGGGTTTTTCAAGCTTAAAGAGGAGAATCGCATTTCGGAATTGTCAAAAGGGAATACAGCTAAGCTCAACCTGATGCTTGGTCTGTCCCTTGACGTGGATTATGTACTGATGGACGAACCATTTTCTGGAATCGATATGTTTAGCCGTGAGCAAATTGCCGATGTCTTTGCGAGCCACCTAATTGAAGATAGGGGAGTCATCATCACGACCCATGAAATCGGTGATATTGAACATTTGATTGATAAGGTCATTTTATTGGATAACGGTTCAGTGCTTAAAGAGTTCAATACAGAAGAAATGCGGGAAGAGGAAGGAAAATCGGTAGTCGATGTAATGAGAGAGGTGTATCAATCATGATGCGATATATAAAACTAGTGAACTTTGAAATCAACCGTTTCAGTAAAATCTATCTTAGCTTATTGTTGATCACCTTGGTTTCGCAATTTGCAGGAGTATTCATGGTAACGAAGGATTATCTTGACGGAGCTAAGAAAACCATGTCGGAAGAAAAACTATCCGAAGCTGCATTTGTTACGAATTATGGTGGCATTGATTTTACCTATATCGCCAATTCCCTCTGGTTTCAAGGACCGATTGCGCTGAGTGCGGTTGCCCTTATTTTTTACATTTTCCTTATTTGGTATCGTGATTGGTTTGGAAAGAATACGTTCATTTATCGCCTTTTGATGTTACCGACATCAAGATTATCGATCTACCTTTCAAAAGCGACGGCCATCTTCCTGATGGTATTAGGGTTGATTGCTTTCCAGATCATCATTTTACCTATGGAAAATGGCCTATTTAATTCAAACGTGCCGGAAGCGTTCTTGAACATGGAAATGTCCACTTCCACCATAGCGGCAGCCAATATGGTATTGATGTTGATCATCCCAAGCACGTTCACGCAATTCCTACTTTCCTATGGCATCGGTCTTATGATCATGTCGATATTATTCACGGCGATCATGTTTGAAAGAAGTTTCCGCATAAAAGGGATCATTTTGGGCTTGATCTATTGCGGAATCTCTGCTGTGGTGTTTTTAGCTCCATTTTTCGTAATGGAGATTGGGAATTTCTATTTTTACCCTAATGAATTATTTGGTCTGCAGCTCGCATTAGGGATCATTTTGACAGGACTATCAGTTTGGCTTGGTGCTTGGTTATTGAAAAAACGCGTTACCGTATAACAACAACTAATAAAGGAGAGTGAACAAGGTGAAACGTTATTTATGCAGCATCATTATTGGAATGGTTGTCATCTTAAGCATCGGGACCTATTATGTCAAAGTAGCTTCCTCCGCTTCCAGCCTTCCAAAGTATACGTTCAAGACACTGGAAGGCAGCGATAAAGAGCTTGATCCGGTGATCATAAATGCTTCGCTTCAAAATAGCAGTAATTTTTATGAACCATTAACAATTGAATCCAATACAACGACATATGCCAGCGAAAGGTCTTACTTGGAGAACTTAACTGGAAGACAAGGTCATGAAATTGAAACATTGGTAAAAGAACATCGTTCGTTTATGCGTGGCAAAGATTCCATTAGTTCTTTATATGAAGACGATGATTTTCTTGCTTACGCTTGGGTGAATAGCGAATATACAAAGAGCGGGAATATGGAAGCAAAGTTTGATATCGGTTTACTGGAGAAGAAGGACGAAGAGGAAACTTCATTCCAAATCGAGCTTCCGAATCAAGGGAGAATCATGAATGCTGATGTCAGGGATGTGCAGTTGGTCCATTCAAAACTACAGGTTTTAACGATGAATGATGTGAATTCCAACAATGAGAAGCAAACGAAAGAAGTTCATCTGTATACGATCGATGTAGCCAATAAAAAAGTCTTGAGCGATAAAACCCTTATAACTGAAACCTTTACTGACCCAGAACAAGTTGATTTTGAGATGCCAATCGATGTTGCTCCCTCCATGCCAAACAACATGGTATTAATCTCGTTAATTAAAGGGGTAAATCATGAGGATGGCTTTGAGGAAAAACTAAAAGAAAGCAAGCTTATATCTTATAATTATGAAACGGAAAAATTAGAAACGGTAAAAAAAGGATCGCTGAGCCTGGACATGGCTAGATCAGGATATTCAGACGGAAAAAACCTTTATGCAGTTGAAATGAAATCAGGTAAATATCGCATTAAAACGTTTGACCTCAGCAGTCAAACGATAACGAATGACACGGAGCTGGATATAGCTGCTAATAAAGAAGAGCAATATACCGCTGCCTTTAAGAACGGGCGTGTGTACTTCCTATTGAACGAAATGAATCAAGAGGGGAAAACAAACAAGCCTGCCAAACTTTTGATTGCAGATATAAAGACCGGAAAGACTTTATATAAAGGTGAAACAGTCATGAATAAAAAGGACAGCAAAAGTTTTGGACTTTTTATTCATGACTTGGAAATAAAATAATGACCTACTATCTATCAAAATCTTAAATGAAAAAAGGGATATCCCCTAATGGGATATCCCTTTTTATTTAAATGGAAGCCAAGTTCGTTCTGGCTGTACGTTCCTTCTTGCCGTGCAAGAAGTAGTAAAGGACGGAGGTTAAGATGACCAAAACGCCCAAGATGACATAAAGTGTGCTGTAACCTGTTACCGGAATGATGAATCCCAGAATATAAGGGCCGAATCCAAGTCCTGCATCAAGCATGATAAAGAAGGTGGATGTTGCCATCCCCATTCGGTGAGGCGGTGTCAGATTAACGGCAATCGCCTGCGAGCTTGATTGCATATTACCGAATCCGAGGCCAATGAGGAAACCAGCTGCCAGTAAAGTGAAACTATTGGTTGTCATACTTAGAAGCAGCAAGCCGACTCCGAAAATAATGAAAGCCGGATACATAATGAAATTCGATCCTTTCCGGTCCATCAATGGTCCGGAGAAAGGACGTGATAACAATACGGCTACTGCGTAAACGACAAAGAAGAAGCTTGCCGTATTGACCAGATCAATTTCAATGGCATAAAAACTGATGAAAGAAAGGACACTGGAATAACAGAATGCCAATAATAGAGTGATGATTGAAATGGGCAGTGCCTTAGGTTCAATGAAATTGGAAAGCTTGAATCCTTTGCTTTCCGTAACTTTAGCCGTCACTTTTAATGCCGGGACATACAGGAAGAATGCTGTAATCAGGGAGATCACCCCTAAAGCCAGGCAGAAACTGAAAATGACTTGGAAGCTTGTATGTTGAGCCATAAACAGACCGATGAAAGGACCGATTGCTGTCGCAAGTGTTGCGCTCATGCTGTAATAGCCGATGCCTTCTCCCTTTCGTGTCGCCGGAATGATCTGGGCAACGATCGTGCCTGTCGCAGTACTTGCCATCCCCATTGCCATCCCATGGATCAGGCGGTTAACAAGCAGGAAGCCGATTCCAAGGTCGACAAAATAAAGAATTGTTGTCAAAGTGAAAAAGATCAAACCTATGAATAACGTTTTCTTGCGGCCGATTGAATCAATGAAACGGCCAATGAACAGGCGTCCGATTAACGTCCCGATAATAAAAATCCCCGATATGAGTCCGGCTTCGCTTGTAGAAGCATCCAATTCATTAACAGCATAGATGGCAAGTGTCACCATCAGTAAATAAAAGATTAATGTTATGAAAAAATTGATGGACGAAACGATGACAAAGTCCTTCGTCCACAGTCTGGTTCTGGATTGATCCATGTTATTATCTCCTTACTTTATAATGTTATTTCTAATTTCGCCCATGATGCGTATGGCTGCGAGTTGTTCCTCTTCCGTGATCCCTTTCAAGATCTCCTGTTCATATTGATCGATTGTCACGCGGACTTCGCTGTAGACCTTTTTGCCAAGCTCCGTAAGCCGCATTCTTTTTTCACGTTTATCTTTGCTTGGCACATGCTCGACATACCCCAACTCTTCCAAGCGGGCAATGGTCCTCGTAATCGTGGGTTTTTCCACGCTTTGGTAATTGGCAAGCTCTACAAGCGTCGCCGAACCATAATTGTTCAAGTAATACAAAATGGACCATTGCGCCCTGTGTAAATCATGCTTGTTCAGCTGGATATTAAGATTATTTTCAAACGGCCGGTACAACAGTAATAATTGCTGAAAGAATTTTTGGAAAGTCTTTATCAGAAACACCCCTTATATCAATATATAGTTATCGTGAGTAATTGTTACCCTGAGTAACTATAATAGCAAAACAAATGCATTCTGTCCACTCGGATTTGTTTTGTTTAGTTAAATCAGGTTTTTAGTTAAAATGAATGGGAATATAGGAATAGGAGATGATGTGAAGCATGAATAAATCTATGATCGCGTTGATTGCAGCAGCAATGCTAACTGCCTGCAATAATGACAAAGCGGATGAAAACGGAAAAATCTGTCCAAACAACGGATGAGAATCAAACCCAAACCGAAAATGAACAACAAAAACAACCCACGCAAACAGAAACTCAAACAAGTCCTAAACATGAGAAGTGGTCTTCTTTGCCCGAATATGACAAAATCACCGAGCAAATCGGCAACGAAAACTATACTTTCAATAAGGAAACGGATAACGATGGCAAACGAGTCTTCCTTATTGAACTTAATGGTGAAAAACAATATAAAACCGTTTTCGTCAAAAATACCAATCGCTTGAAAATTATCAAAATAAATGGCGGCGGAGAGATTTATAACGGAATCATAAAATAAGTGGACACTGCGTAAGTGTTGTATTGCCTTTTTTATTCTGCTGTATATTTCGAAGATCCCGATCGGATGAAGGTCGAACTCGTGGCCCCTTAACAATAGTTGGCATAGCTATAATGGCGGTTATGTCGATCTTTCCCTCTCTCAGGTTCGGGTTCTGGGCCAAGTGAAAAGGCCTCGATCAATATAAATGCACCGAAAACCTGGGTCCAGCTGCCTAGTAAAAGAATATGTTCTCCCATCCGTACTTTTTCATTTAAAATGAAAATATTTCCCACGGATTCCAAAAATGAACCGGCTGAAATGAGGCCATTTCCCTTGATCTCAAAAGAGCGTGAAATGGTCTCCTCAGTCAGCGATGCCCCGAATGCTTCAATTGCGGCGCCCAGGCCTTGGATTCCACTGCCGAGTGCATCGGTTCTAATGCCCTCCTCCACTGAACCACTCAACTGCATACCTATTCCAACTGCATCTGCGATATTGCCAATGGCCTCAAGCCAAGAACCGAATATGAAATAGGTTTCCGTACGTTCATTTTCCGGATTCAGCATTTTCGAACGGCCGATTGCTTGCAGCGAATTTCCAACGGCTTCAATGCCATTCCCTTTGAGGACGAGATCTTTTCCGAGGTCAGTGCTCGTTAAAGTTTGCCGGGTTTGCCCGATTGCACCTACAAGTGTACCGATGCCGAGTAACCATGCTCCTGAAATAAGGAGGTCTTCTCCATGAGTGATCATATCTCAAACGCTCCTTAAAAGTGGTTAGATTATATTATTCAGGAAACAGTGTTTGTTTACATATTGCTTTATCACTTTGGGCTCCGGTTGAATATTACCCATTTATTGGTATAATGACAGCTGGAGGGATGATATTGACTTTTAACAATTTTTTGCAAATGATTATCGCTGCACTTTTCTTTATGGTTTTTACGTTTTTTACCTGGTATGAAGGAAGTGAAATTCTTGATAGACCTTGGGAATGGAAGTATTCCACGTATTTCACACACGTAAATGATGAACAAGCGATAGATGCAGTTGATATTTCGAATTTCGATCATTTCGTGTATGCCGCAAAATTCAAACCGTTATTTCCATTTCTTATGGCCCTATCCGCATCGTACATCATCATGCTTACGGGATATATCCTGTTTAAAAGAAGGATTAAAAAGATGGCTCTATTCTTGTTGGGATTTGGTGTCCTTTTTCTGTTTTCAAGTGGTTTTGTATCCAATTCCCCGACTGTTGGAGGAAATATCTTTCAGGCATTTTTTCTGATAGGCGGAATGATGGCTATAATGGGTGCGGCTCTCTATTATTACCGGATGCCAACAGGATTCAATACGTTCATGAAGTAAGCAAGCTGCCGATGAGGCAGCATTTTTTGTGCAAAATGTTGACACAAAATAACGAAAAATAATAGTCATTTTCGCGAAATTCTTAGATTGAACTTCACTGAAATGTAGTTTATAGTTAAGTCGAAATTTAGTAGACCAGTTGCTATAATACCGGCGATGAACCCTATCGATTGGATAAACCAGTGATTGAAGAATAAAGCGAAAAGGTGATAATATGTCAGGCAAAATCAAAATTGAACAGCCAAAGATCCCCCAAGACTTAACACAAGCGAACTTTCAGGAAATATATTATCAAGATGAGCCTTATCTTGAGTCCTGTATCATAACCAACTGCACGATCGATAGAGAAAAAATGGATAAAATCGTATTATCACAGGTTGTTTTTAAAAATGTGACATTCAGTGATGTATCATTCAGGAATATCGAGCTGACGGATGTCATCTTTGATCATTGCGATTTAACGAATGCCGATTTCATGGGCGGCTCGATTCATCGTGTGGAATTCAAAGAGTCCAAACTTTTAGGCATTAACCTGTCTGACGCAAGCTTAGGGAATGTCTTCTTTGAGAATTGCAACCTGAATTTAAGTGCCTTTGGTTATTCCAGTTTAAAGCAAGTGAGGTTCGATCATTGCTCATTGGAAAGTGCTGATTATTATGAGTGTAAATTCATTAAAGTGAAGTTCGAAACATGCAGGTTAAATGAAGTGAACTTTTCCCGGACACCGCTCAAAGGAATTGATATTAGCAGTTCTACATTTCAAAGGATTACCGTATCCCCGGAAGATTTAAAAGGATGCGAAGTTTCCCCGGACCAAGCGATAGTCTTTGCAGCCATGCTTGGACTGAAAATTAAAGAGTGAACCTTTCAATAAGGCTGAAACGAGGGACCACCGATTTTGGCGGTCCTTTTTAAGTTATTTGTGGTGAAAAAAGGCAGAGTGGGTAGAATTATATAGATTATGCAAAGTACGGAATCTTTGCACAAATGTAGTATTTTCTTACAATATTTGTTAAGTGGAGGGGGATTGAATGTGATTATCAATAAGGTCACTTTGTATAGTCAGGCATGGAATGAAATGCGGAATTTTTATGTTGAGGTGTTAGGTTTTGAGCTACTATCGCTAACTGATGATGGTTTTGAAATGAAGGCAGGGGAAAGTGTGCTTGAAATTAAAAAATATCATCAAAAAGAAAAGCCTTTTTACCATTTTGCCATGAACATTCCGACCAATTTATTTTCTTCGGCAAAAGCATGGGCGAAATCAAAAGTGGAATTGACTAGAGAAGAGGATGAAGACGAAGTTTATTTCAGCTTTTTCGACGCACAATCTTTTTATTTTTTAGACCCTTCAGGCAACATTGTCGAGTTCATATCGAGATATTCCGTATCACCCGAATCCGAGGCTGAGTCTTTTTCAGCTCAAAACGTCCTGTGCATCAGTGAAATAAACATTACGACAGATGAAGTCAGGGCTTTGGGAAATAGGTTGATCAGCAATGGCGTGCCTGTAAGGAATGGTGAAGTCATAAGAGAAGATGGGTTGAATTTCATGGGGGAACATGAAGAAGGTTCGTTTTTACTTTTAGGTCCAAGGAAACGGCGTTGGATTTTTTCGGATAAAGAGTCGGAAATCTTTCCGCTTTCGCTAGTCATAAATCAGCAGCTAGATATTTCAGTGGATAGGGAAGGATTTATGAAATTAAAACCAGTCAAGCATAATCAGCCAAATAGTTGAAAGAAATGCTGTTAAGATAACGGAGGTTAGGCATTACCCCTATATATCTTTGGGCCTCATTAAGTTTAACTATAGCATTGAACGAGTAAAATAACATGTATCAAATGTATCCCCACTTTTAGCCTCAGAAATATGATTTAGGAACAGCACATAGAATAGTATAGAAATACTGCGGCTAATGCTGGACATGGAGGGGATGTATTTATATGAGTACCAGAATAATCCGGCAGCTGATAAGGTCAAGGCAACAGGAATTAGTCGAACTTGCTGCTTCATTTATTCGAATTCCATCTGAAAACCCATCGCCCGAGTTTAAGAAGCGGTCAGCAGAAATGGGACGCCATATTAGCCGTTACCTAGCAGCAAAAGGGTTCTTGATTACCGAGCACCGCCGTAGCGAAAATGCGTTGGTTACCGTGGTCTGTGATGCTCCCTTAACCAGGGTACCTGGTCCGCGGCTCCTGTTTTGTGGACATACAGATGTCGTACCTGCTGGCGATTGTTCAGATTGGACCTTCGATCCTTTCTCAGGAGAAGTCAGAGCGGGTATGCTTTTGGGTAGGGGAGCCTCCGATATGAAAGGAGGCTTGGCATCACTGGTTTTTGTGGCTGGACTACTTCAGGAGTTCGCCCCCGCTCTTAATTTGAAAGGTAGCCTAGGAGTTATTGCCTCTCCGGATGAAGAGACTGGCGGCATTGAGGTGGCCTCGCTCCTGGAACAAGGATTGATTAAAGGTGATGCTTGTCTGATTGGTGAACCAACGGACCCCCACCATCCGAATGCCGGCGAAAAGGGCAAGGCATGGATGCAGGTGATCATACCAGGTCAGGCAGATCATGGCAGCCTACAACCGCTTTATGGAATCTCCGCCATACGAAGAGGGGCAGCAGCGGTCGAAGCACTAACCAAGCTATGGGAGCTCAAGGCAACGCCTCCGGCAGAGCCTTGTCAACTTTTGTACAATACTGAGTGGCTCCTATCTCAGTATCCAGGAAATCCCTTATTGTCACAGTTACTTTATCGTCCCTCTTACAATCCAGGTGTAATCCAGGGCGGAACAAATGTGAACGTCGTTGCAGACAAGTGTATCATTAAAGTGGATACCCGGGTTCCATTCGGTATGAAGTCCGAGTTTGTACTTGATGTCGCTAGGAATCTTGTTAGTGCTGTAGCTTCAGGTGCGGTTGTAGAGCCTATAGTACCCTGTACTAACCCGAACTGGACCTTAGAGAATCGTCCAATTGTAAGGGCCATAGAACTGGGAATTCAGCGTGTCCTTGGAATGGAGGAACCCGTCTTCAGCTTACTTTTGCTTGGTTCAAGTGATGCCAGTCACTTCCGGCGCCATGGCATTGACACCGTCCTTTATGGTCCTGGGCTGGAACAAACTATCCATGGGTACGATGAGCGGGTTTCAGTGGAGAACTTAGTGGAATCTGCAGAGATATATGCAGAGACGGCAGTCAAGTATCTTAGGTCATTTTAAATCTATTTTCATTAAACTTTATGCAGGTTAACGATGCAGGGTATACTGCACGTGCTACTGCTAATGTTCTCTTTCAAGGTGTATTTGGCGGTGGTTATTGGTGGGGATATTTATATACTCGATGGTATTAATTCTTTAGCTAAACTAAATATTTATAGTGTGTTTTGATCAACTTTGTTTTAAATTTACATGAAGACCAAAAGCTAAAAAAAGCTTTGGAGCAGAAAAACCGCTTCAGGCTTTTTTCAGTTTTGTGGCCAAAGAGGTTCGTAAGTGACACACCTAACCATGAGGAGCGGACGGATCGAAAAAAGCGCGTTAACGAATGAAAAAACTTAAACAAGACCTGGTTGTACTGCCAAGCCATTTTTTCGGAGAAGAAGCGTTGGTGAAAATAGAAGAAACCGGTACGGATGAGCAAAAAAGGATGGCAAAACTTCTATTTGAGGGGACTATGGTAAAACAGCAAATGGCTGAATTCAGTATAGTCATGGAACCACTCTATTTTTATTCATCAAGGGGAAAAGTAAGAACTGAAGCGGAAAAAGAGATAATGCGAGAGAAGAAATCGAATTTTAATTTGAAAGCGGCTAATGTAGGGGCCAAATTTTTAAAAACATTTAACTTAGTGGACCAGCAAAATCAAATAACGTGCCCAACATTAGTGGCAGGAGGCCGTCACGAATGGATCACTCCTGCAGAGGCATCGATTCTCATCGCCGAAAAGATTCCTGACAGTGAATTGACCATTTTTGAAAAAAAGCTGTCACTATCTTTTCATTGATGAAAATAGGGATTTCATTTCGAGGATTTCCTCTTTCAAATGAGAGATTTGGAATCCAGGAAAAGGCGGCTTCGCGCTAAGCATAACCGGGCAAGCGTTAGATAGTTCAGGATAAACCGTTTGTGCTGTGAAGGAATTAATTATATATTAATCCTTGAGTACATTATGGATTAAAGTATAAAAGCCCGGAGGAGACGATCATGAAAAACATCAATACAGAACAAGAATATCGTGAACAAATCAACCAAGAAGGACTGACGGTCGGGATTTTTACGACTACATGGTGCCCGGACTGCAAGCGTTTAGACATGTTCATCGATGAGATCACTCAAGAACATCAAGACAAACAGTGGTTTACAATCGATCGTGACGAGTTCCCTGAGATTTCTGAAGAGCAAACGGTAATGGGAATTCCATCACTATTAGTATTTAAAAATGGGGAAAAGGTTGCGCACCTGCACAGTGCAAATGCTAAAACTCCCGAAGCGGTCAATGAATTTCTAAAGGACCTATAAAAGATCTTGAAAAGGTGAACCCCGTATGGTGCTGTAATGAGGGGTTCATCTTTTTTTAGGAATTTTTTTCTAGAAATGACTTGATTTCTTAGGTGAAACGGGTTTTAATTATAGATACCAAATATCCATTATGGATATCTGATATCCACATACATATTGAAAGAGGTGAACTGATTTGCAATTAACAAAAGGGGTCGAGCAAGCTATATGCATCATCGTTATACTCTCTACCCAGGATAAAAATGTCCCGCTTTCGTCTAATGAGATCAGCAGGAGATTAGAGGTGTCTCCTTCTTATTTGAAAAAAATCATAAGGAAATTGGTCATAAAGCAGGTAATCACTTCCGTTCCTGGTAATAACGGCGGCCTTACTCTTGCCAAAAGTGTTGATAAGATTAAAAATCTTGAAATTATTGAGGCGATGGAAGGTCCCATTTCGATGTTTCCGGATACAGGACTTATAGAAAAAGCGTTCAAAGATGGAGAGTATGCAGAGAAGGGGATGGACGTCCTTCGCCGGATGTTTTCTCGGGCGGATCAACTTTTAATAGAGTTCTTTTCCAGTCAAACAGTGGCGGATTTGCTTAAAGAAAGCTTTGGCACCACGGACATACCGACTCTTAATTGGAATACCGCGTCATTGAGTGATGTACTGCGTGAAAAGAAAGGTGAAAAGAAGTGAACATGCTTAAACAAGAATGGAAGCTCTTCCTTACAAATCGAAAACTGGTCGGTGTCGCGATCGTTTTACTGTTCGTCCCGATTATTTATGGGGGGTTATTCCTTAGTTCTGCTTGGAATCCATACGGAAATACGGGCAAATTGCCTGTTGCAGTCGTGAA
Source organism: Peribacillus sp. NPDC096448 (assembly GCF_044762675.1). Lineage (NCBI taxonomy): Bacteria > Bacillati > Bacillota > Bacilli > Caryophanales > Bacillaceae > Peribacillus > Peribacillus sp. NPDC096448. The sequence continues at coordinate 86,434 of NZ_JBIWEU010000012.1, read as the reverse complement.
TAAGGATGTGAAGGCGGAATATGAGGGAAAAACCTTAACAGTCGGTAATGAGCTAGTCGAGCAGTTAAAGGACAATGATGATTTAGAATGGCATTTCGTAACGGAAAAAGCGGCGAAAAAAGGATTCGATGATGGTACATATTATATGGTCGTTACCATTCCGGAAGACTTTTCAAAAAATGCTTCTACCGTCATGGATGATAAGCCCAAAAAAATGAATTTGACGTATGATGTGAATCCTGGACGCAGTTTCGTTTCTGAAACGGTCGGGAAACAGGCAACGAATAATTTGAAAACGGAAATTGCCGAAAGTGTCACAAAAGAATATGCGGAGGCGATCTTCTCACAACTGGATGAAATCGGAGAAGGATTCGGCGAAGCGGCAGATGGGGCATCAAAGCTGGATGACGGTGCAAAAAAACTGCATGATGGAAACAAAGAAGTGACGGAAAATCTGAATAAGTTAGCTTCGAGCACATTAACTTTTAAAGATGGAGCGAATAAACTTCAAATTGGCGTTGGCGAGTTTTTGGAAGGGGCCAACAAGCTTGAAAGTGGCGCGTCGGAATTGAATAAGGGAATTTCACAATATACTTCCGGTGTCGGTCAGTTGCAAAAGGGTGCGAACGAACTCGCATCAGGCACAGGGGAATTAACTAATAACAGTGAAGCACTTATACAAGGTTCATCCCAACTTTCCACTGGGCTGGCCAAAGTGGTTCCAGGAGCGCAGTCTTTAAATACTGGATTGGCACAAGCGCAAACAGGCAGTGCGAATTTAAATGATGGGTTGAATCAATTATCACAAAATGCAAGCCAGCTGACGGACCAATCGACAGGAATTCCAAAATTGGCAGCAGGTCAGCAGAGTTTAAATGAGGGAATCAATAAACTGGCAGAAGGAAGCCAGGCGTTAAATGACGGCCTGAAAAAAATGGATGGCCAATTGCCCGCAGAAGAACAGCTGAATCAGCTTAAGCAAGGACTGACAAGCATTCAAAGCGGTGTAAATCAATTGCAAGAAGCGGTTCCCGCAGGAAGCAGCACGTCCGGTACCGTATCCGGCATTACCGAAGACCTCAATAACAGTCAAGCGGCCTTAACGGAACTTCAATCAACGATTGCGAATAATGGTCAGAGCACGATCAATGCCGTTCAAAACACGGAAGCCTTCAAAAGCATGACCAGTGAACAGCAATCCGAATTAATCGGAGCCATTCAAAATGAACTTCAAGGCCAGGCGGAAGCACAAAAACGAATCGCATCGACTCTTGCTGCAAGTGTATCCGACTTATCAACACAATTAACGGATAAAGTAATGCCTGTATTGAATGGATTAGGCCAGCTTCCGGAACAAGTGGCCAATTTAAATAATGCGGTGAATAAAGTCAATCCAAACGCCGTTTCAGCGTTAAACGGATATACGGCAATAAGGAACGCACTGAATGAACAATTGATTCCTGGTGCGACCCAATTAAATGGCGGTTTTAATGAAGCTGTAGAAGGCAGCAATCAATTAACGGCGGCAACACAAAGTTTAAATGAACGGACACCAGAATTAGTGAAAGGGATCAACCAGTTAGCACAAGGCGGTTCCTCGTTAAATAATGGCCTTTCAAAACTAACTGAGGGATCTGGTCAGTTGGTTGATGGGGTTTCACAACTGCAAGCAGGTTCATCCTCCTTTGGGAATGGTCTTGAGAAGTACGCATTTGGTGTTAGCCAAGTTGGAGAAGGGGCAAGCAAACTGGCTAATGGGGCCAATCAACTGAATGCCAACTCAGCGGCATTGAACGAGGGCTCATCAGCACTTGTTAAAGGCACGGAACAATTGGCAGGCAACCTGCCTACTTTAAGCAATGGAGTCATCCAGCTTGCTGATGGCGCAGGGAAGATCAATGAAGGTTCATCAGCACTTGCTGAAGGTTCCGGCAAATTGGGTGATGGAATCTCATCACTTAAAGATGGAACGGTCGAGCTTTCGGAAAAACTCAGTGATGGTGCAGAAGAAATAAGTGAAAATAAAACAACCGATGATAATTACAGCATGATTGCTGAACCGACAAAGGTCAAAGAACAAAAAAGCAGTGACGTGCCGAATTATGGTCATGCACTGGCTCCTTATGTATTGTCTCTTGGGTTATTTGTAGGGGCTATTGCCTTCAATATGGGATTCCCGACAGGCTTGCCTTCTACAAGGCCTACATCAGGAGTGGCATGGTGGTTCAGTAAATTTACGGTCCTGTTTATCCAAGCGGCGCTATCTGCATTATTGTTGGATGCAATCATGATATGGGGAATGGATTTACAGGTCGAGAACATGGGGCAATTCATTGGGGTATCCATCCTGACTTCCCTTACGTTCATGTTCATCGTTACCTTCCTGACCGTAGGATTTGGAAATCCAGGTCGTTTATTAGCGATGATATTCCTTGTATTACAGCTAGGTGCAAGCGGAGGAATGTTCCCTGTAGAACTGACCAATAACTTCTTCAGTCATGTTCACCCGTTCATACCAATGACATACTCTGTCATGGGCTTCCGCCAGGCAATGAGTACGAGCCTTGGAGCGGATGCATTGACAGCGAGTATAGTGTTCCTTACTGGATGCATCATTGTCTTTAATCTACTGCTATTGCTAACGATGGTCATCAAGAAGCGCAAAGCATACAATATTGAGATGGATGCATAAACAAATGAGAAAACCCCCGGTGCAATGCGCCGGGGGTTTTCTCATTATAATGGTTCATCCGTGTCCTTTTCTGCTTCGATGACTTTCAATCCATTTTCGCCGGAATTTTCAATCACATGTTTAAGGATGGATAATTTGTTATCCCAGTATTGATCGTAAAAAGAAAGCCACTGTTTCAATTCCGCTAAAGGTTCCGGCTGAAGCCGAAAGCGTTTCTCCCTTCCTACCTTCCGGCCACTGACCAATTCAGCTTCAGAAAGGATATGAAGATGCTTGGCAATCGCTGTACGGCTCATGGAAAAGTGAGAAGTGATTTCTGAAATGGGTAAATCCCCTTCAGCAAGCAATTGCAGGACCTTTCGGCGGGTCGGGTCGGCTATAGCTTGAAATACATCATGTTTTTCTGATGCAGACACTTAGCACTCAACAGCCTTTTTAAGACCTTGATTAACGATCTGCTCCCAGCCATGATTCATTCTATCGCGAATCACTGAGCTTTTTTCGTTCGGTTTCGGAAGAATCGTTTCAGGCTCTTTCCAGCCACCATGAATAAGGGTGAACTCCGTTTTGTCATCCAGTTCTTTTAAAATGAAGGAAATGAACCAACCGTCCGTATCCCAACTGAATGAAAGACGATGAGGAGCATCTAACTCCGTTACCTTACAAGGAGATGGACCGAAGGGTGATTGCACATGGAACTCATGTCCCACTTTCGGTTGAAAATCATTTGGCATGAACCATGAAGCTATGCCCTCTGCAGTCGAAACTGTATCCCAAACTTTTTGGATAGGTGCTTCAAGAATAATTGTCTTCTTGATATCCTGTAATGTATTTTCCATACTGTTTCTCCTTTTTAATTGAAAATATGAAACCAATTGGTTTCGCTTTTTCAATTATATAAAACCTTTTGGTTTCATGTCAATAATTTGTTTCATGCGATTCCTTTTTATTCATTGCAGGACGCTTAATTACCCAACTCTTCAATTTGTTTTGCCAAGTTAGTTATATTATCGATTGATTTCATCATCTCTGAATCATCCAATGCCTTAGGGTCAATTTGGCCCTTTTCAATATTATTCAGATATAATTCAATTCCATCTGAAAGCTGTTGATTTGAGCTGACGATCTTCTCATGGATGCCTTCAGCGATTTGGGGTGGTTCAGTTGCATCGAATTCTTCAATCTCCGTTTTCATCAATTCCAGTTCTTTTTCAAGATTTGCTCTTGCTTCTGCATTCGTGACGGCGTCCTGTGACATTGCGGGCACCTCATTGGCAAAATCCTTAACGGTATTTACATACTCCGTCGCATTATCTGCATACTCCAAGGATGAATTGACTTCTTCTAAAGCTGAGCATCCGCTTAATGTAAGGATGGACAGCAGCGCAAAGGTCATTATTTTTTTCATATGTGTGCCTCCAATGTGATTTTTTTATAGTAAGGATCAGATGGGCAGAAATCTTTTTTTATAAATCGCTGCAATGGAATTCAGTATGAAGCTGGGGATCTTCTTCGGAAAAAATGACTTCGAATAGAAAAGGTGAAAAGCGCTTTTCAAGTCGTGCCACTGATTGCAGGATTTCACTTGCTTAAACCTTGCAACGTCAATGATCTTCACCTTTTTTTCAGAAGTTATGAAGATGTTTCGTAAATGGATATCCGAAGGATTCAATCCCTCTTTCCTTGCCAATTGCAGCGCATGGTCTATCTCCGCAATGTTTTCTTCTGTTATCGGGATTCCCAATGTTAAACATTCAAAAAGAGTGTTGCCTTCAATGTGATCTATAACCAGGTAATTTACCCCCGCATCATATAGGGTTGGATAGTATTCGATGGATTGGACGGTTTTGTATATTTCAGCTTCAACTTTAGCTGTGTGAGTATGATCCGGGAAAAACACTTTTAGCGCCTTATTGGTGGAATGTATTCGGAATACATATGCGCTTCGGCCTTTTCCGATCAGTGATAAAGATGGGTCGGCATCGAGCAATATATGTTTTTTATCATCGGAAATCTTAACGCTTTGAGCTAATTCATTATAGTTCTGCATACTTTTCACCTCTATTGTGCAATTTTTTCGAATCGAAAAAGACGGTATAACCGATTATTGGTTATACCGTCTTTTAAAAAATTAAAAGACCTCACCAAATAATCGGCAAGGTCTTGCAAACAACTAAAATCAGTTGCCAATAAAGCCGAGGATTCCATCCTGTACTGACGACTTTATTGTATAGCTACTCCCCTTAACAGAAGGATTCTTATAAGTTATATACAGTAATTATATAGGTTATTGCCTCGTTCCGTCAAATATAAGGATCGTGTGCTTACCCTTTATATATATTCGGTTTAGGCAGAAAGATGCTCGTCTCATTAGCATTAATTTGAGTGGTAATTAATTATATCAATATATTTTATATTCATCATTTGCTTGGCGTATAAGGTTCATTGCGAATATTTCTATTTAATTACATAAATGTCTATTAGTTTACTATTATGTTACAATCACCTTTATCTCCCTGTAGATCTAAAGGAATATGATATATTTTAGATGAATGAGCATATTTACCTATATTATTATACTGATTTTAACCGATATTTAAATAAATGTTAAAAATATAATTCTTTAGTAGGGAGAATGAGATGAAGAAATTAATTATACCAACTTTCTGTTTTGCAGTGTTGTCTACAGTTGCTTTCGAAGAAAAAATATCTGCAGCTCCACTACATGCGGAACAGGCCAATATTGAAAACGTCATGTTTGTGCAGGTGAATTCCGGATCGCTCAATATGAGAAAAAACGGGACGGAAGGTGCAAGCATAGTTGCAAAGCTGGCAAATGGCACACAGGTCACGGTGTATTCGGAATCCAAAGGCTGGGCGAAGATCAAAGCCAATGGAAAAGAAGGATATGTCAGTACCAAGTATTTATCGGCAACGAAGCCAGGGACTTTAACGAAAACTGCTGTGACCATTAAAACGACAACGAAATATGTGAATGTGAGCACAGGTTCACTTAATATGCGAAAAAGCGGTAGTGATAGTGCAGGCTTAGTCGCGAAGCTGACAAGGGGCACACAGGTGACGGTGTATTCGGAATCCAAAGGCTGGGCAAAGGTCAAGGCCAATGGAAAAGAAGGATATGTCAGTGCCAAGTATCTATCGGCAACGAAGCCAGGAGCGGCAAAAAAAGCTTCGGCGGCCGTTAAAACGACAACAAAATATGTGAATGTGAGCACAGGTTCACTTAATATGCGAAAAAGCGGTAGTGATAGTGCAAGCATAGTCGCAAAGCTGACAAGAGGCACACAGGTCACGGTGTATTCGGAATCCAAAGGCTGGGCGAAAATCAAGGCCAATGGAAAGGATGGATATGTCAGCACGAAGTATCTATCGGCAACGAAGCCTGGAACAGTAACCAAAGCTGAGGCGACAGTTAAAACGACAACGAAATATGTGAATGTGAGCATGGGTTCACTCAATATGCGAAAAAGTGGAAAAGCTACCGCAAGCATAGTTGCCATCCTTTCAAAAGGGACGAAAGTGACGGTGTATTCGGAATCCAATGGCTGGTCGAAAGTCAAAGCCAATGGAAAGGATGGATATGTCAGCAATAAATATCTGTCTGCTTCAAAGCCAGGGTCGGGATCAACGGCAGTCACACCTGCAAAAACGACGACGAAATATGTGAACGTGAACACGGGATCACTCAATATGCGAAAAAGTGGAAAAGCTACCGCAAGCATAGTCGCCATACTTTCAAAAGGAACGAAAGTGACGGTGTATTCGGAATCCAATGGTTGGGCGAAAGTCAAAGCCAATGGAAAAGACGGATATGTCAACACCAAATATCTGTCTGCTTCAAAGCCGGGATCGGGATCGACGGCCACGCCTGAAAAAACGACGACAAAATATGTAAACGTGATCTCTGGAACGCTCAATATGCGAAAAAGCGGATCGGAAAGCGCGAGCGTAGTCGCAAAGCTGTCAAAAGGAACGAAAGTGACGGTCTATTCGGAATCCAAAGGCTGGGCCAAGGTCAAAGCCAATGGAAAAGACGGACATGTCAGCACCAAATATCTATCGACAACAAAACCGGGAACGGGTTCAACGGCAGTCACGCCTGAAAAAACGACGACGAAATATGTAAACGTAAGCTCTGGAACGCTCAATATGCGAAAAAGCGGGTCGGATAGCGCGGGCATAGTCGCAAAGCTGTCAAAAGGAACGGAAGTGACGGTCTATTCGGAATCCAATGGATGGGCGAAAATCAAGGCAAATGGGAAGGATGGGTATGTCAGCACTGACTATCTTTCCACGACAAAGCCTGGAGCGGACTCCAAACCATCCATACCTGAAAAAACGACGATGAAATATGTAAATGTCAGTTCGGGTTCATTGAATATGCGGAATAAACCGTCAGATAATGCTTCCGTCATTGTGAAATTGGCAAGGGGTGTAGAGGTTGAAGTCATCTCGGAATCAAATGGCTGGTCAAAAGTTAAAGCGTATGGCGGAGAAGGTTATGTCAGTACGAAATATCTATCTGCAACGAAGCCTGGTTCTGTACCGGGGCTGAATCCAGATGGAGAAGAAAACACATTAGTTAAATATGTAAGTGTGAATGATGGCTCGAGTCTGAATATGCGGTCTGCAGCATCTGCTTCCGCTTCAATTATAACCAAGCTTGTAAACAATACGGCCGTAACGGTGTATTCAGAGTCTAATGGCTGGTCAAGAGTCACGGCCAATGGAAAAACCGGATATGTCAGTACGCAATATTTAACGGCCAAAGCAGCGGAAGGTCCGGGAAGTTCGAATGGATCGATAATCAGGATCGATAAAGAGTATAATCTTACGATGGAAAAGATGGTTGAAATTCAAATGGCCGTTAATGGTCAAACGGATAAGAAGTATAAGACCTACATACGTGAAGATGGATTATCTTTAATCAATTCAACAAAAGGTACAGTTAAAGGAACCGGATGGCGTGTCAGGGGCGGAGCCGGTTCTAATTATTGGGTAGTCGGTCCTGTCAGCAATAACCAATCATTGAATATTAAATCAAAAGTAAGGGGCTCTGACGGATACTATTGGTATGAGGTGGACTATAACAAGACATGGGTAAATGCCAGTCCGGAAGAAATAGAATATAATCTTAACCCGAATAATTTTGTGAATGATCCAGTAAATTCATTCCAATTCGTCAAGCTCTCCCAAGTCACCAGCATGAACGTTTCTGAAGTGAATAATAGAATCCTTTCAGGTAAAGGGATACTACAAGGCCAAGCTGCAACCTTCACTGCGGCAGGGGAAAAATATGGGGTAAATGAAATCTACCTGATTTCACACGCTTTGCTGGAGACCGGGAATGGCACCTCACCATTAGCGACTGGCGTAAAGGTGAACGGGAAAACGGTCTATAATATGTATGGAGTCGGAGCATTTGACGGAACGGCGCTAAGCAGCGGCGCTCAATACGCCTATAATGCAGGCTGGTTCACTCCGGAAGCGGCCATCATAGGCGGTGCCGAATTCATCGCCAAAGGGTATATCTCTTCTGGACAGGACACGCTTTATAAAATGAGATGGAATCCTACAGCTGCAGAGAAATATGGATATGCAACACACCAGTATGCGACTGATATTGGCTGGGCAACAAAACAAGTGAAACAGATTTATAATTTATATAGTTTATTAGATTCCTATAAATTGACGATAGAGGTTCCTAAGTATAAATAAGGAAACAGGAAAAAACACATGAGCCCGGCTCATGTGTTTTTTTGTTATTTAGTTTTATCCTTTTCCAGAATCCCCTTGACGACATCCTCGATCGTCACCACTCCCAACGCCTTTTCCAAGGCAAGTTCAGCAACTGAAAAGATGGGCTCTATTGTATCTTGTATATTTCTTCCAACAGTGCATGCTGGATTAGGATTTTCATGGATTCCAAATAATTCTTTATCGGAGACAACGTTGACAGCGTGATAAACATCGAGCAAAGCGATATCCGATAATTCCTTGGCCAATGTCGCTCCGGCGATACCCGGCCGAACATTCACTAAACCTGCATTCTTCAGCATGCCGGTGATTTTTCTGATTAAGGCTGGGTTGGTGTTTACACTTTTTGCAATAAAATCGGAAGTGTTAACGCCTTCTTTGTTTATTTCTAAAAGAGATAATATATGGATTCCTACGGAAAAGCGGGTACTGATGGACATCTCTTTTTTCTCTCCTTTAAAATCTCTATTCCTATATAGTATAAATTATTTAACATGTAATTCAAGTGGTTACAAGTTATAATGGCCTGTAAGAATAATATTTATCCATTAAACGTTTCCTTGTCAAGCCACGCCGTTTCTTCAAAGTCAAAAATAAAAGGTATGTGTAATTGACAAACAAGCATGGTGAAACTTATATTATAACGTGTAAATGAATCAGTTACAGGTGAAAGGTACAGGAAGGGGGAACTGAAATCGGCCGCTATGGCTGGATAAGGAATAGCGACACAACTACAAGTGATGGAGGTATATGATGGCTAATAAAAAAAAGGGTAATCAAAAACAATCTTCTGCATTCACGTTTTGGATCATCGGGTTAATCGCTGTAATCATTATTGGCTTTATATTTTTAGCAAATGGGAAAGACGAAGATACCGCCGTTAATGAAATCGATTATAAATCACAACCTTATTTGGGAGAAAAATCGGCTCCTGTCCAAATAGTGGAATTTGGGGATTATAAATGTCCAGTCTGCAAGACATTCGAGGAGCAATTCTTCCCTTCTATACAAAGTGAATTGATTGAAACGGGAAAAGCGCAATTTTATTTCATGAATTATTCGTTCATTAACGTCGATTCAACCAGATCCGCTAAATTCGCGGAAAGTGTTTATCAGGAATTGGGAAATGAGACCTTTTGGAAATTCCATGAGCTTTTGTTCGATAAGCAGCCAGATGACCTGAAATATGAAAAGGAAGATGTCTTTACGGACAAATTCTTAGAAGAAACATTGAAAGAAATCGCAACCGACAAAGATGTGAAAAAGGTCGTTACCTCTTTTAAAGCCGAAAAGTCCGAGGACCAATGGAACAAGGATATGGAGTTGGCCGACGAATTGGGCGTTACTGGAACTCCTTCCTTATTTGTCAATGGCAAGAAGTTTGAAGGAAATACAATCGATGATTTAGTTAAAATGGTTGATGATGCAGCGAAGGAGAAATAGTGATGAACAAGCCACTATTATTTTCTTGGATCCTGTCCATCATCGCCACTGCTGGAAGTCTCTACTTTAGTGAGATTCTCCATTATGTACCCTGTACCTTTTGTTGGTATCAAAGGATCTTGATGTACCCGCTCGTTATCTTATTGGGCCGGGCATTTTATGAACAGGACCTGAAAATCCATCGATACATCCTCCCATTATCGATTTTGGGCATGTTGGTGTCAGGGTATCACTATAGTCTGCAAAAAATTCCTGCACTACAGCATTTCGAAATGTGCCAAAGCGGTGTTCCCTGCTCAGGTGAGTATATAAATTGGCTAGGATTCATCACGATTCCGTTTTTGTCCTTTATCGCCTTTACTCTCATCACAATCTGCATGGCACTGCTAATGAAAAAGAAAATCAGCATGTAATTAAGCGCACCATTCTAAAAGGAATGGTGCTTTTTTATTTATAACGGATGAAAAAATCAGCAATATATCTCCGAAAATTGGATTATATCGACGAAAGTCAGGAAATATCTCCGAAAACTCCGGATATATCTGCGAAATCAGCAATATATCTGCGAAACTTCGCTCTAAATAATATAGTTGACAAAAAGGCAACCTGTAACTTATATTATTACATGTAAGTAATTTAGTTACAACTAATATTTCAAAAACAATATAGGAGGAATTTAAAATGAAAATCGGTATTATTGGTGCGAGCGGAAAAGCTGGAAGTCTGATTTTAAAGGAAGCATTGACTAGGGGACATGAAGTTACGGCCATTGTCAGGGATGAAGCTAAAGTCCAAATTCAAGGAGCATCCGTACTGGAAAAAGACGTATTCGATCTGAAAGCGGAAGATATTAAAGAATTCGATGTGGTAGTGAATGCCTTTGGCGCTGCTCCAGGGAAAGAACATCTGCATGTCGATGCAGGAAAAACCTTGATTGAGGCAATGAAAGGGGCTCCTCAAACGAAACTGATTGTTGTTGGCGGAGCTGGAAGCCTTTTCGTTGACGAGGCAAAAACGATCCGTGTACTGGATACGCCTGAGTTCCCTAAAGAATACTTTGCAACAGCGTATAATCAATCCAAGAACCTTGGAGATCTGCAAAACGCCACGGGCATCCAATGGACGTTCATCAGTCCTTCCGCCTTCTTTGATCCGCAAGGAAATAGAACAGGTCGATATAAATTGGGTAAAGACAATCTGCTTGTAAACTCAAAGGGTGAAAGCTATGTAAGTTATGCCGATTTTGCCCTTGCAGTACTTGATGAAATTGAAAATCCGCAGCACATCAACCAACGCTTTACCGTTGTTGCCGAAGCTGAATAATTTAGTGACGTCTCTCCTCTGGGGTGACGTCTTTTTTTATGATAGTAACTTCTGAAATCGTTTTGCGCAGACTCTCTGTATCATTCATCGCTGAAAGATCAATATGAGGATCAAAGCGGCGCGAACGGTGGGCACCAATAAGGAGGAAGCCGAGCGGAAATTGAAGGGATGAGATGATCAATAGTGCTGAATGGATAAGTCTTTAGATCTATGAGCTGTAATTAAGAAAAATAAGGCCTTTTCCTCAAATGTCAGGGAAAGGCCTTAAATATTATGGATGTGTTTACAAATGAAGGAATTTTTTCTGTTAATATATTTACAAAAAACGAGTCTATGTTACTATGAAAAGGATGATTCAGAAAAAAATGGTTTTTTTTGTTGATTTATCCTAATATGAAGGAGTTACAAATATGAAAAAAGTTAAAAAGGCCATTATACCTGCAGCGGGATTGGGAACTAGATTCTTGCCCGCAACGAAGGCCATGCCTAAAGAAATGCTGCCAATTGTCGATAAACCTACTATTCAATATATTATAGAAGAAGCCGTGAAAGCGGGAATTGAAGATATAATCATTGTCACAGGAAAGAATAAACGAGCGATAGAAGATCATTTTGATAATGCTTACGAACTAGAGAATAACTTGAGTGAAAAAGGGAAATTCGATTTATTGGAGAAGGTGCGATACCCATCCAATTTGGCTAATATCCATTACATTAGGCAAAAAGAACCGAGAGGCCTCGGACATGCTGTTTGGTGTGCTCGTAACTTTATTGGTGATGAGCCATTTGCCGTCCTTTTAGGCGATGATATCGTAGAAAGCGATGTGCCCTCCCTGCGTCAATTAATCAACGAATATGATGCGACAGGTTCGTCCATCATTGGTGTGCAGCCGGTGAATGAGAGCGAAACACATAGATATGGCATCATTGACCCGCTTACGCAAGAGGGCAGAAGATACGAAGTGAACCGTTTCGTCGAAAAACCAAAACAAGGAACGGCACCATCCAACTTAGCCATCATGGGAAGATACATACTGACTCCGGAAATATTCGATTTCCTGGCCAAGCAGGAAACAGGGGCTGGCGGAGAAATCCAGTTAACGGATGCCATCCAAAAACTGAATGAAATCCAAAGTGTCTTTGCTTACGATTTTGAAGGAAAACGCTATGATGTCGGAGTTGTCGATGGCTTTGTGAAAACGACAATTGAATTTGCCCTGCAACGTCCCGATTTAAGAGAAGACATTATAAAAGTAATGGAAAATATCCTCGAACTGCACAAGGCAGTGGACAAATGATCTTTTAATTTAATAGAGTAATTATTTATAAAAAATCTCCAACTATTGATCATTCATAGTTGTTATTTTTGGTTAATGAAATGCAAACATAATTTTGAATGGTGAATATAAATCCATAAAAGGGGATGCCTATTTAGTGAATAAGAAGGTAATAAAAAGAAAAGTCGATTTCCTTAAACAGCCTATTGTTAATTTCCTATTAAAGGAAAATCATCAGCGTGTAAATAGATATGCAAAGTATTATGAGAAATTAAAAATTCAAAAAAACACGATTCTATATGAGAGCCGTGATGGTAACAGTATGACTGACAGTCCATACGCGATGTTTAAATATATGCTGGAAAATCAGGACTATCAAGATTTTATGCACATTTGGTCCATCCAGGATTTCAGTGTCCTCTCAGGTGTAATAGCGAAGTATAAGGATATGCCGAATGTTCAATTTGTTCAGCGTAATTCAAAGGAATATTTAAAGTGGTTGGCAACAAGTGAGTATTTAATCAATAATTCCACATTCCAGTCTTTCTTCATCCCTAAAAGCGATCAAGTTTACATCAATACCTGGCATGGAACGCCCCTTAAGAATATGGGCTTTGATATACCCGGTAACCCTTCGGTCTCTCAAAACGTCGTCAGGAACTTTTTGAGTGCAGATTTCATTTTGAGCCCTAATGCCCATACTACGAACATATTTACACATAGCTATAAGTTAAATGGATTGTATAAAGGTGAAATAATAGAAGAAGGATATCCGAGGATCGATTTGACGCTCAATACGGATCCGGGGGAGTATAAGGATTATCTAAGGACCCTGGGTTTGAAAATCAGTGATGCTAAGGAAAATATTTTATATGCCCCGACCTGGAAGGGGACGAACCTGGCCAAGGTAGATAACGATCTTCTTCAAATCATTGCAGATATTAATTATTTACAAAGTCAAATCGGTGAACAATATAACCTATTTATTAAGGTGCATCCATTTCTATATAAAGAAGCGGCCAAGCATTCGGAAATCAAGGATCGGCTAATACCAGACCATGTGGATACAAATGAATTGCTTGCTGCAGTCGATTTGCTTATCACGGATTATTCCAGCATTTTCTTTGATTACCTTGTTACCGATAAGCCAATTCTATTTTACACTTGGGATACGGACGTTTATGCAGAGCAAAGGGGACAATATCTCCAAAATGATGAACTTCCGGGACCAATGCTTTTTAACTCAAAAGAATTGGCGCTAGCCATTAAAGACATTAAAAATGTGAAATTGAGATATTCCGATAAATATAAAAAAATGCAGGAAAAATTCACGAACCATGAGGATGGAAAAGTAACGGAGAGAATAGTCAAAAATATTTTCAATAAGTCTACGAAACAACTGAACACAATTACCGGGCTGGATTCCGCAAAGGAAAAAATATTAATTTATCCAGGCGGTTTGAGGGATAACGGGATTACATCCTCTTTCCTTAACTTAATGAATAATATTGATTATGATAAATATGATGTCAGCTGTTTCACTGCCACTCCTCACTCGTACGAGGTTTTGAAAAATATGGGCAAGGTTAATAAGAATGTGCGTTTTCTATTCAAACCAGGCTTGCCTGTGTATAAAATTTTGGAAGTCTACAAAGATAAATTCATCCATAACAGAGGGGAAAGAGGTTTCTTAGGGAAGAAGCTTTACCCGGAAAATGCCTATATTAGGGAGCATGCACGTTTATTCGGCAAAACAAAGTTTGATTTTGTTATCGATTTTAGCGGTTATAGCCATTATTGGGCGAAATACCTGCTGGCGGCAGATGCAAAAAAGAAAGTTTGCTATATGCATAATGATTTGCTTTCTGATAGTGAGCGCATCATTAACGGAAAGAGACCTCACCGTATTAATCTAAGAGGGATATTTTCGGTATACAATCGATTTGATAAACTGGTAAGCGTTTCTGAGGGAACGATGGAATTAAACCGAAAGAATCTATTGGAGTATGCAGACTTCGATAAATTTGATTTTGTAATGAATTCTATCAACCCGGATAAAATCCTTCAAATCGAGTCAAATGAACCTGAAGTTATCGAAAATGATGAAAAGGCAATGATCACAGAAAACTTCAAAGCAAGGGCGATATTATGGGATGTCAAGGATAACCCTGTTTGGAATACCCTTCCGGGAATTTCGAATGCCGCTCAATTTCCATTGGAAGAACGATTTGAAGGTGCTGAAATCGTGATTTCGAGAAAAGCCCATGCTGATCAAAAGACTTTTTACAAATTCAGCCATGACAATCAAATAATAGGCTGGATTAGTGAAGAAGCTGTGGAGCTGCTGCCAGACAGCATCATTTATGAAAAAGAAGTGGATAAAATTGCAAGGTTAGTAAGACCTCGATCGAACTATATTTGGTCCCTGCCGTATAAAGTTGAAGGAACGTACAAAGTTTCCGGCAGTCATGATTTTAAAGGGGTCATTGTAAAAGTTGATAGGGAAGCAAAAACCCAGCATTCGATTTATAGCAGAATATCTGTAAAAGACAAGATAATAGGCTGGATAGATAATGCTGCTTTATCCATCCTTGAACATTGTACAATCAATGAAGACATGAGCTTTAATGACAAGCTGCAAATCATGATGAAAAGAAAGTATATAATATCGAGAAACTATAAAAACAATAAAAAGTTCATTGATAAGATCGAGAATAGAACGCTGAAGGAAATAAACACCGGCAATCAGAAGTACGGAAAAATAGCTAACCCGGAAGATCATACAATCTGGACGAAGGCATATCCGAACTACAAGGCTAAAAGAGTGAGCAAGGCAATCGATTTTGAAGGGCAAATCGTCCGAATCATAAAGTATAACAGAACCAACAAAGGCGGCTATTACCTTTTCGAAATCGATAATAAGAAAATAGGCTGGTTAAATACGGGGGCATTCGAAATCATAGAAGAGCCAATCCTGTTAAAGGAACGGGAAGTGCGCGGCACTGCCGAAATTAACTTGGGCGATTATCATATTTGGGATAAGCCTTATGGACTGCAAGATGCCATGGTCTTGGAAAATGGGCCAACCTTTAATGGCCGGATTGTGGAATTCGATAAAGAAGCGGTTACTCAACTTGGTACTTATGCCCATATATTATTGGGTGGGATATCTATAGGCTGGATCGATAAACAGGCGTTAATCGTACAAGAGGTCCATGGATTGGAAGTGAATGATCAGTTCGTTCCATATCCTGATAAAAATGATTTTAACTTTGTCAATATGGGAAGGTTATCTCCTGAAAAAGGGCAAGATAATTTGATTCGTGCATTCGCAGGCTTTCATGAGAAACACAAAAATAGTAAACTGTATATTTTAGGACAAGGACCTTTAAAGGAAGATTTGCAGGCAATCATTGATGAGCTGGACTTAAATCATTCCATTCATCTTTTGGGCCAGCTTGAAAATCCATTTTCGTTCATGGAAAAATGTGACTGCTTCGTTCTTTCCTCACATTATGAAGGGCAGCCTATGGTTTTATTGGAGGCCATGACGTTAGGAATGAAAATCATGGCTACGGATATTGTGGCTAACCGAACCGTTTTGGAAAACGGTAAATATGGTTTACTTGTCGAAAATAGCATAGATGGACTGGAAAAGGGCTTATCTACCATGGTTAATAATGATAATCCTAAACTAGCGAAGTTTGATTACACCCAATATAATGGATTGGCCATGGAAACCTTCAATAAATGCTTATAAAATGAGGGAGGTTCTATTAATAGAGCCTCACATATATAGGTTGCGGAATTGGTTATGATTCATTTAAGCTTAAAGTAAAAGGGGAAATTCTATATGATTTTGGTCGTTGGCGGTGCAGGATATATTGGAAGTCATCTTGTAAAAGAGTTAGTGAAAACTGAAGAGGTTGTCATTCTGGATAATCTCTCAACTGGATTTCGTTCGCTGGTCGATTCGAAGGCCATCTTGGTGGAAGGGAATTTAGGGGATGAAGCGGTCTTGAATGAAATATTCCTTAAATATCCCATTAAAGCTGTTATGCACTTTGCCGCCAATAGCTTGGTCGGGGAGTCTGTTCAAGATCCTTATAAATATTATGATAATAATGTAGGTGCCACTCTTACATTGTTGAATACCATGCTCAAGCATGATGTTAAGAATTTCATTTTTTCATCAACGGCAGCTACGTACGGGATACCAAATGTGGATATGATTGATGAAGATCAGCCAACCAATCCGATTAACCCATATGGCCGCTCAAAATTGATGGTAGAGCAAATCTTAGGGGACTTTGCAAATGCATATGGACTCCATTATGTCGTCTTGCGTTACTTTAATGCGGCCGGAGCACATGCGTCAGCAGAAATCGGTGAAAGCCATGATCCGGAAACACACCTGATTCCTATCATTTTACAGCATTTATTAGGTCAACGTGAGAAGATTTCCGTGTTTGGAACGGACTATGATACAGAAGATGGCACTTGCATTCGCGATTATATCCATGTAACGGATTTAGCCCAAGCTCATATAATCGCGCTTCAAGCCCTATTATCCGGGAAGAAGGATACGGCCATCTACAATCTTGGGAATGGAAAAGGGTTTTCGGTTAAGGATGTAATCGACACTTGCGAAAAAGTCACAGGAGTTAAACCGACTGTAGAGTATGCAGACCGTCGCCCTGGAGATCCAGCCCGCCTGGTAGCTTCGGCCAATAAGATATATGAAGAACTTGGTTGGAAAGCATCAATAGATTTGGAAGAAATCATTGAAAGTGCGTGGAAATGGCATAAATCTCAAATGAATTAATGGTCCCTTGGGGGCCGAAAGTCGTTTCAGACTGCAGGCAAACTCTAAGAAATCCGAGTTTGCCTGCAGTTTTTTTATTAGGTTGCAGCTGATTTCAGAGATCCGCTCCCTTTCCGCCGGCTGTCTGCCAAGCCTCATCAAAGCAAGCGC
Organism: Peribacillus sp. NPDC096448; assembly: GCF_044762675.1. NCBI lineage: Bacteria > Bacillati > Bacillota > Bacilli > Caryophanales > Bacillaceae > Peribacillus > Peribacillus sp. NPDC096448. The sequence goes on along the minus strand of NZ_JBIWEU010000012.1, from coordinate 68,946 downwards.
CTGTGGGGTCGGCAATGGTTGTTTCACTTAATAAGGACGAAAAAGGGATATTGATAGAGATATAGAATTACTATTCAAGAGAAGCACCATTCATTTAATAGGAGATGTTAGATTTGAAAACGGTAAGGGTTTTTCATTACGATGCGTTCAGCAGTAAACCGAATAAAGGAAATCCGGCAGGTGTGGTTTTAGATGCGGATGGACTGACGGAAAAGGAAATGCAGGTTATAGCGATGAAGGTCGGGTTCAATGAAACCGCTTTTCCCATGGAGTCCGATATTGCCGATCTTAGAATCCGTTATTTTACACCGGGGCACGAAATGAACCTTTGCGGACACGCGACAATGGCCACCATCCATGCACTGAAGACCAGGGGATTGTTGAATAAAGATGAGCTGATGATTGAAACAGGAGCGGGAATATTGCCAATCAAGATCCATACGACGGCGGATCTTGATATATATATTACGATGAAGCGTTTAACGGAGATAAAGTTGGCTTAGCCAGTTCCCTCGGACTTGATATAGAAGATCTAGAAGCGGAATTGCCTATTATTTATGGAAGTACAGGTTTATGGACTTTACTGATTCCGATAAAAGACCGCAATGCATTCAAAAAGATGAAGGCGAACAATAACCTGTTTCCACAAATATTAAAGGAAATGCCAAGAGCTTCCGTTCATCCCTTTTGCCTGGAAACGTACGATCAGGATGCCCATATCCATGCCCGGCATTTTTCCTCGCCATTTTCGGGTACGCTTGAAGACCCGGTTACAGGAACGGCTTCAGGTGTAATGGGCGCTTATTATGCAAAATACATAAAGGATGATCTTGAAGATGAGGTGCAACTGTTAATCGAACAAGGACATGAAATCGGAAAGGATGGCAGAGTTCACGTTACGGCTACCAAAAACGATGACACATATGATATTGAAATCACCGGGAATGCTGTCTACGTTAAAGAGTTTGAAGTGAAAGTCTAAAGGTTCGGCAGGGGGGATGGGCGGTTGAATGATAAGCATATCTGAATAGAGCTTTAGTTTTGTTATTTGGAAGCTAAACCTGACCCGTTGTAAAGAGCATGTAATATTTGACATGCATGTATAAAATCCCTGTCTTCCCTAACATGGATAATGAGCTGATCGCCAGGTTATTAAGTAAGAATGGATCATACCATCAGAAGGCAGTTTGAATGCATTTTTGATACCTTTAAATTCCAGTGACCATTATATAAACAACAAGGTCCAATGGTGTCTGATCGTCATATGTAACACATTTTTGATGCAGCTGTTACATAGGCACTGGCCGAAATCAGTATAATTAAATGGCGGGATACAATGGAAGAGGTGATGGTTTTGTCGGAAACGATTACAACCTACGAAGATCTATTGAACATGCTGGACTCATTATTGCGTGAGCCAGCTGGGTTCTAGGATGGTTTTTATGAAGACCGTGAAAGAGGGGTTCCCTTTTTTTGGGATTTCCCTGATGAGAATTTGGTTTCATATTTTGATGATCGGTTAATTGGGCCAGGAAAGGTTCTTGAGCTTGGATGCGGACCTGGGAGAAATGCCATTTACCTTGCTCAAAAGGGCTGTTCCGTTGATGCGGTGGACATTTCGAAGGAAGCCCTTGAATGGGGAAAAGAACGGGCAGCAGATAAAAATGTCCACGTGAACTTCATTCAAAGGAATATTTTTGATTTGGATATTGCAAAAGGGCAATATGACTTCGTGTATGATTCAGGTTGTTTTCACCATATTGCTCCACATCGAAGGATCAATTATTTGGAGATGGTGAAAAAAGCATTAAGGCCTAAGGGGTTGTATTCGATTACTTGTTTTGTCGAAGGCGGCATATTGGGTGGGGCAGACATCTCGGATTGGGAAGTATATAGGCAGAGGAGCCTTAAAGGCGGATTAGGTTTTACTGAAGAAAAACTCAGACTGATCTTCAATGAATTTGAAGCGGTGGAAATACGGAAAATGAGGAGAATGGAACAAACGGATGAAAGCTTTGGGGTGCAAGGTTTATGGACGGCTTTATTTATGAAGTGAGAAGGCGAAATGGCTTTAAACGGAGGATCTGGGATCAGGTCCTTTTTTTGTAATGAAGAAAAGTGGGGATTTGTTAACAAAAAATGAAAATGGTAAACTATAACAACACTATAAAGTTTTGGGAACGTAGATTTACCAGAATGATAGATGAAGGTTTTGCTGATCTTTTTTTAAAAAAACAGTGGTTGCATGGTTTTAAAAACAGCTGGGAAGGTATATGGAAAGAGGGGGAAATGGGGCATCAGATCATAAGATTTTAAGTATGGAAGAGGTTGTCTTCGATGCTTGCTTTTTGATGATATTTCAATAACCTGACAATGCCGATTTCAGCGTTAGGTTTATCGACTGCTGAGACCAATTGAATGCTTTATAAAAAACTAAATAGGAGGAGTTTATGCACATAAATAAAGAATTATATTCCTTTTTATTGGGTGTGGCAGCACAATTGACTGAGGATTGGTACACATCATTGAAAAAAAGTGATAAGTCGGGTGTTTATAGTTCATCCGATCCCAAAGTGATTAAAAAACTTAAGCAGCAAAATAATGAATTTCATTTACGTTTCTTTCAGGTCTTTGATACAGAGGAGAGAGAATTCTTTAAGCAGCTTGGTGATTGGATTGAAGATATGGGTCAGGATGAGCAGCATTTAAACACACCCATCTATTTTATATTGAGGGAGTTTTTCCGAACGCAAGAGCAATACCTGGATTATATTGACCGGTTTGTGGAATTGCATGGGGACAAATATACACAGGAGGAAGTAAATTCCTGGTATCGGATAGTGGTGAAGGTGTTCAGTGAAGTGATGGAGAGGTTCACTGAAGCGAATCATAGATATGCCAATAAAATCATGAAGGCACAACAGGCAACGATCGATGAATTGAGCACACCCATCATTTCGCTTAAAGAAAACACGGCGCTGCTTCCCCTGATAGGCGATATTGACACGATGAGGGGCATGTCCTTGCTTGAAAACACATTACAAAAGTGCGCTGGAAAAAATGTCACCAGACTTTTCATTGATCTATCTGGCGTTCATGCAATAGATAGCGGATCGGCACACCAGCTGTCTCAATTGATTGAATCCTTACATTTGATAGGAATTCAAACAACCCTTTCAGGACTTCGGCCGGAAATAGCCATGACTGCCGTTAAGCTTCAACTGCCTTTTGATAAAGTGACGATAAAGTCCACTCTTGCCCAAGCAATCCGTACGACAAAATAATACATACATATCCAGGGCGCGGGGATGCTCGTTATACATTTCATCGAGAAGACCTCCATATGGCGGTCTTCCCGCATGTATTAGCATTCAAAATAGGTATCGGGCTACATAAAGCAAGAGCCGGAACCTTCCGGATTATTCAATATTGGCAAAGACGGCTAGATCTTCTTTATTGCCAACCACTAAAAGCATATCTTTTTCATGGATATCCTGATCCGGTGAGGGTGCTATGATAATTTCTCCATTACTCACGATGGCAATGACGCTAATATTATATTTTGCCCGCAAATCAAGCTCCCTGAGGCTTTTACCCTTCATACTCTTGGGGAGGATGATCTCCTCGATATTGTATTCTTTAGAAAGCTCTATATAGTTCAGCATGTTAGGGGAAAGAAGCTGATTCGCGACCCGTTCCCCCATATCCCTCTCAGGATAGATGACCCAGTCGGCACCGATTTTAGTGAGCACCTGACCGTGATTTTTATTAAGTGCCTTGGCGATGACTTTTTTGACCCCAAGCTCTTTTAAAAGCAAGGTAGTTAAAATGCTCGATTGCATGTCATTTCCGATGGCTACGATGACACAATCGAAATTACGGATTCCGATTGCTTTTAATGTCTCTTCTTCTGTCGTATCTGCCATGACCGCATGGGTAACGTTCAGATCCGCATTCTCGACTCTTTCCTCGTTGACATCAATACCCAATACCTCTTGGCCGGCCGAATATAATCTATGGGCCACGCTGGTTCCGAATCTGCCTAAACCGATCACGGCATATTGTCGTTTTCCCATCGTTTACACTCCTTCATTCATTATTAACCAATCATGATTTTTCCTTTTGGACGTCGGAACGGATCTGGTTTGCGCCTCATGGCGATAGCGAAGGCCAAAGTCAAAGGACCAACACGGCCTGCAAACATCGTGAAAATGATGAGCATCCTGCCAACCGGTGATAATTCTGGGGTCAAACCCATTGAAAGTCCCACGGTGGCGAATGCTGAAGTGGCTTCGAACAAAATCATCAAGAAGTCAGTTCCGCTTTCGGTGATGGTCAGCAGAATGGAGATGAGCGAAACCATGAATACGCCAATGAATGTTACGGATAATGCTTTAAAAATCGTTTCAGTCACAATGCGGTGACGGAATAAGACCACATCACCCTTTCCTTTAATCTGTGACCAAACCGTTCCGACAATCGTCGCCAATGTAGTCGTTTTAATCCCGCCGCCAGTCGATCCGGGTGAAGCCCCGACGAACATCAAGAAAATGATGAGCAGTAATGTAGGCTGAGTCAAATCAGGGATATTCAGCGTATTGGAGCCGGCTGTCCTTGGTGATACCGATTGAAATAAAGATGACAGTATTTTACCCATGAAAGATAAAGGCTGCAATGTCTTTGGATTACCGAACTCGAATAAAAAGATTAAAATTGCGCCGGTAACCGTAAGGGTCAAGCTAGTCATCAGAACCACCTTCGTATGTACGGATAAACGATGGGTGTCACGATATTCGTATAGTTCATTCATCACGATGAAGCCTATTCCGCCAAACGTGATGAGGAAGGCGACGGTAAGCGTTACGAATGGATCCGATACATATGGGGTCAAACTCCTGAATTCCCCCATTAAATCAAAGCCGGCATTATTGAAATTCGAGATGGAATGAAAAAACCCGTAATAGATCGCTTTTCCCATTGGCATATCAAAAGAAAAGCGAATCGATAAGATAAGGGCACCCACGCCTTCAATGATGGCCGTGAAAATTAAAAGCCGTTTCACTAACCTGACTATACCTGCCATGGATAGATTATTTAAGGACTCCTGCAAGAGTAACCTGCCCTTTAAAGAAATCTTTTTGCCTAGAAGGAAAAAGAAAAACGTCGCAAATGACATGAACCCTAAACCGCCTATCTGAATCAGTGTTAAGATGACCAACTCACCAAAAGTGGTGAAGGTCGATCCCGTATCCACTACGACCAGTCCTGTTACACAAGTAGCTGAGGTTGCGGTGAATAAAGCATCCAGAAAAGAAAGGCCATCGCCATTTTCAGTGGAAATCGGCAGGGTCAATAAATAGGACCCGATAAGTATCAGGATGGCAAACCCGAGTACAAGTATTTTGGGCGGATCTAACAAATTTTTTGCTTTTATCAAATTGATCATCCCTACTTATAAAAATGAAATGTGTAAAACTGTATGAATATCTTAACCATCAATCCTCATTCCGACTCTTTTTAAAGGCATAATAAAAAGACCTGCGAAAACATCGAACAGCTATTGCTCCTGAAAAAACGCGCAAAAAAGCTCCCGAAATAGGCGGTCTTATGACCTCCTTCGCTTTAGCCGACGAAGTTAGCTGACGGGTAGGATGGCGAAAGAGCTGATCTCATCCCTTCTGCAAGGCAGAATTAACCCCAAATGATTGGGTCCTCCGTACTCAATTCCCTTGAGTTTAGGCCGAAATATATTAAATTGATAAACGTATTCTACTCCCATCATTTAGCAGTTGTAAACCCCTAAATTGTAAAAAAATATTTCTTTAATAAAACTGAAAATTTACGTTTTATTTACATTGAAAAAACGTATTGACAAATATTAGTTAGCACATTATGATAGGTTCGATTAATCCGATTATGATAACCGGCAACGATGAACTTTATTCAATACTTTCAAGCAGAACAAGCTATTGCCAATCAAAATTTGTAATATATATATTATGTTTCTTTTGTAAAACATAAAGAAAAAAGCATTGCATTCGTATTTAAAGATTCAATACATTTTATTAAAAAGGCGGGCAATTATGGAGAAGACGTTCAATAGATATGTTATTAATGCTACAGGCAAGGGTGGCCAGACATATTTAACACAATGCCAGGATAAAGATGCACTAAGGAAATGGATAGCCGATCATGAGGATCAAATCATCATGGATGAGTTAAGGATAACGGATAAGAAAAAGAATCCGTTTTTAAAATTGTTTTCCCTAAGGTAATTCAATTGATTCAACATTCATTAGCGGTATTCAATTATGATCTATCCAGGAACGCCGAGCGAAAAATCCATATCTTGTTTTGCTTTTAAACTCATTTATTTTGAATGAGTTTTTTTTGCGTTATTTACAGTTTTGAACCATCAATGTTAAAATTTAGTAATGGCAATGTGGACGTAAAGAAGAGGAAAGTAAATGAAATGACCACTTTCCGAAAGAGCCCCGAAAGCAGCCGAGGATAGTTGGGGATGTATAGTGACGCATGGGAGTGGCACCGCAAATCGATCTCGTCCCGAGAGGCATTGGCTTGGGGACGGGGTTTTTTATGTACGGTCAAAGGGGGAGAAGCGATGACATTAAGAAATACATTAGTATCCTGGAAATACCCCTCCATTCTATTGTGCGGAATAGGTATCTCCAACTTCGGTTCTTGGGTTTATTTCATTGCACTTAATTTAATCGTTCTGGATATGACTGATTCAGCCTTGGCGGTAGCTGGGCTTTATATCGTTAAACCGATTGCTGCCATATTTACGAATGTGTGGGCAGGGAGCGTGATCGACCGGATAAATAAGCGGAATCTAATGGCGGCACTTGACATATTTCGCACGGTATTCTTAGTCTTGCTGCCATTGACTTCTTCTATTTGGGTCATCTATTCCCTTGTGTTCGTGATCAATATGGCAGGGGCCATGTTCGGAACAACATCAAGGTCGTATATTACAAAATTAATTCCCGTTGAACAGAGGAAACGATTTAACTCCTTACGAAGCTTAATGGATTCTGGGGCTTTTTTGATTGGACCGGCGCTAGCGGGTATCCTTTTCTTGATCGGTACGCCCGTTTTAGCGATTTATATTAACGCGGCTGCCTTATTATTATCCGGTATCATCACTTTATTCATGCCTGATCTTGAAAAGGATCATCCCCTTGAACAATCCAGTCGTTACCTGTCTTGGACCATCATGAAAAAGGATTGGGGCATCGTCCTGGACTTCAGCCGGAAATCTTCCTATATCATGCTCATTTATTTCTTATTCAGCTGCATGGTGGTGATGGAAACGGCCATCGACTCCCAAGAAGCGGCGTTTGCCAAGGCCGTGCTCCTTTTGTCGGACAGCGATTACGGATTCCTTGTAAGCATCGCAGGGGCAGGCATCATTGCTGGCGCCATAGTCAATGCCGTCTTCATCAGTAAAGTGAAAATCTCGCACATGATTGGTCTTGGATCTTTATTTGTCTCGATAGGTTATATGATCTATGCCTTTTCGAATTCCTTTTCACTGGCCGCCATCGGATTTTTCATCATTGCCTTTTCATTGGCTTTTGCCAATACCGGCTTTCAAACCTTTTATCAAAATAATATTCCGGTGGAGATCATGGGCAGGGTCGGAAGTGTTTTTGGCTTGTTAGAAGCTTTATTGATCATCATTACTACCGCAATTGTTGGTTTTTCAGCCCATTTCATTTCGATTCGGTTCGTGGTGATTTCAGGTTCCTTGATCATGTTCGCTTTATCAATTTTATTGTCGATGCTTAGTATGAAGGCCTCCAAGAGGAGGTATTATTCCCTTGGTGATGTAGAGGTAGAAGCGAAGGAAAAGATGTAATCCGATTTAAAGGCATGTTGATGGAACATGCCTTTAATGAATCGTTCATTGGATGAAATTGCGCAATTGGCTGATGAAGTTCAAGATTTGAAAATGGATTTTCGCCATTTCTTCCGCCGTTTGTTCTTCACAGTTCTCCAGCCACTCAGTAATCACTCCTAAAATAGCCGATGTCAGGAAGGCGTGCATATACATGCGGAATGCTTCATTTTTTGCTGCTGGATGCAGGCTGATCAAACGCTCCAATAGTACTTCACCGAATACCCGCTTTATTTTTTTTGCAAAAGAAGGATCGCCCTGATCACCAAGGATGGCCCTTAATGCGTGAGCATGTTCGCTGATGAATTGAAAAATCGCTATGAAAGGCGGGTAAAGTTGCTGTTGATGAAGAGCCAAAAAAGCCTCTTTCGGCAAAATGGCAGTAATGCGGGTTCGAAGTTCATTTAACAATTCCTGCTGTAAGTGATCCATCAATTCATATTTATCTGTGTAATGCAAATAGAATGTACCCCGATTAATGTTGGCGCGCTCTGCAATTTTCTTCACTGATACATGTGAGAACCCCTCTGCTTCAACAAGTGCAATAAAATGATGCTGTATTTGCATTTTCGTCTTTTGTACCATATCCTCATGAATCGATGCCATGGAATGTCTCCTTCACTGAACATTTTTCCAAATGTGTTGATTGTATTAGACCGAATGCTACCTTAGAATGATGATACACTCAACACCGTGTTAATTAAAGAGGGAGGATGTGTGTGCAATGGAAAATGCAATTTCCATTGAAGGGATTGCTAAGGGTTTTCAGCAGAAGAAGGTCATTCAGCCATTGAGCCTGAATATTGAAAAAAGCGGGATTTTTGGCTTGTTAGGCCCATCCGGATGCGGAAAGACGACCTTGATTAAAATGATTGTCGGATTGATTAAGCCCGATGCGGGTAAAGTTACGGTTCTGGATCAAGAAGTGCCAAATGAAGCACTGTTGCTGGATGTCGGCTATATGGCACAGTCCGATGCTTTATATACAGAACTGACGGGGGCTGAAAACCTTGAATTTTTTGCGAAGCTTTATCGTTTTTCGAAAAAGGAACGAAGGGAACGCATTCAATATGCAGCTGAAATCGTACAGTTGACGAGTGATTTGAACGTTCGGGTTGCCCATTATTCAGGGGGAATGAAACGCCGTCTGTCACTGGCGGTTGCACTCATCCAAAATCCGGAGATTCTCATTTTGGATGAACCGACAGTAGGGATAGACCCTTTGCTGAAACAATCGATTTGGCAGGAACTTGAGCGTTTAAGAAATGAAGATCATAAAACGATCATCATCACGACGCATGTCATGGATGAAGCGGAACGATGCGATAAATTGGCGATGCTGCGGGAAGGTGAAGTCATCGCGGCAGGAACCCCTGCAGCTTTAAAAGCACAATTTGCCGTGGAAACGCTTGATGATGTTTTTTTAAGGATTGGAGGCGGCCTAAAATGAGAATTGCCTCTCTTGTTACTCGTATTACACAGCAGATGCGCCGGGATCGAAGGACGCTCGCTTTATTTTTCCTAGCTCCATTGCTTATTTTAACGCTCATGTATTTTATTTTCGATACAGAAGCAAGTGATTTGAATATCGTTGTTACAGGCAGTGATGAAACGATCGTTAAAGCATTGAAAAAAGCGGATTTTCAAGTAACGGCTGCAGAGGAATTCTCACAGGAAAAGATGATTGAAAATGATACGGATGGCTGGCTGCATGTTGAAAATGGCAAAATGAAACTCACACTATTGAACGACGAACCGACCCGTGCAAAAGCCGTTCAAATGCAAATGATGCAAGGCTTTCAAGGGAATGAAAAAAACACTCCTTCAATTGAGGAGCAATATGTTTACGGAAATGCCAACACAAAGGGATTTGATACCTTCAGTCCGATGCTCGTCAGCTTTTTCGTTTTCTTCTTTGTATTTTTAATAGCGGGGATTGCGCTTTTGAAAGAGCGTACAAGTGGTACGTTGGAACGGCTGCTTGCCACCCCGATTAAAAGATACGAAATCGTAGCGGGCTATGTAATCGGATATGGCTTATTCGCTCTCGTTCAAACCATAATTGTCGTACTTTATGCTGTCAATGTATTGGATATCGTCCTTGTTGGCTCCATTTGGCTCGTTTTACTGACGAATATACTGGTCGCGCTCGTTGCATTATCGCTCGGTACATTACTATCGAGTTTCGCGACATCTGAATTCCAAATGGTACAATTCATTCCGCTGGTCATCGTGCCGCAAGTCTTCTTTACAGGGATTTTCCCATTAGATGGCATGGCAGATTGGCTCCAAAAAATCGGCAAGGCAATGCCTCTCTATTACGCATCGGATGCCATGAACGGCATTATGTACAAAGGGTTCACATTCAATGAGGTTTTACTGGATTTGTTCATTCTCCTGGCTTTTGCCGTCGTTTTTATCACCATCAATATCATTAGCTTAAAAAAATACCGTGCACTATGAAATCAACAACTTTTAAAAAAGAAGCCGGATTCCTGGAAAGTGAGGAACAGGCTTTTTTTGTTTTCTGGTTCGAATTTTGGTTGAAATTCGAATCAGAATTCCCATCGGTGTTAATGCAGTTTGTTGACTGGCTGTTAAAGTTGTCCTAGGATATAAGGATATGCAATGATTTGGAAAGAAATAGAAGGGGGGAGTTATATGTCCCTAAAATCGTTCATGCTTTCCCTTTTGCTGTCGCAAGCATTGTTTTTGTGCGGTTTGCCTTTATTCCTTCAGCTTCTACTATATTTGAATCCTTTAGTGATCTTGGTTGTCTGGTTTTGTATACTTCTTATCGTTTCGTTTGCGGTTCTTTATTATCGAGGTGAAACGGTCAGGGTTCCGCGCCTTTTATGGCAGGCAGCATTGTTTGGCTACACTTTATCATTATTGGTTTTGCTTTTCTTTCGGCCGGAAGGGCAGGTATATTCATATAATTTGATTCCTTTTTCTACGATTCTTTCATATTTATCGAACGAAATGAACGGGCTTGTGTCATTTTATAACCTTAGCGCCAATGTGGGGCTGTTCATTCCATTCGGTCTGTATTTGTTGTCCAGGGAAGGGGAAGGGCCTTCGGCTAAAAGGAAATTTATTTATCCATTACTCTCGATTTCGGGCATCGAAATCTGTCAGTTCGTTTTTCGGCGCGGAAGTTTGGATGTCGATGACCTGATCCTGAATATGATTGGTGTTTACCTGGGGTACATTCTGTATCCTTTTTTCAAGAAAGTCGCAGTGCTCCGTTCTGGAAAAGTGAAAGGATGATAGGCAGTACAAATATGTTAAATGAAAGGGTGTATTTCCATGTATAGCACGTTAGAAGAATTATCGAACCATCCGGTGTTTCATCATTTTGCAGCGATTTCCAAAATCCCGAGAGGATCGGCTAATGAAAAAGCGATCAGTGATTATCTGGTTCGCTTCGCCAAGGATAGGAACCTGGAGGTAATCCAGGATGAGGCGCTGAATGTGATTATTAAAAAGCCTGCCACAATTGGATATGAGAGTGCACCTACAGTCATTATCCAGGGGCATATGGATATGGTTTGTGAAAAGAACAAGGGAACGCTTCATGATTTTGAGAAAGATCCGCTTCAATTAAGGATTGTGGGAGATATGTTATATGCAACGGATACAACATTGGGGGCGGATAATGGAATTGCTGTTGCTTATGCTTTGGCATTATTGGATGCAAATGATATTCCGCATCCCTCTCTTGAAATAGTCATAACGACTGAAGAAGAAACGACAATGAACGGTGCACTTGCCGTGGATCCGGCTCACTTCAAAGGAAAAATGATGATCAATATCGATTCGGAAGAAGATGGGAAGCTTTTGGTCAGCTCTGCTGGAGGAATACGCGTGCGGCAGATCCTGCCAATCGGATGGGAACCGGCTTCCATTGTTGATGCTGTATCTTATAATATCAGGATTAAAGGGTTGAAGGGCGGACACTCCGGTATGTCCATCCATAAGGGAAGAGGGAACTCCAATAAACTTTTGGGCAGAGTATTGCATGAATTAACGACAGACTTCCCTTGCTGCATACAGCAAATGAACGGTGGCCTGAAAGGGAATGCAATCCCTCGTGAAGCGGAGGCGACTGTACTGATTTCTGTAGAAGATGTTCAGAAGATAACGGAGAGACTCCAGAAATGGGAGGATACTTTTAAAAATGAACTGCAATCTTCCGACCCTGAGATATCGATCAGGTTTGAAAAAATTGAAACGATTTCTTCAAACGTTTTTTCCAAAGAGACGGTGACTAAAGCCATTGCCTCCTTACTGGTGATCCCGCATGGCGTTCAAGGAATGAGCATGGGAATAGAAGGGTTAGTCGAAAGTTCGACGAATCTAGGGGTGGTTACAACAAATGAAGCGGAAATGATATTCGAAAGTGAAATCAGGAGTTCGGTCAAAAGCATCAAATATAATATGGTCACGCAGGCAAAGGCGATTGCCGACATGCTTGGGTGTGAGCTATTGGTTGACGCGGATTATCCGGAATGGCCCTATAATCCTGATTCGAAACTCAAGAAATTATTTGAAGAGACATACAAAGAAAAATATCATGAAGAAATTGAAATCATCGCTGTCCATGCAGGGATCGAATGTGGGGTATTCATAGATAAGATACCAGGGTTGGATACTGTTTCAATCGGACCGGATATGTTTTCCGTACATACACCTGAAGAACACTTAAGCATCCCTTCGACCATAAACAACTGGGAATATTTTGTTTACACATTAAAGCGGATGAAGGAGCTATAAACAACTACATGTCTGAGGAAACGGCAAAATGATATTCAATAGATTTGAAGACGTCCTATCGTTAATCGATAGGGTGTCTCTTTTTTAGTTGAAATGAGGATCAGCCCGAGGATATAAACATTACACTTTATTGTTTTGTACTTTTCTTGGCTAGCCATTTATTTTGCAGGAGTGTCACAATTTATTCAATCGATTGTCTTACAGTAAAAAGCCATAAAGTGTAACCTTGTCTTAATCAAGGTAGGGGATGAGACCATTCAGAACTTTTGTCGACAAAAGGAGTTCTATCTAAATGTAAAACAAAGTTGATTGGAACGGAAGGTGCGAGACTCCTGCGGGAAAAGCGCGTCCAAGAGAGAACCCGCAGGCGCAAAAGCGCCGAGGAGGCTCCCGGACCGCCCGCGGAAAGCGAGTGCCTGGAGTGGAAATCAACGTTCAAAAATCTTCAATCCAGTTGCGCCGAGGAGGCTTGGCAGGCAGTCGGCGGAAAGGGAGCGGATTTCTGAAATCAGCTGGAATGTTTTCTTGAAAAAACTATAGGCTTTTCTTCGGATTTGTCTGCAGTCTGAAAGAAACAGAGGTTTCTTTACAATCGTTATAAAATAAACTATTGTAAAGAAAACCTAGCATTCAGTCTTAATTATTGTTCTAAATCATTATGTATAGAGGAAGGTAAATGGAAATATGGGTGTAAAGTATAGAATGGTCGTAGAACAAATGGAGAAGGAAATATTAGAAGGAAAATATACATTAAATACTAAGTTACCTACTGAAGAAGAGTTGATGAAGAAGTTCGATGTCAGCAGGAATACCATTAGAAAAGCAATCAACATATTGGTTGAGCAGGGTTATATCTATCAAGTGCAAGGAAGCGGCATATTCCTAAGGGAATTTTCCAGACCGGGCTGCATTTCGATGAGGGATATGAGCGGCTTAACCAAAGTGTTTCCAAATGATGAAATGAAAAGTAAAGTATTGAAGTTAGAATTAATAGAAGCTGATGAAAAATTGGCCAAACAAATGAAATGCAATGTAAAAACCAAAATCTATAACCTCAAAAGGGTTAGATACTTAAATGGTGAACCCATTGTAATAGAAGAGTCCTTTTTCAATAAAGACATCATCCCCATCTTGAATAAAGAAATCGCAAATGGTTCCATTTATGATTATATAGTCGAGGATTTGAAGTTGAATATCGGGTTTGCAGATAAAATCATTTCGTGTGTAAAACTAAATGACGACGATGCCAAGCTTTTGGACTTGCAGCCAGGCGATCCGACTTTAATAGTTGAAAGTACGGTCTTTTTAAAAGCGGGAGCCGTTTTTGATCTATCAATCGAGAAATATAATTACACTTCAGCCAAATTATTAACATTGACTTAAAGAAAGCGGAAAATTCTTAAATAAGATTTTACGGTGTGAATTGGAAATGTCGATTCACACCGTTTTTTTAATTCATTTCTCTTTTTCCCCAACGATCCCATAAAACAAAATCTTCATAATATCCTCAGTCAAAGGCAGGATGCTTTGATAAACCTCCTCCCGTTGGATATATTCATTCATCGCTTTTATATAAAATAAAATCGCTTCATTGGATAAGTTCGGATTAACATATCCTTGTTCCTTCCCTTGGTTAAACAGATCAATAAAGCGTGGCAGGGCCTTTTCTATGTATATTTTTTCCATGTAATTGACTCCGGAAGTATATTCCCTCATTAAATATTGATAAAAATCTTCATGAATTTGTTTCGCAGTTTCATTCTTCGTGAACATCAGCTGCTTTATTTTTTCAGGGAAAGCAACGTTGCTGGTAAGAATCTGTTCAAATTCATCCAATGCCTTATTTGTATAATGAATAAAAACCTCATGAATCAAGTTATGTTTACTTTCGAAGTAATTATATATCGTTACTTGAGATACATTTGCTTTTTTGGCTATTTCCCCAATCGAAATCTTCTGTACACCATACTCCATGAATAAAGCTAAGGCAGCTTCTAATATATGCAATTTCTTTTGTTCCCTGCGTCGTTGAAATCCGTCCATTTGTTTCACCTCAACTTTAGTTTAATTAAAAATATGTAATAGAACAATAAAATAAGTTCATAAACTATTGTCAGGAAATCCCCTTTTGTATATTATGAACTAAATCGATTAAAATATTTCATATCCTTTCAATGAGGAAGAGGTGGATGAGGAATGTCCGTATTGAAAACAACGGATTTAACGAAAAAGTTTGGAAAGTTCAATGCTTTAAATGGTGTGAACATTGAAGTGAATAAAGGTGAGGTATTTGGGTTCATCGGTCCTAATGGTGCTGGAAAATCAACAACGATCCGTGTGCTGCTCGGGATTTTAAAAGCGACGGATGGGGAAGCGAAGATTTTTGGCAAGGATGCATGGAAAGATGCGGTTGAAATTCACAAGAGAATCGCATATGTTCCTGGAGATGTGAACCTATGGCCCAACTTAACAGGCGGGGAAGTTATTGATCTATTTGTTGAATTACGCGGGACGAACAATAAAAGCAGACGCGAAGAACTAATAAAAAAATTCGACTTGGATCCTTCTAAGAAATGTGGAACATATTCAAAGGGGAACAGGCAAAAGGTTGCTTTGATTGCTGCTTTCTCATCTGATGCCGACCTCTATATATTGGATGAACCAACATCAGGTCTAGATCCATTGATGGAAAGGGTTTTCCAGGAATGTGTGATGGAAGCGAAAAATGAAGGAAAAAGTATATTGCTTTCCAGTCACATTCTTTCTGAAGTGGAAAGGTTATGCGATAAAGTGGGCATCATTCGGCAAGGACAAATAATTGAAACGGGAACATTGGAGGAGTTACGTCATTTGACGAGAACGAGCTTGCTTGTCGAAACGAAGCAGCCTATTCCGGATTTAGGGAATGTAAATGGTGTTTGGGATATCGTGAAGAAAGACGAGGCACTTTCATTCCAAGTGGATACAGAGGAATTGGATAATGTCATGAAATATATAAGCCAGTTTGGAATTGTAAAATTGGAAAGTGCGCCGCCTACATTGGAAGATTTATTCATGAGCCATTATGAAGGTGTAAGGAAGACTTCTGATTCTGGGGCGGGAGGTGCGTTATAATGGCGAACCAGTCCTATCATAATACAGGGAGGCTCTCCCGATTCATCGTACGGCAAGATCGGATTCGGATTCCTGTTTGGATAATTTCCCTATCCGTCCTTACATTCTTGGTTGCAATGGCATTCACCGATCTGTATCCGACTGGGCTAGAAAGGCAAACCATTGCAGAAACGATGAAGAACCCTGCAATGACAGCGATGGTGGGGAAAGGGTACGGCCTGGATGACTATACAAACGGAGCGATGATGGCGCATCAAATGTTACTGTTAACCGCTATGGCCGTGGGAATAATGAGTATTTTACTTGTTACGCGCCATACACGCGCAGATGAAGAGGACGGCCGTATCGAAATGATCCGTTCTTTGCCAGCTGGACGGTCGGCGAATTTATATGCAACTATTTCCGTATCGTTTGGAACGAATGCATTGATCGCGCTAATAACGGGTTTCGGATTGTATGCTCTGGGAATTGAAAGCATGGATTTGGAAGGTTCCCTTATGTATGGAGCTGCTTTAGGGGCAACCGGTATATTCTTCTCGGCGATAACGGCATTATTTGCCCAGCTTACGGAGAGTGCTCGAGGTACGATTGGTTACTCCATCACTGTATTGCTTCTCTCCTATCTTATCCGGGCGGTAGGGGATGTCAGCAATGAAACACTTTCCTGGTTTTCACCATTGGGTTGGGTTTTAGGTTCAGAAGTATATGTGAATAATTATTGGTGGCCAATCATCCTTACGATCGGTGCGGCAATCATTTTGGTTGCCCTATCTCTATATTTGAATGCCATCCGTGATTTGGAAGCTGGATTCATTCCGGCTAAGCCCGGCAGGAAATATGCTTCATCGTTTTTAAAAAGTCCGCTTGGCCTCGCGCTAAGGCTTCAGCGTACAGGATTGATCGCCTGGGCAGCCGGGATGTTCATTTTAGGAGCATCTTACGGTTCCGTTTTAGGTGATTTAGAATCCTTTTTTTCAAAAAATGAAATGATGGCGGAACTAATGACGCCAGTTGAAGGCTATTCGCTGACAGAACAATTCTTGACAATGTTGATGTCGGTCATCTCCATGATATGCACCATTCCGCCTTTAATGGCGATGTTAAAACTTAAAGGGGAAGAAAAAAAGAATCATACTGAACATTTACTGAGCCGCGCCGTATCCCGTACAAGGCTTATGGGCAGCTATTTTATCATCTCCGTCATGGCCGGTTTTCTCATGCTTGCGCTTGCTGACATCGGTCTTTGGGCAGTCGGGAATTCAGTGATGGATGAAGGGATTGCTTTCGGCACTTTATTTAGTGCAGCAATGGTCTACCTGCCTGCGATGTGGATCATGATTGGCATCGCCGTACTGTTTATTGGCTTTGCACCAAAATTATCCGGCTTGACTTGGCTTTACTTGACATACTCAATCTTAGTCGTTTATTTAGGGGGGATGCTTCAATTCCCGGAATGGATGGGAAAACTAACACCATTTGGCCATATTCCGAAACTTCCTGTTGAAGATATGGATTACATGAAGGTATCAATGCTTTCAATCCTGGCTATCTTATTACTGGCAGCAGGCTTTATCGGATATAACAAACGGGATATCCGAGGTTGATGATTCGACTATGATTCTATTATTTTTGTAAATTGTCTTCAGACTAAAGCCTGATTTCTTTGTTTCAAAGAGAAATCAGGCTTTTATTGGTTATCGGTCATGGGGAATCAATAATAGTACACCTAGCGCAATGATGATAAAGAATAAATAGCTTTCGAATTTCTTCGCGGGAATTCGCTTATTCATGAAGATTCCGAGACCTGTCGCAAGTAATATGGCTGGAATGGAATAAGCGTAAAGAATAAGTGAATCGGCCGTCCATAGTCCGCCTAGCGCATGACCCGTCACGACCAGGATTCCGGATATAAGGAAATGGGCTTGTAATGTTCCGCGGAATCGATCTGGATTCCATCTTCGTAAAGTTCCATAGACGACGACAGGCACTCCGTTAAAGTTATAGGCGCTGCCAAGGACTCCCGCCGCAAAACCGAACGGCCATACCCAGCCCTTCGAGTTAAGTAATGGTTTATCCACAGCTTTAAAAAGTTTTTGCTTTAGAAGAGAATATCCTCCATATGCAATCAAAAAAACACCGAGTGCAGAAGTAATGATCAAAGAAGGTGCGTAATGGAGCAAAGCGAGGCCGGCTGGTATGCCGATGACCGTTGAAGCCACCAGCCTGATTATTACCGAGCGTTCGATATGCCGCCATCCGCTAACGACGGTTAGTGAAGCGACGGTAAGACCTGCCAATCCAATCAGGGAAACTGATGTATTAAGCGGAATGTGAAGTAAGGCAAGCAGAGGCATGCTGACAATCGCTTCACCAAACCCGAACATGGTCCGCATCAAGGCGCCGATAAAGACTGCCGCCACCACCAATATGATGCTGCTGATCGTCATTATTCCACCTCCTGAAGCGAAAATTAACCCTTCTATAATCATACCATACCAATCTGGTTTTGGATTGAGGGAACTATGCTTTAAAACAGGTTATTCAAGGACCATAAGCCTATCTATGGAACGTTTGATATGTGTTTTGATGGTGAAAGTACAGGAGTGGTTTTTGGTTGGCTTAGGAGTCAGAAATGAGGCTGGAAAAGCGGGTATATATCTTGAGGTGTTGATTTATTTTGATGTGAGGGTTTTCTAACAGATTAATAGAGGTATCGAAGGATTGTATGTTACTGGCAATACTTTTTAAGGGAAGCATTTTTAATTTAAAGAAAAAGTCATAGCCTTTCATTGGATTCGAACCAAGAAAGGCTATGATTGCGTTCACCTTTTATCAAGTTTAGCAGATAGATAATTTCCGGCGAATTGGACGGATTGAACAATGATGATAAGAAGGAATACGGTTGTTATCATGATGTCAGTTTGAAAACGGTAGTATCCATAACGAATGGCCAAGTCGCCAATTCCCCCGCCTCCTACGACCCCGGCAATAGCTGAATAGGATATGAAAGAAACGGCAGTAACAGTGAGGCCTAACAGGAGACCGGAACGGGCTTCCAATAATAAAACTTTGCTAATGATCTGGAAGGGGGAACCGCCCATCGCAACAGCAGCCTCAATTGTTCCTTTTAGCACCTCACGCAAAGATTGTTCAACAAGCCGAGCTAAAAACGGAATGGCAGCTATCGATAGTGGGATGGAGGCGGCAAGCGGACCTACAGATGTTCCCAATAACGTTCGTGTAAATGGAATAAGAGCAATCAGTAAAATGATGAATGGGAATGAACGGACCGTGTTGATCATTGCATTTAAAACGTTATTTAAGATAGTCTGCTCGAGTAATTGTTCCTTTGAAGTCAAAAATGCAAGGAAACCAAGCGGGAGGCCTAATAAGATAGCTGCCAATATCGCTATCCCCACCATTAAAAATGTTTGGCCTACACCTAAGTAAATTTCAGGGAGTAAGGAAATGATATTATCAAACACTTACCTTCACCTCTTCAGATTCATGTTTTAATAGAATTTTACCGATTTTTGTTGTGGGTATGGTTCTATTGTCCGCTAAGTTCAATTCCTCCATGATTTTCCCATTTTCCATGACCGCTACCCTATTTGCTAACCTTCGAATTACATCCATTTCATGAGTCACGATCAGGATGGTTACACCATAGGTTTCGTTTATTTTTTTTAGATAGGCCAGGATGGATTGAGTGGTTTGTGGATCAAGTGAAGAGGTGGGCTCATCACAAAGCAACACATTTGGTTTTGTGCTTATGGCACGGGCAATCGCGACTCTTTGCTTTTGTCCGCCAGAGAGCTGAGCTGGATAATGATTTGCCTTATCAGATAAATCAACGATTTGCAGGGACTCGGCAATGATTTTGGCGCGTTCATGTTTTGGTACATTGGCAAGTTCCAATGCGAGGCTGACATTTCCTTGCACCGTTCGATTTGCCAAGAGGTTGAAATGCTGGAAAACCATCCCGATTTTGTTGCGTGCTTCCCGAAGCTGTTTGCCAGATAAATCACTAAGGATCGAATCATTTATCGCGATCGTACCTTCCGTAGGCTTTTCCAGCAGGTTGCCCATGCGCAGTAAAGTAGATTTACCTGCCCCGCTAAAACCGATGATCCCATATATTTCATTTTCCCTAATATCAAGATTTACATGGGAAACCGCAGTGAATAATTTGTTTTTGACAGAAAAGGTTTTACAAACATTAGTAAACTTTATCATTCTGAACCTCCGATCTGCATGCGTTATATATCTTTCATTTAAAATAATCAGGTCGGTGAAAACCTTCAAACTCTTTATTGCTTTCAATCGCTTTTTGAAAGTCAGGGGATTGGTAGGCGTCAATGATTTCCTTCACGAATTGCTTGTCTTTATCTTCGGTTCTTACCGCCACAAAATTTTGGTATTCAAATGGGGGATCTTCTAAATAGATGGCAGAAGATAATTTCCGGTCGGATACCAGGATGGTATACCCATTCGCTACCGCATAATCTACATCAGGCAAGATTCGAGGAACTTGAGCCTGTTCCACCTCAACAAATGAAAATTTCACCTTTTGCTCCACGATATCTTTTTTGGATACAGTCAGGGGATCGTATCCCTTTTTTAATTGAAGCCAGCCAATTTGTTCAAGCATTCTTAATGCTCGTGCCACGTTAGCGGGGTCATTGGGGATTGCCACTTTTTGCCCCTCCTTCAATTCATCCTTGCTTCCATGTATGTCTGAATATAATCCCATGGGTGCTGTAGGGACTTTAATGGTTTCGGTAAGTTCCAGTTTGTTTTCATTGATGAAATTCTTGAAAAATGCAGTATGCTGAAATACATTAACATCGATTGAGCCTTCCGCTAAGGCAAAGTTTGGTTGGTTCGGGTCACTGATTTCCACATACTTAACGGTGTATCCTTTATTTTTCAGGTAGGGTTCTATTCCTTTTTTCACTTGGTCACTATAAGGGCCTGGAGTGAAGCCGAAAATAATTTCTTTCTTATCTTCACTCGCGGCTTTTTCACTGCCGCTGCTGGTGCAAGCTGAAAGCAACATGACGAATAATAGGGACATGATGATAAACAAAAATGAATTTCTCATCTGGAATTCCTCTTTTCTTTTTTATGGGTCCATTCTTTTTTTGGGAATAAAAAAAAGCATGAACAAGGTTTGTTCATGCCGCCGGTTATCCGGTAGGCCTTCATAGTATAGTTTTCCAATTGGAATAATTAAACTATAACAAGATTGCTGATTATTTATCAAGTATTATTTTTACTGGTTATTTTTGGGTGATTAGTTAAATCATACTTGACCAATTAATTTTATCGGATTATGATAGTAAACATAAAAAAATAGCTTATCGGACAACCGAGAGCCCTTGTTAGGAGTCAGTTCCATACTCCTTCAAGGGCTTTTGTATTATCCAAGGGGGGTATTGCTTAATGAAGGTCAATAAAAGAAGACGGCTAGCCGAAAGTTTGAAAGATGGAAGAAATGTTTGGCTTGATGGAAAGAAAATAGACGATCTATATGCCCATCATGCTTTCACAGGCACCTTGGACACATTAACACATTTGTTGGATATGCTGGATTCGCCTGAGGAACAAAAGATTGTCGGATATGAAAGTCCAAAAACAAAGGAATTTGTTCACAAATCTTTTCTTATCCCCAAAGATATGGAAGAGCTGATTTCAAGAAGAAAGGCCTTTGAATTATGGTCGCGGAAAACTTATGGAGTGATGAGCCGATTATCTGACTATGCGAATTCGCTGGTTACAGGCTACTACATTGATAGGGATTTCTTTAACCAATATGATTCAGGATTTTCCAAGAAAATCACGGAATACTATGAACAGGCCAGGGATGAACGACGTATTGTGATTCAGGCCATACTTGATCCTCAGATCGATAGGTCAAAGCCAGGTGATGAACAGGAAGATGCTTTATTGAAAGTCATAAAGGAAACGGAGGAAGGAATCGTCGTTAGAGGTGCGAAAATGATTGCTACCGCTTCCCCGTATGCTCACGATGTCATCATCATGCCGCATCAGAAACTGTCTTCTGATAAAACAGAACAAGCAAATATGTGCATTATCCCTTTGAATCTTCCCGGCCTGCAAATTGTCTGTCGTGAATCATTCGCCTCAAGAGATCAAAGGAAACATCCATTAAGTGCGCAATTTGATGAAATGGACGCTGTTTTATTATTTGATGATGTGTTGATTCCTTGGGAACGTGTATTTATAAGGGGATCCGTAGAAGGGGTGTTTGAGGCGCAGCGGCACCAGCAATTAAACTGTCTCGCCCATCATCAAACGGTTGTCCGATTGCTGACGAAACTTCAATTCGTTGCAGGGGTGGCTACTGCCATCGCTCAATCGATCGGTGTCGATCAATTCTTACAAGTGAAGGAGAAGCTTGGTGAACTATATACCCAAATCGATAGTATAGAGGCGTTGCTTATTGTCTCGGAGATTCAAGGATCACTAAACGAAAAGGGTGTTTATCTACCTGCTCTCGTACCCTTGCAAACCGCGCGAAATCTTGGAACCCGCCATTATCCAAGAGCGATCGAGATTTTAAAACAAATCGGGGCAGGCGGTTTTATCCAGCTCCCTTCTACAACGATAGAGGACAGCAACGAACTCATTCCATTATTAGAAAAGTATTTTAGAGGAGCGAATGTCGATGCCGTCACTAAAACGTCTTTATTTCAAGTAGGATGGGAACTGATAGGGAGCACACTGGGATCAAGGCATGATCTGTATGAAAGGCTGTATACCGGGGATCCCATTCGAACCTTTGCCATGCAGTATGAAACCTATGATAAAGAGCCATTAAAACGAAGACTCCACCATTTTTTGGAGGAGGTAAATGGAAAGGGGAATTGTGATGATCGAAAACAATCGGTATCTTCAACGACTTAATGATGGGAGAAATATCTGGTTAGATGGAGATATCATCAAGAACGTAGGGGAACATCCTGCATTTAAAGGTACGGTCCATACGATTCAGTCCTTGCTGGATTTACAAACAAAAACAGGCAGTAAATCCTTGCTGACATACAAGACGGAGGAAGGGCTTGATGCGAACCTGTCATTCTTCGTTCCAAGAACACATAAGGATCTGGAAAAAAAACGTTTGGCGTATCAGCATTGGGCCGATCAGACTTTTGGAGTCATGAGCCGTCTATCTGAATATTCCCGTTCCATAATTACTGGCTGGTTCGCAAACCGCTCAGAATATGAAGATGCACATCCAGGTTTTTCAGAGAAAATAGAAAGCTATTACTATCAATCCCGTAATCTTGATTTATTGTCAACAGTTGCAGGGCATGATCCACAAAAGGATCGTTCAAAAACATTAGTGGGAAAGAAACCGGGAATTTTACATATCAGCCGTAAAAATCGTGAAGGAATCTATGTTCGCGGTGCGAAAATGATTGCGACAGCTGCTCCATATGTTGATGAAATTTTAATTTTTTCCTATCACAAGAGAGAGGAAAATGAACGTGAATTCGCAAATGTTTTCTTTGTTCCTGTCAATGCCAAAGGTTTGCATATCGTTTGCAGGGAGTCGTTTTCTGATGAACGAGAGGAGGATCATCCGCTAAGTGCACGTTTTGACGAAATGGATGCCGTCTTGATTTTTGATGATGTATTCATCCCTTGGGAGCGGGTGCTTGTTCAAGAGGATCCTGAATTTGCATGGATGCTTCGTTGTGATGCCCCTTCATCAATGCTTAGCCAGCATCAAACTGTAGTGAGGCTTGTCAGCAAACTGGAAAGTGTTGCAGCAATCGGAAATGAATTAGCGGAAACGGCTGGTGCTACACAATTTTTACATGTGAAAGAGAAGCTTGCAGAATTGATCATCCAGCTTGAAACCATTAAGGCATTACTGCTCGCTTCGGAATATAAAGCGAAAATGCATAATGGCATAATGCTTCCTGATCAAGATTTTTTAACGTCAGCCAGAAATCTGGGAACGAGATTCTACCCAAGGGCATTGGAAATCATCCAGCAAATTGGTGCAGGAGGACTGTTACAGGTCCCATCCAGCTTGAAAGAATTGGAAGGACCCATAGGTCCTTTGTTAAAAGAGTATTACCAGGGTACAGGGACATCTGCCGAGGATAGGACCCGATTAATTAAATTGTCGTGGGATTTATTAGGGAGTCCGCTTGCATCACGGCATGAATTATATGAACGATTTTATTCCGGTGATCCTGTCAGAACATATGCTGCACAGTACACAAATTATAAAAAAAAGCAGAATCTCGTAGATTATGCTTATGAGATTTTAAAATAAGGAGGTTTTATAATGTCTGTGCATTTTTACTGGTATGTGCCTACAAATGGCGATGGAGAATACTTAGGACTAAACGAGCCGCAGAGGAAACCCACTTTGGATTATATAGTGAATGTTGCTAAAGCGGCAGAAGAGGCTGGTTTTGAAGGGGTTTTGATTCCAACAGGCATCCCTTACCTGGATTCATGGATAGTGGGCTCGGCAATCATTCATCATACAAGAACGATCAAGCCATTGATTGCCTTTCGCCCAGGATTCATTGCTCCTACGGTTGCCGCAAAAATGGCCGCGACCCTTGACCAATTCTCGGAAGGGCGAATGCTTGTCAATGTAGTTACTGGAGGTTCGGCAAAAGAATTGGGGCAGGATGGTGACTTCCTTGAGCATAATGAGCGATATGCCAGAACAGGTGAATTCCTTGATGTGGTACAAAAATCATGGACGGAAGAAAAAGTGAATCATATAGGAGACTATTTCACGGTCAGCGATGGAGTATTGAATCCAAGTATCCATCAAAGTCCGAATATTCCGATTTATTTCGGAGGCTCATCCGATGCAGCAAAGGAAATTGCAGCGAAATCTGCCGATGTTTATTTGCAATGGGGAGAACCAGCGGAGCAAATTGAACAACAAATCAATGATGTCAAACACAGGGCCAGGAAGTATGGAAGGCATTTGGAATATGGTGTCAGGATTCATGTGATTGTTCGGGACGAGGAGAATGAGGCATGGGAAGCAGCGAGGAAAATAATAAGTAGGGCAGGCAGGGAATCTTTGGAAAACATGAGTCATTACTATGAAACGACGGATTCGGTGGCTCAAAAGCGGATGAATGAATTAACGAAGAACAAGGAACGTTTTGGAAGGTATGGTTGGTCGGGAATCGGGAAAATCAGAAAAGGAGCAGGTACAGCCATTGTAGGCACTCCTGAACAAGTGAGGGAAGGCCTGCAAGAATATATCGATATTGGCGTCAAGCATTTTATCCTATCAGGTTTTCCACACTTGGAAGAAGCAGAAAGATTTGGGAGAACGGTGCGGCCATTATTTGGAGAAAAGGTTTTATGAGCAGGAAGATCCTGAAAACTAAGGGGAGAAGGATATGAAATTTTCAATCTGGGGAGCTAATTTATCCGGTGGTTTCTTACGGGCAAACGTAGAACAAAATACGGATGGAAGTATGGAATACAATCGTAAACTTGCAAAAATGGCAGACCAGCTACAAGTTGACTCCATCCTTTATGCAATTCGCTATGTTGGCAGTATTGGAGGTAG
Organism: Peribacillus sp. NPDC096448; assembly: GCF_044762675.1. Classification (NCBI taxonomy): domain Bacteria; kingdom Bacillati; phylum Bacillota; class Bacilli; order Caryophanales; family Bacillaceae; genus Peribacillus; species Peribacillus sp. NPDC096448. The sequence goes on along the minus strand of NZ_JBIWEU010000012.1, from coordinate 43,546 downwards.
CTCGGCGGATAGAGGGCAACTGGATCCTTTATCGGTTATTACTGCTTTGGCAGGGGATACCGAAAACATTCATTTCATTGCTGCGGTTTTACCGGGTTTCATTCATCCTGCAACCCTCGCTAAAGTAGGTTCGAGCATCGATATTATCTCAAAAGGGAGATTTCACATTAATTTGGTCAGCGGCTGGTTTAAAGAAGAACAAGAAATGTTCGGGATAGAATGGATTAAGCACGAAGAGCGATATAAACGTTCAAGGGAATACCTGGAGGTTTTAAAGGGATTGTGGACGACCGATCATTTTTCTTATCAAGGAGACTATTATCAAATCAATAATGCTATATTGGCACCGAAACCTATTCAAAAACCATATCCACCAATCTATCAAGGCGGGAATTCACAGGATTCCCAAGAAATGGCGGGTGAATTATCCGACTATTACTTTATGAATGGGGCTTCCATAGTAGAGTTGAAAGAACAAATGGAATATGTGAAGGCTGCAGCACGAAAGCATGGTCGTGAAGTGAAATTTGCCGTCAATGCTTTTGTCATTGCCAGAAAAACGGAAGAGGAGGCAAAAAGCGAATATCAGTATATTATCGAACGCGCAGACGATACGGCAATAGCACAGTTTAAAAACCGTAAAGATACAAAAGGAATGTGGAAAAATGCGTCTTCAATTAGTGATTTTGTAGCAAATAATGAGGGATTCAGGACAGGGCTAATCGGCAGTTACGAATCGGTTGCGATCAAAATCCAGGAACTTAAAGCGATCGGAATCGATAAGATCCTATTAACCTTTCGAAATGCACTACAAGAATTACCGGACTTTTATAAAAACGTAAACAATCGTTTGGAATCAGAGTTCATAAAGAAATAAATATGGACAAGGATTGTTGGGGCTTAATCGAGGACGCAATATGGAACTTTGGGTGAATGGTAAAACACTGAAATACGAAGGACCGCCATATGGTGGTCTTTTTCATTTTTTCCTCTACTGTAATCACTCCCTTGGTTTTCTCAATAAAGATTACTGGAATGTTGAACGCAAAAAATCATATTAGGGCTATCTAGGGAATAAAATGAAGGGAATATTTTGAAGGAAAGTGGGGCAGTGCATGTGAAAATCCATGTAGTGAATAGGGGGGATTCTTTGTGGGGAATTTCCCAGCAATATGGTGTCAGTACCAACCGGATTGTTCGGATCAATGGCCTTGAAAATCCAGATAAGCTGGTGATTGGCCTAGCTCTTTTGATTCCCGAACCTTATCTTCAGTACAGGGTTCAGCAAGGGGATACTCTAGAAAAAATCTCAAATCAGTTTGGAACTGCGGTACAGGAAATCATGCAATCGAATCGCATCACAAATCCTTCTACTATCTATCCAGGGCAGAGACTAACCATTCCGGTTATTTATCATACCGTAAGGGAACGAGATACCCTTTATGATATAGCAAGACGTTATGGAACGACAGTTCAAGCCATTATGCAGATGAATCGGATTACAGATCCGTCCAATATTCATATCGGTAGGGTAATGAGGATTCCCCAGAAACCAAAACCCATCATTGAAGTAAATGGTTTTACAAACGTTTACGGGCAAGCAGGTGCGCAGCAGGTACGTGAAGTAGCCTACGATTTGACCTACGTAAGTCCATTTGGTTATAGAATGAGGCAAGATGGCAGCTTAGAAGTCATAGATGATACCCCGACGATACGGGCGGCACAGTCAACTGGCGTCATACCCATGATGTGCATAACGAATTTTTCCGCGACGGAAGCGGGAACACAGCTTGCACATACGATACTTTCCGATTTAAGTTTAGTGGAAAAAATATTAACCAACGTCATAAAAACGATGAAAAACAAAGGGTACCGTGGATTGAATATCGACTTTGAAAGTGTAGCACCAGAGGACCGTGATTTCTATAATCGCTTTCTCCAAAGAGCAGTGGATCGATTGCGTCCTGAGGGTTACTTTGTGTCATCCTCCCTTGCCCCAAAAACTAGCGCCAGCCAAAAGGGATTATTAGTTGAAGCACATGATTATCCAGTTCACGGACGACTGCTCGATTTCGTAGTGCTGATGACATATGAATGGGGTTATCGAAAGGGGCCGCCACAGGCAATCTCTCCCATTAATGAAATAAAGCGTGTCCTTGACTATGCCGTAACGGCGATACCAACAAATAAAATCTTCATAGGATTTCAAATTTATGCACGGGACTGGCTCATTCCTCATGAAGAGGGCCAGGAAGCAGAGACTTTCGACATGCAGGAAGCCATCAGACGCGCCGTCCAATATAATGTAGAAATAAAATATGATGAGACAGCCCAATCACCGTATTATAGGTACAAAGATAATCAGGGACGCACACATGAAGTTTGGTTTGAGGACGCACGCAGTGCTAAAGCTAAATTCGATCTGGTGAAGAGTTACAGGTCAAGGGGCCTCAGTTATTGGGTACTTGGTTATCCTTTTCCCCAGAATTGGGAATTGCTTGGGGATACATTCATTGTACGGAAACTGTAGGGTGGTTTGTTACAGCAAGGTGGATCACACATAATTAATATAGTGATGGGCAGCTTTTTTTATAAAGCTGTCTATTTTAGTGACTTCGAAATGCACTACAAGAATTACAGGTTTTTTTAACAACGAGGACGCCATATGTGTTCTTTTTCATTTTAATGAGAACTCTTCATTCAAAAAAGGAAAAGGGCTCCTCATTGTGGAATTAGGAGACTAGAATATTACTTATCCGGAGGAACATTTAATGGAATTAACCATCATTAATACGTTTACAGATCAACCTTTTAAAGGAAACCCTGCAGCTGTCTGCCTTCTTACCGGGGAAAGTGACAGCGAGTGGATGCAGCGAATGGCAAAAGAGATTAATATGCCTGTCACTGCGTTCATTCACCTTCATAAAGCTGAATGGCAGCTGCGTTGGTTCACACCGTCCATTGAAATACCGATTTGTGGACATGGGACGCTGGCAAGCTCTTTCTTTTTGTGGGGTAAAGGATACGTGCCAAGGGATCGACCGATTGTCTATCAGACGAAAAGTGGGCTTCTCACAGCAAGATTCGTTCATGGAATGGTTCAATTGGAGTTCCCGCCATTAATCGAGCAGGAGACCGCTGTCCCTGAATCACTGATAAAAGCTTTAGGTGTTGTGCCTGCGTATGTTGGACAAAGCAAATGGGATTATCTAGTCGAAGTTCAATCAGAGGAAATCGTAAGGAATATGAAGCCGGATATAGGTTCCATTGCCCAATTGCCGATTCGGGGTGTCATTGTAACGAGTCGATCGGATAGCGGTGAATATGATTTCGTTTCACGTTTCTTTTCCCCTGCCCAAGGCCTTGACGAAGATCATGTAACCGGCTCGGCCCATTGTTGCCTTGGACCATATTGGAAAAGAAAGTTGGACAAAAGTAGTTTTATAGCCTATCAGGCATCGGAAAGAGGAGGACTATTGAAGGTTGAAGTAACGGAAGACACAGTTAAACTTTCCGGACATGCCGTGACAATATTCGAAGGGAGCTTAAACATTTAATCCAAGGGTTTGGGGGGGTTCGAACGTTCATTTCCATTCCAGGCCCGCTTTTTGCGGCGGTCCGCCCTCGGCGCTTTTGCGCCTGTGGGATCCTCCCTTGGACTCGTTTCCCCGCAGGAGTCTCGCGCCTTCCGTTCCAATCACTGGATTGTTTTTTAAAGAAAAACTGTGGTCTAGTCTCATCCCTAACCTTGATTAAGAAATGGTTACACTTTGGGTTTTTTATTGTTTTATGAAACTCTCATTGGATTGAAGAAATTTGCGACACTCCTGCCGAATAACTGGCTAGCCGAGACCCCACAGACGCTTGAGTCGAGGAGGCTTGGCAGCCAGTCGGCGGAAAGGGAGCGGGTTTCTGAAATTAGCTGGAACGTTCTTTCAAAAAACTTCAGGCAATCTCGCTATTCTTCGAATTTGTCTACTGTCTCAGAGAGAGTTAACTCTCTCTTTTTTCGTTTTTGGTTAATTTAGGTATAAAGACCAAGGGTGACTCCGAATGAAACTGATGCTATTTTACCATTAAATCATTTTGTTGATATAACATCTATCTTCTACTAGGTATTTTAGGGTGATTATAATCATAATATTCTGTTAATATTCGATGTTGTATTGTAAATTTGTTTTAAAATTGGATTATTTTGTTGTAATATAGGAGATACACGGATCTTTAGAGGAAAAAAGTAGGGTGGATTTGTGTATGGGTAAGTAAATTTGTCGGAATTCAATTTCTGGAAAAGTGTGCCAATTCTATCGATAAGTTAGCAGAATGTTATGTCAGTATAGAACTAATGGGGGGATTAACGATAATGGGGAAAAAGAAAATCGTAAAAATTGCATCAGCCACCATAATGGCTGCGACAACGATCGTAGCAGTAGCGCCGGCACCATCGGATGCTGCCACTAGCCTGAATAGTAAAATCAAAACGGCCAAGGCCGCCATCAAAAAACCATTCGACACCTATTTCTACACTTCTAAACTCGCTTCAGTGTCCACTGTTGAAAAACAAATCAAGTCTGCAAAACAAGCCAAAAAAGACATCAACTCTACCATTAAAAAATCAATGTTAAGCAAAAAAGAAAAAGATGCCAAATATAAAGAAATCGAAGCATATGATAAGTATATCACTCGTTCAGAAGGTTATGTAAAAGGATATAAAGCGGCTGAGAAAGCAAAAGCTGCACATGGCAAATCGATTGGCAACCTTACGAATTCAATACTTGCCAAGAAATCAATTGATATCAGGAATCAATACGAGGCACTGGATCAAGCCGTGAAAAAGGCAGATAAAGATATTAAAGATACGGTTTACGGTGCGAAAATCGAAAAGCTCCTATACGATAAATTCACTAAAGCGACCAAAACAGCTTTGAACGGTGACCTGAAAGTTCCATACTATTATGAAAAGGCTGCTTACTGGGTGAATAAGGGGGATTTAAAGACCGCGGACAAGCGGATGCAAACCGTTTCTTCGCAGTTGAAAAAGGTCAGCAAAACATCCAAGCTCGGAAAAGCCATACATGCCTATGTTAAAGAAGTGAAAGGTAAGTATGATGATGCGGTATATGCAGAAAAGAAAAAAGAAGTGGCAAAACGGGTCAATGCCTATGTAGCTCTTGCCAATGGGGAACTAAAAACAAAAGAACAAATAAACGCGGCTAAAAAGGCGAAAGCAGCCATTAATTTAAATGGAATCAAGGAGTCGGACCTAAAGGGGTTCCTTTCGGATATTGCATTGGCGGATAAGAAAGTCACTGCTGCTGAAGAAGCTTTGAAAAACCCTGCGAAGGCAATCACGCTTTCCTTGATGCATACGAATGACACGCATGCCCACTTGGACAATGTGGCCAAAAGGGTGACGGCTGTCAAGGAAGTGCGTAAGAGTAAGCCCCAAGCTCTTTTGGTTGATGCAGGTGACGTATTCTCGGGAACTCTCTATTTTAATGAATTCAAAGGGCAAGCGGATCTTCGCTTCATGAACTTAATGAAATATGACGTCATGACATTCGGGAATCATGAGTTTGATTTGGGTTCAAGCGCAGAAGGGCATCAAGCTTTGGCTGATTTCATTAAAGGGGCAAAGTTCCCGTTTGTCAGTTCGAATGTGGACTTCTCCAAAGATGATAAGTTTAAGGGACTTTTCTCAGACCTGATTTCAAGTAAGCCAGAGCAAGGGAAGGTATACAATGGCATCGTAAAACAAGTGGATGGCCAAAAGGTAGGGTTCTTCGGGCTTACAACTGAAGAGACGAAAGACATTTCAAGTCCAGGAAGTATAGAATTTGAAAACTATCTTGAAGAAGCCGAAAAAGCGGTCAAGGCGTTCAAAGGCATGGGTGTCAATAAGATAGTTGCCGTATCCCATATCGGTTACGATGACAATGCAGCCTATGACAATGATTTAACATTAGCTGCCAAGGTCAAGGGCATCGACGTGATTGTGGGCGGACATAGCCATACGCAGTTAGACGCACCCATTGTTGTCGATAAAGATGATAAAGGGAAAACCAAAGAGCCGACTGTCATCGTTCAAGGGTATCAATATAGCGACTATTTAGGAACGATCGATGTGGAATTCGATAAGAAAGGCAAGATTGTCGGACAAGCAGGTCAGCTGATTAAGCTTTCTGAAAAACAGGATGATGCTGAAGCGGCAAAAGTCCTTGAAACATACTCCTCTAAGATTAAGGAGCTGAAGGAAACGAAGACGGGGGCAACTGCTGTGAAGGCCTTGGAAACACCGCGTGATTCAGGAGATGCAACGAAGCCGAGCGTTCGCAAAAATGAAACGGAACTGGGTAATTTAATTACGGATGGAATGCTTAGTAAAGCGAAGGAATTCAATAAGGATACGGTCATAGCATTCCAAAATGGCGGGGGCATCCGCGCTGGCATCGATCAAGGCGAGATCACTTTAGGGGAAATCCTCACCGTTTTACCGTTTGGGAACACGTTAGCGACGATGAAGCTTACGGGTGCAGAAATCAAAGAAGCATTAGAGCACAGTGTAAGCCTCGCTCCTAAGGAAAATGGCGGCTTCCTGCATGTTTCCGGAATGAAATTCAGTTACGACAGTTCGAAGGAAGCAGGCAATCGTGTGACAAAGGTTGAAGTCCTTGGACTAGATGGAATATATTCCGAATTGGATGCAGCGAAGGAATATGTCGTGGCGACCAATGCTTTTACAGCCAAGGGCGGAGATGGATTCACCGTTTTCAAGAAGGCTTATGAAGAAGGAAGAGTGACGGATATCGGACTCGCTGATTGGGAGAATTTACGGGATTATGTAAGCGGGCTGAAAACTGTCGATCCAAGCATCGAAGGACGCATCAAGGATGTGGCCGGAAGCAATACAGGCCCGACTGTTGTATTGGCTAAAGACTTTGGCGGAACGGCTGATGCCCCAAAAACACATGAAGGTAATGTAGTTGTGGATATCACGGATATTGCTTCATTGGAAAATGCAGTGGTCAAAGGGAATCTTACATTAACGGGAACTCCTCCGGATGATTTTACTTTTTCACAGGTTACGGTAGAGGGTGATTTGGATTTATCGGGACTTGACGGTAAGACCGTGAGCCTGAGCGGTGTCACCGTGAATGGCGAAACCATTCTTTAAGCGGTATTCAAATGATTGCTGGGCCTATGAAAAAAAGTTGGAGGGGTTGAGATCTTGAAGAAGAACGGGATAAGCAAGCTTTTCTTTGCCATACTAATCGTACTGTCAACGGTTCTGCCAAATGCAGCCGCTGCAAAAGCCGAAGGGACAATATCGGTAATGGAAGCGATTAATAATAACAGTGGAACGGCGACCGTGAAGGGATATATCGTCGGTACAGCTAAAAGCGGCACAAGCTATCAACAAACATCGCCTTTTACTGAAAGTACGAACATAGGAATTGCGGATAGTCCGGATGAAACGGATGTTAAGAAAATCATGCCCGTTCAGCTTCCAGCCGGAAATATCCGAACGGCTTTGAATTTGGTCGAACATCCGGAATTACTTAAAGTGCAGGTGACGATTACGGGGAAGCTGGAAAAGTACTTTTCAGTGCCCGGCCTGAAATCCGCAACGGATTACACGATCATCTCTGATGGGGGGACGACTCCTGAACAGCCTGATGTGAAGGTTCTGGACTCCATTGCCGAGGCGCGCATGAATACCGAAGATATAGTGCAGGTCGATGGGGTGGTCACCACGGGGCTTGGTTATTGGGGAGGCAAAGGCTTTTATATCCAAGATGAAACGGCTGGGCTATATGTTTATGGTTCTTCGTGGCCTGCGGAAGTAAAGCAAGGGGATAAGGTTACATTAATCGGACAAGTATCCGCTTATAATAAGGAATTGCAAATCCAACCAACTTCCCTTGAAGTGGTTTCTTCCGGAAATGGACTTCCTGAAATCCAAAAAATTGATGCTTCTGGGGTCAATGAGGAAACACAAGGTGAGCTGGTCACCATTGAAAAGGCAACCATTACAGAATTGGCGGCATCGGGAACATACGGAACATTCGAATTCAAGGCGGAAGATACTGAAGGGAAATCCGTCATCGTTCGCCATGATAACCGGACCGGTTCGAATTATGAAGATTTCGTGAAGAGCTTTAAAGCAGGGGATGTCATTTCCGTAACCGGAATCGGATCGAGGTTCAATGACACGTATCAGCTGAAGCCGCGTGGTATTGAAGATTATGAACTGGTAAACAAACCAGCCGTATACACGGATATTTTCCCTGGTACGGTTAGTGAAAATACAAAGGTATCACTTGAATCCGGTTGGGAAGAAGCGAAAATCCATTATACGCTGGATGGATCCACGCCGACGTCTTCAAGTGCTGTGTACACAGAACCTATCATTTTAACGAAAGATACGGTCATCAAGGCAATCGCTGTCAACGACAAGACATCGGAAGTTTTCACATTTGCCTATACCGTTAACAAAACCACTGAAGTGAAGATTCGTGACATTCAGGGGATGAATCATTTTTCATCCTATGAAACTCAACTCGTTTCAGGTGTGGAAGGAGTCGTCACTTATATAAAAGATGCGAATAACTTTTACATGCAAGATCCCAACCCGGATAAGGACTTAACGACTTCCGAGGGAATTCTTGTGTACAACAAAGCACATGGCCTGAAAGCGGGAGATCACGTCAAAGTGGCAGGTAAAGTCGCGGAGTGGTATATCGAAGGATACGCTGAAATGAAAACGACGGATCTGCCAACAACTGAATTATCCAATACGACGATTGAAAAGCTTGGCACTGCAGTGATGCCAGAACCGATCGTCATCGGAAAAGATGTCATTCCACCGTCTGAGAACATCGATGATGATAGATTGACAGACTTTAACCCAAGCGAAGACGGCATTGATTTCTATGAGAGTCTGGAAGGAATGCTCGTGCAAGTATATAACCCGAAAGTGGTTGCACCTCAAGACTATGGTGAATTAGTCGTGATTCCAGGGAATATGGAAACGACGACTGCAGCTGGAGGCGTCAAAATAACGGAAACGGATTTCAACCCTGAAAGAATTACCCTGGATATAAATGATGAATCATTTTCAGCGAAAACGGGTGATTTCTTTGAAGGCTCGGTTACGGGTGTAATCAGCTATGGATATAGCAACTATAGGGTAGTGACGGATAAAGCTCAGCTGCCCGCGTTAAAGGATGGCGGTACGGCTCGGGAAGTGACATCTTTAGAGAAGGATGCTGATAAGCTATCGATCGCTTCCTATAATATAGAGAATTTCTCCACTCAAACCGCTGATTCAAAAGTTGAAACGATCGCAACATCCATCATTACCAATCTTAAGCAACCCGATATCATCGGAGTAACGGAAATGCAGGATAATGATGGGGCAACGGATAGCGGGACAACGGATTCTGCTCAAAGTGCCAAGAAGTTAACCGACAAAATAAAAGAGCTGGGCGGACCGCAATATCAATACATCGATATCGCTCCAGAAGATAAACTTGATGGAGGTGCACCCGGCGGGAATATCCGTGTAGGCTTTTTGTATAATGTCGACCGTGTCAAATTGACTGAAGGAACAAAAGGGACGGCAACACAGTCCGTGGCCTTCAAAGATGGAAAACTTACCTTGAACCCTGGACGAATCGAGCCTGCCGATCCCGCCTTCACTTCAAGCAGGAAGCCTTTAGCCGCTCAATTCGAATTTAAAGGCGAAAGCGTAGTGGTGGTGGCCAATCATTTCAATTCCAAGGGCGGTGACCAGCCGTTATTCGGCAAAAACCAGCCTCCTGTCCTTTCAAGTGAAACGCAAAGGCTTCAAATTGCCTCTATCGTCAATCGGTTTGTCAGTGATATCAAGTCACAGGATGCCAAAGCGAATATCGTCTTGCTTGGAGACTTTAATGATTTTGAATTTTCGGCCCCGCTTAAAACATTAAAGGGCAAAGATTTAACCAATATGATCGAGAAAGTTCCTTTTGAAAAACGTTATTCATACACATATCAAGGAAATTCACAAGTACTGGACCATATCCTGGTATCGAATAATATGGCCGCATCCACAAAAGTCGATATTGTCCATATTAATTCATCCTTCATGGAAGTTCACGGAAGGGCTAGCGATCATGACCCTGTATTGATTTCAACCTCTTTATCTGAATCAGGTGGAGTTGAAACGCCTGCTCCAGAAAAAACGTATAATCTGACAAACGTTAAAACAAAAAAACTTACGATTGCTTCACCTAGTGTTTTGATCGATCTTGACGAAACATCCAACATCGAAGAAGGTATCTGGTTAAAAGGTTCATATGCTGTACTCAAAGGTCTTGGGCTGAAGAATGCTGCTGTGACGATAAAGCCGGATAAGGATGGTGCAATCATTGATTTTGGCGGCATGGCGGTGAAGGAAGTCATCATTGATAGCGCCAATGTAAAAGAAATCAGGGGCGCTGAAAATGTTCAGAAATGGTCGGTATCAGAAGGTGTCGACACATCGAATATCAAGTTTGTCAATTCCAAGGGGGAAGCGATTGCTTCCCCTTTCGACCCTAAAGAGAATCATGCGCCCGTCGTAACGAAAAAACTGGAAAATCTTGAAGTGAAAGCCGGTTCCAAGGTCACCATCGATTTGAGTGAGCACTTCTCGGATCCAGATGGAGATAAGCTGACCTTTTCGTCCACTATCGGTACAGTCACCGGCCAGACATTAACCCTTCCTGCAAATGCAGCTGGAACATACCTTGTCGCAGTCAAGGCCGAGGACCAGCAATCGGAAGCCGTTGCCCGTTTCACCTTGACCGTATCGAATGATAAGCCGCTTGAAGCTTATTACCAAACGGCGGCAGGAAAAACGGGAACGGAATTGAAAGCGGTTCTGCACTCGATAATTAAGGGCCATACGATGTTAACTTATGATCAAGTGTGGAATGCCCTTAAAGAAACGGATGAAGATCCGGTGAACGAACAGAATGTCATCTTGCTTTCCTCTGGAAAATCCATCTCGGAGAACGCGAATGGGGGCAATGCCGGACAATGGAACCGCGAACATGTCTGGGCAAAGTCCCACGGTGATTTTGGGACAAGCAAAGGTCCCGGGACAGACCTTCATCACCTTCGTCCCGCTGATGTGACAGTGAATGGCAAAAGGGGCCACCTTGATTTCGACGAGGGAGGTCAAACATATAGTGGATGTGAGTGTAAGTTTGATTCAGATTCATGGGAGCCGCCAGACCATGTTAAAGGCGATATAGCACGGATGCTATTTTACATGGCCGTCAGATATGAAGGTAACGGCGAGTTGGATCTTGAATTATCCGATACAGTCAATACGTATCCGAAGCCGCTTCATGGAAAGCTATCGACACTTTTGAAATGGAATGATCTCGATCCAGTCGACGATTTCGAGAACCATCGGAATGATGTCATTCATGACTGGCAAAATAATCGTAATCCATTCATCGACCATCCTGAATGGGCATCCGAAATTTGGGGTGCCGCTGAATCCATGGATGAAAAAAAGGCGAGTTAAATCGGAGATCGAAGGGAAAAGCAGCCTGATGGCTGCTTTCAGACTGTAGACAAACTCGATCTAAAATCGAGTTTGTCTACAGTTTTGTATGGTCCGCGAGCCTCCTCGGCTTGTGCCTGCGGGGTCTCCCTGGACTCGCTTTTCCCGTAGGAGTCTCGCACCCTCTTCTCCAATCAACTTTGTTATGGCTTTTAGTTAGTAACCACACCTGAGGAGTTGAAAGGTGTTGGTTTGGGAACATTATTTGATGAAAGAGGCGTTTTCCGACCTCCATTTTGTCTGTAAACTGAAAGTGGCCACCAGGCTGCTTTTTTCATGCTTTTCTGCAAATTTAATGGATCGAATGTTAATTATCTTAAGATACTGAAAAGTCAAACATTATTCCTGAGTTAAATAATAAAAATTTTGGTAGGTATGTTATGTAATTATATGTTAATATGGGATATGCAATGAAAGGGTTTTCATTGCAGGAATGATAAAAATATCTTAATATAGTGATTATGCCGCTTTTTATCTTCATTCACCCTTAAAAGACGGTTAAAAAATATATTGCCAGAAAAGGGGCATTACACGATGAAATACAGATCTGCATTCGATATAATCGGTCCCGTCATGATTGGACCTTCAAGTTCACATACAGCAGGAGCTGCCAGAATTGGCAGAGTAGCAAGGACATTATTCGGAAAGCAACCGAAGAAAGCCATTATTTCTTTATATGGTTCTTTTGCAAAAACATACAGGGGACACGGTACAGATGTTGCTGTCGTAGGCGGGATATTGGATTTCGATACGGATGATGAACGAATCCCTGCCTCTTTAACGATCGCGGAAGAAGCCGGTATGGAAGTTTCCTTTACAATCGAGGATACGGTGACGGATCATCCTAATACAGTAAAGATCAGACTGTTCGATGAAGATAAGGAATTGGAACTTGTCGGTATCTCGATTGGCGGCGGAACGATAGAAATAACGGAGCTGAATACGTTCAAGCTCAAATTGTCAGGGGAAAACCCAGCCATTTTAGTCGTCCATAACGATGTGTTTGGAATCATATCTTCCGTTTCGACAGTATTGGCGAATCATGAAATTAACATTGGACATATGGAAGTTTCTCGGAAAGAAAAAGGTCAAATGGCCCTCATGGTGATTGAAGTCGATCAGAAAATCCAGGGCGATGTCATGAAGGAAATTGAAGGATTGGAAAACGTGTCGCAAGTCATAAGGATGGTTGAATGATCATCATTAAAAGTGTTGGCATAGATATGGAGGTAAAAACATGTTCCGAAATGTAGCAGAGTTGGTTGAACTTGCTGAAAGTAAAAATGTAAAAATCGCGGAAATCATGATTTTACAAGAAATGGAGTTCTCAGGCCTGTCGAGAGAACAGATTATCGAAAAGATGGACAGGAATTTGACAGTGATGGAACAAGCGGTGGAAAGAGGTCTGAAAGGTGTGCAATCCGTGACAGGCCTAACGGGCGGAGATGCCGTTCTTTTGCAAAATTATATCAAGTCGGGCAAAGCACTGGCAGGTAATTTATTATTGGATGCCGTCAGTAAAGCGGTTGCGACGAACGAAGTGAATGCAGCCATGGGAATGATTTGTGCCACTCCGACTGCAGGATCCGCTGGCGTTGTGCCCGGTACATTATTTGCCGTGAAAGAAAAATTAAATCCGACCCGGGCAGAGATGATTGAATTTCTTTTCACTTCCGCTGCTTTTGGATTCGTGGTTGCCAACAATGCTTCCATTTCTGGTGCGGCTGGTGGCTGCCAAGCAGAAGTGGGCTCGGCAAGTGGAATGGCCGCAGCTGCGATAGTGGAACTTGCCGGCGGTACACCAAGCCAAGCTGCAGAAGCGATGGCGATCACTTTGAAAAATATGCTTGGATTGGTTTGTGACCCAGTGGCTGGATTGGTTGAAGTTCCTTGCGTGAAACGGAACGCAATGGGTGCATCCAACGCAATAACGGCAGCTGATATGGCACTTGCAGGCATTACGAGCCGCATTCCATGTGACGAAGTTATCGATGCCATGTATAAAATAGGCTTGACCATGCCAGTAGCACTTCGTGAAACGGCAGAAGGCGGTCTGGCTGCGACTCCTACTGGGCGAAAATTGGCAAAGGAAATTTTCGGTTCATATAAATAAACATTCAGTCCCATTAACATCAGGTTTGTTAATGGGATTTTTAATTTGTCTTAAAAATAAATAAGACAATTTTTATGTATGAAAAAAGGAAATTAGAGGAAGATGGAGGGATTTGGCGTTTTTGGAAACGGAGATAGAAACAGTTGGTGAAAAATCTGAATTATCAGTGAATATGGAGCCGTAGCAACTTTGTGAGTTATCACTTTCAATGATAAGATGAGTACGAAATTCACTATGGGAAGGATTGATTCTTCATTAATTTTCTCGAATTAACGTACACGTCGGCAATGGAAAAAGCGATGTTTCAGGCTCATGGAATCGGCTATGCACTATATGCTCAGCAACTGGAGCAACGCATGATGGTTGAACAAGAACGGGAACAGGATTATCTACAGGGCAGGCGTATATCAGAGGAGATGAGAGCCAATCTTTTTTTGGGGAGCTAATTTCGATCTACAATATCGATAACATAAGCGAAAAGCAGGACAAAAGGAGCAATCTAAAAGATTGCTCCTTTTGTCCTGCCCTAAAAGGCTCGCTATTAATTAGATTTTCCATTAAAAAGAAGGAAACAACACTTTTAAATAGAATGTACGTTCATGAAGAGGAGGATGATCTTGTTGGAGAGAAGAGCATTACTTGTATCTGCATTACCGGGATATGAAGCGGAAATTGGGCGGTGGCTATGGTGTTTGTAGGATGTTCGCCGTACGCTTATATCGGAATTGACTGGAATCAGCCAAAATATACTCGATTCGAAAATCGATGAAAGGCAAACGATTAGCTCAATGTTATATCACATAGCGCTGATAGAGGCAGATTGGTTATACGAAGAGGTCCTTGTTACGGAATGGGATCCGGAAATATCCGCGTTGTTTCCATTAGGGTGCCGAGCTGAAGATGGCTCCCTAAATCACATTGAAGGAGAAACATTAGAAGAACATTTCTACCGCCTCAATAAAGTACGTGAGGTATTTCTTTCGAACTTTCGCACAATGGACCAAACGGATTGGCGTAAACCGAGGGTACTTGAACAATATGACGTCACACCTGAATGGGTCGTTTACCATTTGATTGAACATGAATCACATCATCGAGGTCAGATTTTTCAATTACTGAAGAAATTACGTAATGAATGAGAAGCGGTGAGGAGGCTTGGCAGGCAGTCGGCGGAAAGGGTGCGGATTTCTGAAATCCAATGGAATGTTTAATAAATAAAGAACCTGTAGACAAACTTGCTTTTCTTTCAGTCTGGGAGCTGCCTTTATGGCAGCTTTTTGTATGTTGAGATACTGGATAGTTTTGATATTTATAATTCGGCCTACAGAAAATGAAAAAAGTCCAGGAAATATTCCTGGACCGAGTTTATATCATTAATCTATTTGGTGATTATGACCGAATTTCGACTTTAAGACGCTGCTGGCATACCCAATGAATCCTCCAACAATAGCGGGGATGACCCACCCTAGTCCTGCCTCGTACATAGGAAGTATTGTAGTGAAGAAATCATTGATGAATGAAATGTGTACACCTGCTCCATTTAATCCATCGAATAAACTGACGATGAAAGTTAAAAGTAAGCTGCCTTGATAAACTTCAGGTCTTCCTTTAAATAAAGAATGAAGAAATGTTAGGAAGATCAATACAATGGCTAATGGATAAATGGCTGTCATTACCGGTACAGAAATGGCAATTAATTGGGTTAGTCCAATATTGGCAATGATTGCACTGAATATCGATAAACTTATGGCAATCGTTTTGTAAGGCAGATTTGGAAATAGCTTATGGAAGTACGTCGAGCAAGAGGTAATGAGTCCCACGCTCGTTGTTATACAAGCTACTGTGATCATTAATCCCAATAATAGCCCACCATATGATCCAAAATAGTAATCCGAGACTTTCGCCAAGATAATGCCTCCATTATCCAAGCGTCCAAGTTCCTCGACGCTTGAAGCCCCCATGTAAGAGAGAGCTGTATAAATGGTAGCAAGGATGACGGCCGCAATGGCAGTCGCTTTTCCACAAACGATCATTATTTGTTTTTTTGTTTTGGCACCTTTTTCTTTGATGGCATTAATGATGATGATCCCAAAAACAAAAGATGCAAGAGTATCCATGGTTAAATACCCTTCTCTGAATCCATTGAAAAATGGTTGAACCATATAGTGTGCTGCAGGTGCTTGGAAATCCCCAATTGGATTAACGAAAGCGACTACAACCAGGATTCCAATGAACGTTAACTTGATGGGTGTTAAAACTTTCCCCACAATTTCGACAATTTTCGCAGGATTGAGCGAAAGAAGGCATGAAAGTGTAAAAAAGATGATGGTGAAAATAAGTAAAGGCAATGGACCAGGATCTTCAGGTAAAAAAGGTTTTACACCGATCTCATAAGAAACATTTCCTGTTCTAGGCATTGCGAATAATGGACCAATGGCTAAATAAAGAACGGTTGTGAATACAATACCAAAGACAGGATGGACGCGGCTCGCTAATGATTGTAAGTCATCTTTTCCAGAAAAACCGAGTGCCAGCACACCAAGTAACGGTAATCCTACTCCTGTGACCAAAAACCCTGCATTAGCTGACCAGATATTCATACCTGCCGATTGACCAAGCATTGGCGGGAAAATTAAATTCCCTGCCCCGAAGAAAAGGGCAAATAACATGAACCCAATCACTACTATAAATGAAGATGGTACCTTATTAGACAAAATAAACCCTCCGAGAAAACCAAAATTTGCTATTTTAGAAAATTATTAAATTTTCTAAAAATTATATAAGCACTAATACTAAGAACGTATCGTATTATAACTAAATTAAATTGATATTTCAATATATTTTTTGTTTTTTATTATTTCCTCTATGATCAGTGATTCGCCCTTATCTTATTTTGAACATCTATAAGCTGCTCATACTAATGAAATTTGAAATGTAAAGGAAATGAGGATGCGGAAAAAACTGCTTTGCATCGCGAACCAGTTTGAAATCACGATAAAGAGTGACGGTTTAGACGGTTGAATTAAATGGAATTTAAGTGGACAAATTAAGGCGGTGTTTTAGAAGGGGAGTATTTCTTGAAAAAATACTGGGTTTGTTCTATGAAAAACGGAAACAAAGCAAAAAGGATGTTTTATTACTAATTTTGATATTCGCGCTTCCTATATTTAATATGGTTGGGTATTTCACGGATATGGACTTATTTTGGTTATCTGGCATTGTATCAATTGCAATCATTATTCTTGCGGCATCCATATATTTTGAAGGAAAAAGAAACAGGTAAAATGATGGTTAAACTTCGTTTGAGGGGACGTTAAGCTAACTGTGGTTGGTGAATCACATTATTTCTGATTTTCCAAAATGCCGAGTGCGGCTTGCAATGGCAAAAAATAACTTGTAATCACAGGGATTGTATATTCCTCTTCTGTCAATAATGGTATGGATAAGAATTTCTGCCGTTTGTGTATAACTTACCGTTTTGTCGTGAAAGGAACTTATGAAAATGCTCGAGAAGGGTAAAATCGGAAGCCGTCAACTGATGATATTAGTGATTTTATATACGCTTGGAGATTCTATTTTAGTCATTCCCTCCGTCGTCGCTTCCGAAGCTGAACAAGATGGTTGGATTTCGGGCATTATAAGCGTGGCGATAGCTCCGTTATTGATTGTTTTTATATATGAAGCCTTAAGGAAATGCTATCCTGATTTAACGCTAGTGGAATACAGCCAAAAAATTCTGGGTAAGTGGCTGGGAATGGCAATTTCCCTTCTATTTATAAACTACTTTTTTATAACCACAGCGACTTACCTGAGTGAAATTGGGGATTTTATGGTAACTCATATTATGCCTGATACTCCAATTCAAGTGATCATGATTCTTTTTATGAGTGTCGTCCTCATGGCCGCGCGTCTTGGTTTGGAACCTTTGGCCCGAAGCGCGGAAATATTTTTCCCCTATGTTGTATTACTTGTATCAACATTGATAATTCTTCTGCTTCCCGAGATTAAATTTCAAAACCTGCAACCCGTATGGGAGGGAGGATTGAAACCGGTTATAAGGGGATCTATACCATTTATTGTTTTTCCGTTTATTGAACCGGTTGCGGTTCTAATGATCCTCCCATTCGTAAGTCAAAAAGACAGAATAAGAAAAAGCCTTTTTGTCGGTCAATTGTTGGCTGGAAGTGTTTTGATCATTATAACCATGTTTGCCATCCTTGTACTTGGTTCCGAGTCAACGGCAAGACAAAATTATCCAATCTATATGTTGGCTAAGAAAATAAATATCGCCGATTTCTTGACGCGGCTGGAGGCAATAATGGCCATAATATGGTTCATCACAATTTTTATTAGATTTAGTTTGTTTTTTTATGTGACCGTTTTAGGTCTGGCACAAACGTTAAAAATGCAAGATTATCGTCCTCTGGTTTTTCCGTTTGGTATCCTTTTGATTGCCTTTACATTGATTATGTCACCGAATACTGTTCATTATAGTAAATTCATTACAGAAATCTGGCCGTTTTATGCCATGACATTCGGGTTTCTGCTGCCATTGATATTACTAATAATCGCCAAGGTTCAGAAAAATGACCGTCGTAACTAAGGCGGGTCTATCAGTTAAGAAACTAGTGTAAAATTCCATTAGAAACTCAGGTGTCATTTTTTACTTTGTCTCAGTTTTTATGAGGGTTAATAGAACCCCTCGACCGTTGATATCCACTACAGGCACTCGCTTTCCGCGGGCGGTCGGCCCTCGGCGCTTTGCTCCGCAGGAGTCTCGCACCTTTCGTTCCAATCAACTTTGTTTTGAAATTTTAGGTAAAACCCTTTTGTCTACATTTTTATTAGGACTTGTACAAGTTAGACGCCGATTTCCACTACAGGCACTCGCTTTCCGCGGGCGGTCGGGGAGCCTCCTCGGCGCCTTGCGCCTGTGGGGTCTCCCCTCGACGCGCTTTTCCCGCAGGAGTCTCGCGCCTTTCGTTCCAATCAACTTTGTTTTGAAATTTTAGGTAAAACCCTTTTGCTACATTTTTATTAGGACTTTACAAGTTAGACGCCGATTTCCACTACAGGCACTCGCTTTCCGCGGGCGATCGGGGAGCCTCCTCGGCCCTTGCGCCTGTGGGGTCTCCCCTCGATGCGCTTTTCCCGCAGGAGTCTCGCGCCTTTCGTTCCAATCAACTTTGTTTTGAAATTTTAGGTAAAACCCTTTTGTCTACATTTTTATTAGGACTTGTACAAGTTAGACGCCGATATCCACTACAGGCACTCGCTTTCCGCGGGCGGTCGGCCCTCGGCACCGCTTTTCCCGCAGGAGGAGTCTTACACCTTCCGTTCCAATCAACTGTACTAGATGATCCTTCATGTTTTTTTACAGTAATCCTTAATGGATGGAGGAAATTTGCGACAGTCCTGCCGAAATACTGGCTAGTCGAGACCCCACAGACGCTTGCGTCGAGGAGGCTTGGCAGACAGTCGGCGGAAAGGGAGCGTATTTCCGGAATCACTGGAACGTTTTTTTAGTATTATGAACTAGACAAATCGACGTTGAAAAATAGTTTGACTTTTTTAACAACTATGTATATATTTGGTTTAATACTAACTACCGTTAGTTAATATAGTGCGAAAAGTAGGTGTTAGAAATAAAAAGTAATCTATTGAAGTATAGGTTGTAAGCGATTACACTTTGTGTTTGTAAATTTATGAAAAGATTTTTATATGAAACCAGGAGTTGATACTTATGAAATATCCACTTACACCAGATGTTAAGCCAGAGTTTTGTACAACAGGAACTTTTATGCGTTTACCTTCTCAAAAGCATGATGCAAAGCTTGCCATTGTAGGTATGCCTTTTGATACAGCAGCCTCTTTTCGGGTGGGGGCCAGGTTTGCTCCTCAAGCCATTCGCCAAGCATCCATGACCCTGTTTCCATATCATCCGATTCATAATGTATATCCTTTTGAACAAATGAATGCCATTGATATTGGCGATATCCCTGTTATTCCCCATAATATTCATCGAAGCTATGAATTAATGAAGGAATCCATGCATGAATTGATGGCCAAAGGGGTCATACCGATTGGATTAGGGGGAGATCATTCTGTTACTTTAGCTAGTTTACGCGCTGCGGCAAAGGTATATGGCCCTGTAGCCATGATTCATTTTGATTCCCATACAGATACCTGGGATACATATTATGAGGAAAAATATTGGCATGGATCTCCTTTCATTCGTGCACACGAAGAAGGTCTGCTGCAGACAGATAAAGTATTTCAAATAGGAATCCGCGGCACGCTAAACCACTCTGGTGATTTACAGGCAAGTCTTGATTTAGGTTATCGTCTGATTACAACGGGTGAACTTTCCAATCGTGGATTTGAAGATGTTTTGAAAGAGATCAGGAAAACGATTGGTAACACCCCCTGTTTCTTGACATTTGATATAGATTTCGTTGATCCTTCTTTTGCCCCAGGAACGGGTACGCCTGAAATAGGAGGTTTTAGCAGCTTTGAAACATTAAAAATGATACGTTCCCTAACTGATTTTAACTTTATAGGGTATGACGTGGTTGAAGTGCTGCCTTCATATGATCCAAGCCAAATCACTTCACTTTTAGCTGCAACACTTGTGCATGAATTTGCCAGCCTTGCAGCATTAAGTGCCAAAGAAAATCATTAATAATCACTTTAACTTAAAAACAGCCATTATATTTAATAAAGGAGGCAGCTCTTTGGATGAAAGGATTACCCGAGCTTAAGCGTTCACTGAATACCAGATATGTAATTGTATTTGGACTTTCCTTTATGGCTCCTGTAACAGTCTTTAGCACATATGGCATCGCTATTGATCGTACCCATGGAATGGTTCCGACAGCATACATAATCGCTTTGATTGTCATGCTATTCACTTCATATAGTTACGCAAAAATGGTTCAGGTATATCCCACTACCGGTTCAGCTTATACCTTTGTGCAGAAAGGAATTAATTCACACCTTGGTTTTCTGGTAGGATGGGTCATTTTATTGGATTATCTTTTCAGTCCTATGATCAGCGCTTTACTTTTTGGAATTATGGTGAATGCTTACTTTCCTGGTATTCCTATCATTGCAGTTATCATTTCTTTTATTATTGCAGTGACAACTATTAATATTTTTGGGATTAAGGTTGCTGCAAATGTGAATACCTTTTTGGTGATATTTCAATTTCTTTTTATCATTATCTTCAGCCTGCTTTGCATAAATGGACTTTTAGCAGGAAAAGGTACCGGGGAGTTGTTTTCTAAGGATCCTTTTTTTAGTCCTGACGTGAATATTAATAATCTGCTCTCGATCGTACCTCTATTATGTTTTAGTTTTCTTGGGTTTGATGCGGTTACTACATTAGCTGAAGAAACCAAAAGTCCCCAAAAAACACTTCCTAAAGCTATTTATGCTACGACATTGATTGGAGGGGTATTATTTATTGCATCCACCTATTTTGCACAATCGATTTTCCCGGATTTCAATGCTTTTAAGAACCCTGATACAGTTATAGTCGATATCATGATTTATACCGGGGGTAATTTTCTGAATAGTTTGTTCATTTCGGTCGTAGTGACATCTGCTACTGCTTCCGCGATAGCTTCAGGAGGAAGCGGAGCCAGGATTTTATATGCAATGGGGAGGGATAATGTTCTGCCTAAGAGGATATTCGGATACGTTTCTCCAAAATTTCAAACGCCGATATTCAATATCCTGATCATTGCTTGTGTTGCAATGAGCGCCGTATTTTTGGATATCGCAACGGCTACTTCTTTCATTAATTTTGGAGCACTGTTTGCTTTTACATTCGTTAATCTTTCTGTGCTTATCCATTATTTTGTGAGGCAGAAGCAGAGATCTCCTAAAAGTATCATTTTATATTTCCTTCTTCCCTTAATAGGCACGGGCATAACCATATTGTTTATGACAAAGTTGGATATCCATTCTTTAGTATTAGGGATTACTTGGATGGCAGTAGGGTTCATTTACTTATTGTACTTAACAAAAATGTTTAAGGAACGTCCTCCTGAACTGAATTTTGCAGAGCAAACAGAAGAATTCGATGTAAAACTATTTCAATGATAAGTTACTGTTTTATTATTTTGAATGAAAAGAGGTAAACTCCATGGCTAATAAAAAAGCAGATATCGTTCTTTCCAGTGATGCTATTTTCACAGGGCTTACACATGAGCCGACGTCTGGTGCAATTGCTATCTTAGGTGACAAAATTATGAGTGTAGGATCAAAAGCGGAGATTGATCCTTTTATAGGAAGTGGGACAAAAGTATTTAACTATGGAAATCAATTGATCATGCCTGGATTTCACGATTTTCATCTCCACATTATGTTTAGTGCACTAAGTTTAAATAGTATTAATTTATTTGAAGCCAGGTCAGCTCAAGAAGTAGCTGAAAAAGTACTGGAATTTTCTAAAGATTGTCCTGAGGAAGAATGGATCTTAGGCATGCAATGGGACGCAGGTTATTGGCATGATAAACAAGAGCCCCATTATAAAATACTTGACGCTGTCATCCCAGATCGTCCTGTGGTTCTTTTTCATGCTGAAGGTCATTATACATGGGTGAACAGTAAGGCCATGGACTTAGCAGGTGTTACTGAGGATATACGTGATCCTGATTTTGGTCGCTATGAAAGAGATAAGAATGGTTTACTTACTGGAATTTTATATGAAGAAGCCCAGCAAATCGTTTTAAAAGAGGCATTACGGTTAACACAAAATAAAAAAGAAACGATATTAAAAGAGTTTTTAAGATTATTATCACAATATGGAATTACTTCTGTAAACGATTTGTTTGCTCCAATAGATGACTTCCTTCAAGACTATGACCTTTTTGAGAAATTGGATAAGCAAGGAGGATTAACGACTAGATTTCATATCACTCCTGAATTGGATGGCAATTTGGACAAAGCTCAAATACTGAGAAATAAATATGAATCAAAGAAACTGCAATTCTCAGGATTAAAGCAATTCGTTGATGGAACAGTCACGGGTCATACCGCTTACTTCCTGAAACCTTACTCCGATCAAGTGGATATCTGCGGTCATCCAGCTCTAGATCCAGAAGTATTAATCGATCGAGTTGTTAAAGCGGATGAACTTGGATTTAGAATCAGGTTTCACGCTATTGGAGATGCGGCAATTCGTTTAGCTTTAGACGCTTTTGAAGAAGCTGTACGCAAGAATGGAAAAAGAGACTCAAGGCATACAATAGAGCATATTGAAGTAATCGATCAGGATGACATTGAACGTTTTTCAAAACTGGGGGTCATTGTCTCTATGCAACCTGATCACATGGCTGCTTCATCAAGAGAGGTATATTCTTCAATAATAGGTCCTGAAAGGGAAAAAAATGTTTTCCTGACGAAGTCGCTTTTAAATTCAGGTGCATCTTTAGCTTTAGGAACAGACTTTCCGGTTTCCATCTCATTAAATCCAATGCGGCAAATATATACTGCCATTACAAGAGTTGATAGTAGCGGAGATCCAAAAAACACATGGCATCCTGAACAAAAGCTCACTTTGGCAGAGGCATTGCAAGCATATACATATGGCTCAGCCTATGGATGTTTCAGGGAGCACGAGCTAGGCACAATAGAAGAGGGGAAACTTGCTGATCTTGTGGTTTTAGACAGAAATCTCTTTGATATTCCAGAAAGCGAAGTGCTTAATACTAAAGTGGAACTTACAATAAACGATGGGAAAGTTGTGTATAAAAGCGAAGAAACTTCTTTATCGAGCATACTCTAATTCTTATCTTTTAGAGAAAAAGGATTATTTCCAAGGCGCCAAATATTTAGTTTAAAAAAGGAAATGAGTTTATAATGAAATTAACTAACGTTTGATAGTTTGGGGGCTCATTATGACAAAAAATGAAATTAAAAACATTTCCTTAACACTTTTTACAAAGTACGGATACGAGGGAACTGCTTTATCGGAAATTGCCAAGAGGGTAGGTATACAAAAACCCTCAATTTATAACCATTTCAAAAATAAGGATGACCTTTTCTTGTGCCTGTTTGAAGAAATCCTGGAAGAGCATATACAACAGGTCGAACAATTTGTCGAAGAGATAAATACACTCTCTTCTGAAGAAAAGTTAAAGCACATCCTTCTTGATACTTGTAACTATTATAAAAACCATGAAGATAAAGCAACATTTTTAAAGAGGGCAATGATCTTTCCGCCGGAGCATTTGAAGCACATCTTGAATGAAAGTTTCCTTAGATCCGAAGAATCATTTTCCGCTATCTTACATGATATCTTTGTCGAAGGAATTGATAAAAAAGAAATACGCCAAGGGAAAATCGAGAATTTAATCATGTCCTATTTCTGTTTGATTGATGGGATATTCATGGAATTTTCTTATTATGGTAAAGAGAATATGGAACCTAGAATTCAGAATATATGGGAAAATTTTTGGTATGGACTAAGTGGATGATACATTCATACAGTTCATACTCTAAAAACCAGATCTCCACTCCAGGCACTCGCTTTCCGCGGGAGTCTCGAATACCCGATCCAATCAACTGTACTGGATTATCTTTTGGTTTTTTACAGTAATCCTTAATGGATGGAAGAAATTTGATACCGATCATGTTTTTAAAATATTGAAAAATAAAAGCTATGTGAATATAAGTTTTCACATAGCTTTAGCGTTAACTATTTTTCTGGGGTGGATGGCATTGCTTCAGTGGTCAGGGTTCGGCTCGCTGTTCAAAGATTTTTTTGCTAAACATGACAAGTCATTTCGGTTAATCATGTGTTTGTTATTGATTTACTCTGCCGGTACGATTTTTCTGTGATTACTAAATTAAAGGAAGATCTGATCTGTCTTTAGGTTCTTATTAACAGTAAGCATTCTTATTTTATAAACAACGACATTAGTGCAGGCTGTTTTTCATATGATATATTTGGGGTGAAAAAATGCCAAGAGTAAGTTACCGAAGTTCAGATGTTGACTTAATGGCGAGGATGATGAGAGCTGAAGCTGAAGGTGAAGGACTACAAGGAATGTTGTATGTTGGAAATGTAATTGTTAACCGTCTTAAAGCAAATTGTTTGGACTTTAAGGATCTAAGAACCATTCGACAAGTCATTTTTCAAATACAAGGAGGAAATTATTCTTTTGAAGCTGTTCAAAAAGGTAATGTATTTTATCAAAGAGCGAGAACTGCTGAAAAAAGATTAGCAAAACAGAATTTGGATTATTGGAGAGAACACCCAGGGAAATATGCGCTTTGGTATTTTAATCCATATGCTCCATGCCCACCGACTTGGTACGATCAACCTTTTGCTGGTCAATTTAAAAATCATTGTTATTATGAACCAAAACCTGGAACATGTGAAAGTGTTTATACCGGCGGTTAGGAGGTCTGGGGGCCATTCTTTCATTTCAAGGAGCTGATCGGCAGCTCCTTTTTTTATGCAACAATCGGGCACTTCAACAAGGTTTTTTTGGTAAAATAAAGGAAGTGATGGATTGTGGTTTGGGAGGATTTTTAGTGAAGGCTATTATATTTTATATTGTTGGGTTATTCATGCTCTATATAGTTATTGAAACAGCAGTAAGAAAAGGAATTAACAATTCAAATATTGGTCAACTTCTTGAAAAAAAGTATGGAGGTAAAGAAGATAAAAAGTCTTTTCTTGATGATGATTTGGATAATGAAAATAAAACGGATTATTAAAATAAGGGAGGTTGCTGCGGCAACCTTTTTTTAGAGGGGAAGTTAATTTAGGCATTCTTTTTTTAGCAAAATCAACAATACATCAATTTAGCTTCCTCAAACGGGTGCCAGTTTGTCGAATTGTTATTCAGCATCTTTCCGAGGGTGACGAAAATCAGCGTAGTAGACCTTTCGCTTTTCTGGTTCGGATTCAATATTTTCGATGAATGCCGTTTTGGCTTTCTCCAGTAACAGGCCCTTTAATTTCCGAAGCTTTATTGGTCCCACTCCTGGCACCTTATCAGGTATATGTACTTCGAAATCCCCCTGCCGTTTATAAAAGCGAATGCTAGCAAGCCCTGTTCTTTCGACTTTCCCCAAGGTATATGTAAATTCAAATCGCTGCTGAATGAATGAAGATAACTCAGGCAGCCCTAAACCTTCATAGAGGGGAGGGAATTCATGATAAACTGGAGGTTCTTTGAACGATATTGAAGAAATCTTCAAATGGATACTCCTCCTTTGGTGGAATAAAGACAAGCATGCGTTGCCTATATTATTGTGCTATGGGCCAATTTTTTAAACATCCTTACAGCTATTCAAAATCTTAACAGATCTCTAAATGTTAAGCCGCATGAGTATTTTTAAAAAGAAATGCATGTACTGGGTTAATTTAATAATTATTATATAAAATATAACAAAAAATCACGGTCCCTTTATACGGATATAAAATTCAAGAGTTATTCTTGATTTACATCCAGAGGGAGGGATCGGAAGTTGTCAAAATTTCAGGCCATAACTTCTTTGTTGATCTTGGTATTTATCATCATTTTCGTAACTTATAAAATCACAGCATTCTCATCCAATCATTCCACATCCAACCGCTACATTCAACTACAATTATTAGGCGTTAATGATTTTCACGGCCAACTAAACAAATATCAAATGGTTTCAGGAACCATGGCAGGCGGTGCTGAATACTTGGCTGCCTATTTAAAAAAATATAAACAAGAAAACCCAAATACACTACTTGTTCATGCTGGTGATATGGTAGGAGGAAGTCCTCCAATCTCTTCTCAATTTCAAGACGAACCCACGATTGAATTTTTAAACCTCCTGCACTTTGATGTCGGGACACCTGGAAATCATGAATTGGACGAAGGCGTAAATGAAATGAAACGTCTTATTCATGGGGGATTCAATAAAAAAACAGGTTATTTTCAAGGTTCCAATACTTCTTACAGTTCTGCAAATATCATCGACAGAAAGTCGGGTATTCCCTTGTTACCACCGTATGTTATTAAACAAATTGACGGAATTAATATTGGATTTATCGGTGTGGTCACAAAAGAGACCAACATGTATGTGTCCCCTGAAAATCGAAAAGAAGTGGAAATTACGGATGAAGTTTCAGCTATTAACCGAACCGTTAAGCATTTAAAGGAAAAAGGGATCAAAGTGATTGTTGTACTGGCACATGATTCAGCTAAATCAGATAAGGCAGGAGCAATTTCCAGTGGAGCCTTAGTGGAGATGGCTCCAAAAATCGATGATGAGGTCGATGTCATTTTTGCGGGTCACAGCCATGAATATGCCAATACCGTTGCAGCCGGTAAACTGATCGTTCAAGCTTATTCTAATGGGAAAGCCTTTTCTCAAGTAAATCTTGAAATTGACCCACATTCAAAAATTATTGTTAAGAAACAAGCAAGGATAATTGTCACTTCACATCATCATCTAAAACCGGATGAAGAAACGGTTGCTCTTCTAGATAGATATAGAAAAAGATTGGGAAGCAATTTTAATCAGGTAATAGGGGAAATGCCGGAAGAAATCAGACGAATTCAAGATGCAAACGGTGAATCCCCATTAGCGAAAATGATTGCAGAATCTGAGCGGGAAGCCATGGGGGTAGATATAGCTTTTGTCCATCAAGGCGAAATGCGGAAAGGTTTAAAAAAAGGGGAAATCACTGTAGAAGACCTCTATACAAACGTACCTATGGGTCATAATGTCAGTAAGTTAATTTTAACAGGAGACCAGATAAAATTTGCTTTAGAACAGCAGTGGACGAAAGATTATGAAAATAGGTTACAAACGGTTGGCTTAACGTATGACTGGGAACCCAAAGCTCCAATTGGCAGCCGCGTTGTTGAGCTGAAAGACATGAAGGGTCAAGAGATTCAGCCAAACAACGAATATGAAGTAGCGGTTAGTAATTATTTAGCTTCAGGCGGTGATAACTTCACTGCATTTGAACAAGGTAGACTCGTAGAATCCGGTCCACAAGTTGTCACTGCACTTATACGCCATATCCAACAGAAGTATCCTCCCCATTCATAGAAAGAATGAAGGAGAAACATAACAGGTGCGTTTCTGTAATAAGCAGGAACGCTTTTTCACTAACGTAAGCAGGATAGTTTGAATGAGCTATAAAAAATTTTTCATTATTCATATGTCAAATATCCGTTTCGGATCTATTCATTAGTTCATATCCTATTAATACTAGGGAGGAGATGAATAGATTGGCATCTAATGATGAATTAATTTGTCAAAAATTTGCTAGGATTATCGGCGGCCAAGAAGGATTTGCGGGTGGCAAATGTGTGGCAACCATAAATAGAAATGAAATAAAAGTGAAAATTTTAGGAAAACGTTTTAGAGTAACCTCTTCTTTCTCATTTGAATCCAGAGATAATCAGACTGGACGAGCATTGTGCCTAGGCAGGGTAGCACTCTTGCAAAAAGAAGTCGAGAATTTCGTTGCTTCCATTCTTAAACAAGGAATAATAGTTTCATCCATACACAATGAATGGCTTTTCGATAATCCGAATTTGGTTTACGTTAATATCGAAGCTGTTGATGATCCATTAGTTTTTGCAAGGAAAGTCAGAAAAGCATTAAGGAACTAACGGATTTCCCACTAATGGGAAACCGGAGCTGTCTTTAAGGCAGCTTTTTTGTATGAAAACATATTAGTAAAAAAGCCATGCTAAAAAAACCCTCCATATTCTTATTTTTTTCGAAGGGCGTAAATGTACTATTTCATTTTAACTGGTTATGCAGTTTGTTGTTTAGATGGAGCAATTGAATAGCCTTTCTTTTTTAGGTATTCAATCATTTTTAATTCTTTATTATTTTGTTTTTCTTCAAGGTAATTTGAGCCTAGTTCATGATAGGGTTCTCGTGTTTTTAAGATGTTGTAAGCAATCGTCAATAGTAAATGAGCAGAAGCAATTCGTCCTTTCATTTTTCCCTGCCGTTTGGTAATCCTTTTTCGATGTGAAGCAATTCGATTATTTTGCCTTGATGTCGCTAATACACACTCTACGGCCATCGTTTTCAAAGCTTTGTTACCTTGAGTGGTTTTACTCGTTTTTTTTTACCAGCACTTTCGTAATTTCCGGGACTCACACCAGCCCAAGAGGCAAGATGTTTAGCCGACTTAAATACGGACATATCCACGCCCATCTCTGCAATAAAAGTAGCTGCGGCAGCTTTGTTCACACCAGGTATACCATCCAATAATTCTATTTCCTTATGATATGGGGACAGGAGTTGATCAATTTGTTTTTCCAATTCTTCTATGGCTTTTTCTAAATAACCCATATGCTCCCAATGGTAACGCAACATATCACGATGATGACGGCGAATACGACCATTAATTGCATTGGCAATGTCAGTAATACTTGCTTTTGTTCGCCAATCTACCATTTTTCGAAGACCATCGGTCTCTATTTTTTCACCGTTTAGAATCGCTTCAAGGATACGGCGTCCCGATACTCCAAAAATGTCTGATAGAACGGATGTTAGCTTGATATTAGCATCTTGAAGAATTTTGTGAATGCGATTCTGCTCAGATGTGCGATGATGAATCAATTTTTTTCGATAACGAGTAAGATCACGTAAATCACGAATATCCTCTGGTGGTACAAAATTGTTTTCAATAAGTCCGCATCTTAGAAGCTTGGCAAGCCATTCAGCATCTTTCACATCAGTTTTACGCCCTGGAACATTTTTGACATGCCTGGCATTGGCAAGAACAAGGTGAAAAGATCCTTCGAGTATATTCCATATTGGTTTCCAGTAGACTCCGGTACTTTCCATCACAACATCGGATACCTGAAGGGTAGCGAGCCAATCACTTAAAGCCAACAGTCCCGTTGTTGTAGTTGAAAAAGTTTCAATAGAGGTTTTTGGCTTTTTATCTAATGGACCGAATAAAACGCAGGCTACTACTGTTTCTTGGTGTACATCTAGGCCAGCACACCGTTCAATCATTGCTTCCATAGGAGAATCACCTCAAAAAAGATTAACAATACATATGACAGGAGTTTTGTAGCAAAAATTTTTGTATACGTACTAGCAGTACACTAAATGGTTCTTCCATACTGTCACAACCAGTTTCTTATACAGGGTATCTTCCTTAAGATCCACCAAAAAAAGTTCAGCCTGGTTGTATTGTTATCATCCATTATCGTCAAGGGGTTAATGGGTTAGACTCTATTTTGAGTTTAGATTTTCGTAGTAGATGGTGGCGGCGAGGAGCGCCGCCATAGGAGTTTCTTATGCAACTACCACCCCACCCCCAATCTTAGGGTAAGGAAACGATTCTGGATTTCAGGGGCCACTATGGAAAACAAAACCAAAAATCAAGAAATAAGATGTTTAATGTTAATAAAATTGTTCCAGAAAAGGGCCATTTTCTGGAATAAGCGATTGCATGATTGATAGTAATGTCGGGCAAATAATATCTAATCTGTATTAAAGTACGAATTGACAGGGAGTAAACCATGGATTGGCACTACATTGAAAACAGTCTGGATGAGGAAATAGACTGCAAAGAAATTGCAAAAGTAGCTAATTGCTCTGAGTTTCATTTTTCAAGATGTTTTCTTCAATTTCTGGTGTATCGCTTTCAGAATATATTAGACGAAGGCGATTAACACTTGCAGCATTTGAGATACAAAAAGGTGATATTCGAATCATCGATGTGGCAATTGAATACGGACATGAAGCAAGAACATGCTATAAGCATATGGCCGGAAAATTAAGCACTGGGTGTGGTGGGTTGACAGTTTCGTTCATATCAGTTGCATAAGACCTATTGTAGAGTTGACACAAACTGTGCAATAAGTTAAAAGAATAAAAAAAAAGACCTTATTCAGGTCTCAATGATTGGGATTGATTTAAAAATTCTCTAATTTCATCAAATGATATACCTAAATCTCGTGCCTGCAATATCATTTCAGCCAATTCCTTATCTAAGCCTTTTTCGACAAATAATGAAATTAACATGTTCGCTCTGCTAATTTTAGGTACTCCAAATTTTGGGGACATAATGGACACGTTTCGAAAACAAATATGATTCCTCGGTTAAACTAGATTAGAAAGGATAATGTTTTTTGGTACTTAATTACGAGTATTAAAATTCTCTTAAGTTGATAGCGATGGGTGCTCCCCCACACTCATCAATTAAAGAAAGAAAAAGGAAAAAAATGAACTGACATCTCAAAGTGACTACCTGTAGAGAAACAAAATTTCGTTTAGGGGATACTTCAAGACCCTAGTTTTATGGCGACGTGGCGGGACCTCATGCCTATCAACTTAAGAACTTGCTTTATTCAAAAAAATATTTTAGAGTAAGTTGTTTTTTGAACCAGAAAGGCATATTTTTAACTATAAAAACTATGACAAAATTTATCCGGTTTTCCTTTTTGCCTACTTGCTAAATTCAGCAAGTAAAATATTTTTAAAAGGATCAGAACCACCATTAGCTTTATGGCCATTCAAATTGATGGCCAATGTATGCTTGCCTCCAAGTGTGCCACCAGCAAAAGTAGAAAACCCTGGAACACCGCCTGCGTGTCCCCATATCGAGA
The DNA here is from genome assembly GCF_044762675.1 of Peribacillus sp. NPDC096448. Lineage (NCBI taxonomy): Bacteria > Bacillati > Bacillota > Bacilli > Caryophanales > Bacillaceae > Peribacillus > Peribacillus sp. NPDC096448. The sequence continues at coordinate 12,240 of NZ_JBIWEU010000012.1, read as the reverse complement.
CGTGGTTTGGAAGCTTAGTTTCATAGATTCCAAGACCATATCCATCGATCCCTTCCATTCCAGTAGGAACCGTAGTAAGCATTTGTTTTAGTTGCTGTTCCTTCAGTAATTTGCCACTGAGTAAGTAAGAGAAGAATTTGTTTAAGTCGTCAGCAGTAGAAATCAAATCTCCATCCGAGCTACCTGGGTTAGAATAAGTAACGTCTTTTAGCTCACTTTCTCCGTCATATCTTTCATATCCACGGGCATGCATGGTACCTGGAATAACCGTTGAATTGCCAGGCAGGAATGTATTCGACAATTCAAGCGGTTCAATAATCCGATTTTCAACCTCTTCCGCATAGCTGTTTCCAGTCACTTTTTCAATAAGGATCCCCAGTACTACGTATCCTGTGTTTGAATAAGACCAGCCCTTTCCTGGAGCAAAGTCTGGGGGAAGAGAAACCCCCATCTTTACGAATTCTTCAGCTGTATACGATTTTTTTGTATCTTTAATATCAAAGTCTTTTGACTTTATGTAGTCAGCGATACCACTTGTGTGATTCAATATCTGCCGGATAGTAATCTGGTTACTATCATATCCGTTTCCTTGAATGACACCAGGCAACCATTTTTCAATGGAGTCGTCTAGATTCAAGCGGTTCTCTCCAGCTAATTGAAGTAGCACTGTTGCAATGAATGTCTTCGTCGTACTGCCAATGCGAAAGCGAAAATCTGTTTTCATCGGCTTCTTGGTTCTCAGATCCGCTATGCCAGCGGCATAACTCCACGTTTTTCCACCCTTATGAATTTTAGCAAGTATTCCAGGGTATCCAAGTTGTAGTGTATCCCGCATTGCTTGCTTAACAGAAGTACGATCTCGTTGGGTACTTGTTTGTAACGAACTAGATACATTTTGAGTGGGCTCTGCTTTTACAGATGTAATCTGACAATGCTTTTTCATAAAGATATTCCTCTCCTCTATTCATATTTTATCGGTAGTTATTTGCTGTTTTATACTAGTCACACAGCTTTCATCTTAACCAAAGACAAATGGACAAAAGTGGATTTGCAATTATCTTACTCAGTATTATTTTCACAAACGCTATTGTGTCCTAACAAACGGTAAATTCCTCTTTTTCCACATGTATGTTAATCCTAGAAATTACTTCTTTTCCTTAAAACACTCTTGTTACTGGTTTGTTTTTCATAAATAGGTCATACCTGTTTCCCCTTTCATGCCTCTTTATATTTTTATCATACACAATGAAAATCTCCCCTCCTCATTTATTGTTAATGCGTTAAAAACTGCTCCTTGATTCTAAGTGTTTTTCTGTCACATACGGTAGTGTCAAAATGTCATGGTTTTTATGACATAGCTATTAATCCAGCCGTATCCCACTCAATTTTTGCTGTTCTTTATAAATATGACAAAAGTTTACTATCGACTATGACTCGCCTCTTGCTGAATGTAAAAATATTATGCTCTAGGAGTTCGCCTCCCTACTTCAATAAAATAATCATGGTTACCTTGTTGTGGGGATAAAAACCGTTGATTAACTTCTTGTTTCTTTACAGTGAATGATTCTTGAACACTCTTTGTACCTAGTTTATATTTGTCCTTATTTTCATCATCATATCGAAATACTACATCTTCAGTTTTTGTTGAAAATGATGTAGTCAGCTGTCCAGAAAAAAACTCTGAAAACTTGATGGTTTCATTATATTTCTCTGTAGACAGTACATTATTTGATGTATCTGCATAGCTACATATCGGTAAACTAATTGATGTAGCAATAACACCAGCTGACAATAAAACTGCTAAACTTTGTTTCTTTTTTTTCATGTTTTTTTCTCCTTTGTTGTTACATCCTTCATTAGACAGAATGTTTGCATTTTTCGAAAAGTGGTACCACCACACATCAAATTAAGAACTTGCTTTTCCAAAAAATTTTTTAGAGTAAGTTGTTTTTTGAACCAGAAAGGTATATTTTTAACTATAAAAACTATGACAAAATTTATCCGGTTTTCCTTTTTGCCTACTTGCTAAATTCAGCAAGTAAAATATTTTTAAATGGATCAGGACTGTCAGTTTTAAGGCTGTTCAAATTGACGGCCAATGTATGCTTGCCTCCAAGTGTGCCACCAGCAAAAGTGGTAAACCCTAGAACGCCACCTTTGTGTCCCCATATCGAGACACTGTTTGGAAGCTTAGTTTCATAGATTCCAAGACCATATCCGGTTCCTTCTCTTCCTGTAGGAACTGTAGTAAGCATTTGTTTTAGTTGCTGTTCCTTCAATAATTTACCACTGAGTAAGTAAGAGAAGAATTTGTTTAAATCGTCAGCAGTAGAAATCATATCTCCATCCGAGCTACCTGGGTTAATATAAGTAACGTCTTTTAGCTCACTTGCTCCGTCTAGTTGGAAATAGCCACGGGCATGCTTGGTGCCTGGAATCACGCTTGAATTGCCAGGTAGGAATGTATTTGACAAATCAAGCGGTTCAATAATCCGATTTTCAACCTCTTCCGCATAGCTGTTTCCAGTTACTTTTTCAATAAGGATCCCCAGTACTACGTATCCTGTGTTTGAATAAGACCACCCCTTTCCTGGGGCAAAGTCTGGGGGAAGAGAAATCCCCATCTTTACGAATTCTTCAGCCGTATACGATTTTTTTGTATCCATAATATCAAAGTCTTTTGAATTTACATAGTCAGCGATACCACTTGTATGATTCAATATCTGCCGGATAGTAATCTGGTTACCATCATATCCGTTTCCTTGAATGACACCAGGCAACCATTTTTCAATGGAGTCGTCTAGATTCAAGCGGTTCTCTCCAGATAATTGAAGTAGAACTGTTGCAATGAATGTCTTCGTCACACTGCCAATGCGAAAGCGAAAATCTGTTTTCATCGGTTTCTTGGTTCTCAGATCCGCTATCCCAGCAGCATAACTCCACGTTTTTCCACCCTTATGAATTTTAGCAAGTACCCCAGGATATCCAAGTTGTAGTGTATCCCGCATTGCTTGCTTAACAGAAGTACGATCTCGTTGGGTACTTGTTTGTAACGAACTAGATACATTTTGAGTGGGCTCTGCTTTTACAATTGAGGTTGGTGTTGTATATAACAGAGAACTTCCAGTCATTAAAAGGACTAAACATGTAGATGTAATCTGACAATGCTTTTTCATAAAGATATTCTTCTCCTCTATTCATATTTTATCGGTAGTTATTTGCTGTTTTATACTAGTCACACAGCTTTCATCTTAACCAAAGACAAAAGGGCAAGAGTGGATTTGCAATTATCTTACTCATTATTATTTTCACAAACGCTATTGTGTCCTAACAAACGGTAAATTCCTCTTTTTCCACATGTATGTTAATCCTAGAAATTACTTCTTTTCCTTAAAATACTCTTGTTACTGGTTTGTTTTTCTTGGTCATACCTGTTTCCCCTTTCACGCCTCTTTATATTTTTATCATACACAATGAAAATCTCCCCTCCTCATTTATTGTTAATGCGTTAAAAAATGCTCTTTGATTCTAAGTGTTTTTCTGTCACATTCGGTAGTGTCAAATTGTCATGGTTTCTATGACATAGCTATTAATCCAGCCGTATCTCACTCAATTTTTGTTGTTCTTTATAAATAGGGGTTCTACCACATGCCCATCAAGTTAATATTTTTCAAGTCCCTCAAGATGAAAAACTAAGATGTTTCTAGAAAAAGAAACTTAAAATTTTCATTTTGGGTATTCATTCTTCTTAGCTTGATGGGCATGTGGCGGCGCCCCAATAAGAAAAAATTCGACTTGATTGAAAAACCATAAGCGGTCAATGTGATTTTATGTTCAAGTGTGTAATTTTCCATGTGAGTACTCCTTTTTCCAGGTTTATCTTCTCGGGATTGTTTTGTAGAGGATTAATAAAACCATCTTGTTTTTAACCAGGAGTAGGCTGTTCCCCCTTTTTGCATTATATAAAAGTGTCATATGACATTTTGACACTGGTAAGTTTGACGAAGTAAGCATTATGGTGGGGTTATTAAACAGAGAGGAGTGATGAACCTTATGAAATCAAGATTCATCCAAAATGGTTATTTTTTATTGCTAACTTTCGTTACAGGATTGTTTTATTTTTGTTTTTACCTTGTAGCTCTGCTACTCAGTTTTACCCTTTCATTTACAGTAGTTGGGATTCCACTAGTTATACGCGTACTACAGACTACCACAAGTTTTATACAATTCGAGCGCATACAAACGAAAATTTATGCTGATATTTCGACAGACTCTTACAATAGAAGTATCACAACGGATACATCGGACTGGGCTCAAGTGAAATTAGGGCTTACGAATCGTCACACCTGGTCTGCTGTCTTTTGGTTAATGCAGAAATTTGTTATTGGAATTTTCAGTCTCATTAGTGCAATCATTTTTTATGTAATGCCATTTATGTTTCTGTTGGCACCAATACTGTATCGATACATCGACATGAATATCCTTTTCATGCAGGTAGATACTTTTGCCAAGTCACTCATTGTAATGTCTATGGGTATAGTGTCTATCTTCATTAGTATTAAAATAGTAGATGGTTTGGCAAAAAAAATTGGAGGTTATACAAACAGTATGATTCGGCAGCTAAATCGATAGAAATTTTCAGGCTAATCTTAAAAGCTTAAAAATATAAGAAAGAATAATCTATAATATAGGAAATAAGAAGGAAGGCACTTAGGGGGTAAATTACTTGTTAGATATGGTTAAGTATTGGTTTTGGTATGATTGGATTATGTTTGGAATCCGTCTACTTGGTAGTGGGTCAATCATTTTAGCTACATTAAATTTTCAGGATGGTTTAACATTACCACTTTGGATTATTATTCTTTGGGAGGTTGTTGCCTTCTCTATTCCATGGGTAGCCTTACTGTTCAATTACAAATACTACTTATTCACAGAAATACTGCTATATGGCGGACTATGTATATATTTAACCTCTTTATTTCCAGAAGCTTACACCTCATTTCTTATATCGGTGTTTTTTATCGCAGCAAATAGTAAGCATTTGTCCTATTATTGGACAGCTCCAACAACAGTTTTTATAATAACTGGAATTTTCTATGCGGTTGCACCAAGTAATAGCTATTGGATTATGGTCACCTACTATGGACTCGTTTATGTAATGGGGTTCGCTTTTCATTTATTAATCGTCAATCATAAGCAAAATGAAGCGATTTGTAAACAAAACGTGGTACTTGAGCAGTATATGTCTCAGATCGAACGTATTACACTTGCAGAGGAACGAAGCAGGCTGTCTAGTGAGCTTCATGATACAGTTGGCCATGCTTATACTTCCATTATTTTGGGGATGGAAACACTGCGTACCGAGCTTGTTACCGAAATGGGTATACAGAGGCTAGATTCTCTGCTTGAAATGGGACGTAAAAGCATCGAGGACGTGAGAGGTTACCTACATCAAATGGAGTCTCCGTGTCAATCGCTTTCCTTGATTGAATCTCTACAAAATCTTGGAGCTGAATTTCAGGAGTACGCTCGGGTGAATGTAAGCTTTCGAGCATTCGGAGAGGAATACCAACTGTCTCGGCAAGCGAGGATAGCGTTCATTCGTTGCTTACAAGAGTCCCTTACGAATGCAGTACGTCATGGTCAGGGGAATGAAATTATAGTTTCATTGCATTTTGAACAACAATATACGAGGTTGGAAGTGCAAGATAATGGAAAGGGAAATGTAGAATGGCAGGAAGGCTTCGGTATTAATGCGATGAAAGAGCGGGCAATGAATTTGCAAGGTCAATTGTCTGTATATACAAAGCCAGATGAAGGAATGCTTGTTACATGTACCATACCTAGACAAACTGAAATAAAAGATGGACTTATCCGTTTGTTAATTGTCGACGACCAGCCATTTGTTCGGGAAAGTTTAAGTACACTACTCGACAAATATGAAGATTTAAATGTAGTCGGTTTGGCTGAAGATGGCGTTCAAGCTATCGACTTGTGCGGGCGCCTTCAACCCCACGTTGTACTTATGGATTTAGATATGCAGCACATGGATGGAGTCGAAGCAACCAAAAAGATTAAGCAACAATGGCCACATATCCGCGTATTGATTTTTACAACGTTTCAGGATACGGAACAGGCGTTGGACTCGCTTCGTAACGGTGCGGATGGTTTTTTACTTAAATCTGTTGAAACGTTGGAACTAGCTAATACGATCCGACTTATTCACAGAGGTGGGACACTGATTGATCAGGGAATGTCTCACAAAATATTTGAGAAGTTTGATGAGCAAAACGAGACACCACAATCAAAAGCAACTGCTTATGAGCTAACAGCCAGAGAGATAGAAATATTGCAGCTAGTAGCAAAGGGACTCCGATACACTACCATAGCTTCAAGGTTATATTTGTCGAATGGTACGGTCAGAAACTATGCTTCCGCGGCTTACATAAAGTTAGGAGTGCGTAACAAGGAAGAAGCCGTCCTTAAGGCTCTAGAAATCGGAATTATTGAATGAGAAAAATATTTGTTGTTTCTTTAGGATTAAGTGGGGTAGCACTACATCACAATCAATCTAAGAAAAGTAAATACCCTAAAACGAGAAATTGGCATCTCCAGGTGAAAATGTACAATTATTGTAATGTTCATTGCTTTCTCTGGAAAAAGAAGGTTTCTTTTCTAATTCAACTAAGGAGCGCGTTAGTTGAACAACAATAGAGGATGTTCAAAAATGATCGTCCTTTATTTCGCTAAATGGCAGATTAGTAGTTTAATTGTAAAGTTTCACAAATAGGTATTTTAATATTTGTGAATTGTTTCATTTTTTAAGAAATAAGTAAGAATAAAGATAGGAAAATGAAAGATTGAAGAGCTAATCTTTGTTTATAAACTATTGAGGATATGAATGATTCAAACATTTTTATCAAGATATTTTAAGGAGGAAGAGATGAATAAAAAAATTATTTTTGCAATCGCAACTGCTGCCTTTGCATTGACAAATTTTCTAGGCACTACTTATGCTAGTACAAAAACAGAGGTTTCAATAAATAATATAAGTGCACACGAAGGTATTAAAAATGACCTGAGGAATGTTAAATGGCTTGAAAAGCATTCAAAGGCTATTAAAACGACGATCCCTACTGATTCCATTCAAGATCTGAAACCTCTTAATGAAATGGTCGGTTCAGCATCGATTGTAGGTCTAGGTGAAGCAACTCATGGAGCCCATGAAATTTTTACAATGAAGCATCGAATTGTTAATTACTTAGTTTCAGAAAAAGGATTTTCAAATATAGTTTTAGAAGATAATTGGGATAATGCATTAATGCTTGATAAATATGTTCTTACGGGTAAGGGGGATCCAAGTAAATATCTAAATCCTGTCTTAAATACGAAAGAAATCGTAAACATGTTGAAATGGATAAAAAATTATAATGCAGATCCAAATCACAAAAAGAAAATACGTATCATTGGAATGGATATACAAACAGTAAATAAAGGTGTTTATGAAAAAATAAAAAGATATGTAAAGAAATATAGTCCTGACCTAGTTCCTAGTCTAGAAGAAAAGTTAAATGGACTTATGCTTGTTACAAAGGATCTTAACACGTTCAGTAGTCTACAAAAAGAAGAAAAAGAAAAATATATTTCAGATGGTAAGCAAATAAGTACGTTATTAGAGCAGAATAAAAGTAAATTAAATGGAAATTCAAAAGAATTTGCTTGGATTCAACAACATGCTCGAATTATCGAGCAGTTTACAACAATGACAACTGAAATGCTAGAGAACCCCTCTGAATTTTATTTGAAACACGATATAGCAATGTATGAAAATGCAAAATGGACAGAAGAACATTTAGGGAAAACAATTGTTTGGGCACATAATGGACATATTTCTAAAACGAATATGTTACCATTTGTGTATCCAAAAATGTCAGGTCAGCATCTAGTTGAACATTATGGAAAGAGGTATGTAACAATCGGAACGTCTGTCTATAAAGGGAAATATAACGTTTATAATACTAACGATGAGTATGGGCCTTATGGGGAATTGGACACAAAAGATTCAAACAGTTATAACTACACTTTAGGAAAAGTCAAAAAAGACCAATACCTTATTGACCTGCGTAAGGCAAACGGCTCGGTAAAAGCTTGGTTAAATGAACAACATCCAATATTTGCTGGTATTACAACTGTTGGACCTGGTATTCCATCTACAGTTGATATTAAGTTGGATCAAACCTTTGATATACTTGTACAAATCCAAAATGTAAGTCCGACTCAAATAAATAAATAATTATATAAGTTGTTTGAGATAAAACGTTTAATTTATAAATAATCCTTGGGAACGGAAAATGAAGTGAACCCACTCTTTTGGATACCAGTTCAAAAGACTACCCATTTTATTACAACAAAATAAAAAAGACCAATCAAGTGTACTGTTAACGGTTATAAATGAAGAAACTCAGCAAATGATAGAAATAGATTTTAAACCTTACTTTAAACAGATATTTAAAGAACACCTAACTAGATAGGTCTATTATTAATGATGGAAAATTAATTATCTTATGCAACTGATATGAACGAAACTGTCAACCCACAACACCCCAATGTTTTTAAATGGTGTTTCATTCAGCTATGAATAGAGTTATTCCTTGTTCAACTTATAAACCAAATATCCTTTCGGATTTAGCTTGTCAAGGGCGTACTTTCCCTTGATAAGCTAAATCGAAATGGATACAATTCTAAAAGTTGAACAAGGGGGCAGGTTAGCTTAAGAAGAAACCATTATGAGTCATTCGAATAAAGTGATAAATTAAGCACAAAATGAAAAGGGAAATGAATGCCGTAATATAAATTTAGGAGTGTAGGTATGGATAAAAACAAAGAGAAAACACCAAATGTATCAGGAAGTTTTCAAGTGATTGAAGATGACCGAAAAGAAACTATTGAGGAATTGAGAAAAGAAAACAAATTAGATGAAGAAACGGAATACTATGCGCGTATTTTTATGGAAGATTAGGCGTTTCTTACAACTAGCGGATTGACTTGAAGAGCTGGCTTCTATGGCCGGCTTTTTTTGTTATTAAATTAAAGGGGAAGGTTAGTTTACCAATTGTCATTACCTTTTTTCAACAATCTGGCTAAATTCTTGAGTAATAGCTTTAAATTGAGTAGCGTATATATATGTTGGGCTATCAAGAATTGTACTTAAATTAATGAATCACTTTAGCAATTATCGGGATAAGGGAGAGTGGGATAATGGATAGCAATCGTTTTGAAATTATTTATACTCAAGGAAAGCTAGAATTATTTAAGATTATTCGTGATAACCAGACCGGTGTTCTATACATGTTGAATCTTTCTGCTGCTGGAAGTGGATTAACCGTTATGGTTGATCAAGAAGGAAAACCATTGGTAGATGAGAATTTTAAAAAATAGTCGAGAATGAGTTAAAGTGTCCATTTGGTAAAGGCTTATTCCAGAATCGGGCACTTTTCCTTAGTAAGAAGGCGTCTTTTTGTATTGCACCAGATTCTAGAACAACACATTTTAGGGATTGGATTATGTTAAAGCTTAGAAGAGATTGTGAAGGCTCTACTTAAACTATAGGGTGCTTTACTTCCATAAGGGAGTTGCCTCAGCAGCTCTTTTTCTTATGAGTTAAAGGGGCTGGTTTGTGTAAGGGAATATGTGGAAATAATACAAATTATATGTTTATATTAAACTGTAAGATACAAAAATTCAAGGAGGTACTTCTATGGAAAGACTATACTTTATACAATAGAACCCCCTGAAAATTTTAAGCAATTACTAACCTTATATGAATCTTTAGGATGGAATTCACTTAAATTAACAGTTAATGATTTGAAACAAATGTGCAATCAAAGTTGGTATGCAATTTATGCTTTTGATGAACAACAGTTAGTGGGTATGGGACGTGTTATTTCAGATGGTGTGATTACTGGAATTGTATGTGGAGTGTGTGTACTACCGAGCTACCAGTCCGAAGGAATCGGCAAAGAAATGTTGAATCGAATAATTGAACATTGTGAGCAAAATCGAGTAATTCCTCAACTTATGTGTGTAGAAAGTTTGAAATCATATTATGAAACTTTTGGATTTGAGAAGTTTACCATTGGTATGACAAAGAATATAAATCGATAAATTTAATTTATTGTCTAATTAACGGATGTTTAGTTCATTAAGGAACCCAATAAAATATATGGTTATAATAAGAGTTGTTTTGTAACTCTTTTTTTGTATTACCATTTAATTGATAATAGGTTAATAAACATTTTGGAGGTAACTAATGAAAAATAAACAAGTTGATTGGTTTTTTTGTTGTCCGATGTTTGGAATTCTAGTACCTTACTAATGTTGTTCTTTTGTGACTTTTAAGCAAAACGGGCGCTTAATTGAATAAGGATCACAGAAATCCTTTTTTATAAAGTTACAATTGTTAAGAAAAGAACTGAACCACAAATAAATATTTGATTATTTTGAAAATTCGTGATAATATTTACGCATAAAAGAATCAATCGGCAATGGCGCCTGTTTCAATAGCTAATAACGAGCTATTGGGCAGGCGTCTTTTGCATTTTCAGGGGGGATAATATGAATAATAGAACCAAATTAAAAGCTTTATTTGGCATGATCGTTATTTGCTTGTTTTTGTATGCTTCCTTAGGAGAGGCTGCAAGCGGAAAAGCAGTTTCGACTCCGCAAAATAGGGAGGGCCATTGTATTCAAGTGTTGGATAAAGGGAAATGGGCTCCTGACACCTATAAGTCTGTTCAAAACCTAATTGATAAACATGGTGCTGGAAGTACAGGATACGATCCAAATCGAAAACCTTATGTTGTTTTTGATTGGGATCATACGAGCATCATGAATGATACGGAGGAGGCCCTCTTTCTTTATCAAATTGATCACTTGGCATATAACATGCAACCGGAAGAGTTTTATGAAGTGATCAAAAAGAATGTGCCGAATGGACCCTTTTCACACGAGTTTAAAAACCTTCAAGGAAATGCGGTCACTCTTAAGGAAATCGCCGATGATCTGAAGCGCGATTACGAATTTCTTTATTCCAACTATAATGGGATGAATGGAAAAGAGAGGTTAGAAACGCTTCATTCAACTGATCAATTTAAAGATTTTAAAGCGAAAATGTACTTTCTTTATGAAGCCATTGGGGAAACATACGGTGTTGAAATCGGATATCCATGGGTGCTTTATTTATTTGCCAACATGTCGACCGAAGAAGTTCAGCAGCTTGCAGAGGCTTCAAATGATTATAATTTAGGGGCGGAAATGGCATCGGTAACGCTTATAAGTCCTGGGTCAATGTTAGGAAAAGCCGGTTCTGTTCAAGTTACCTATACAACAGGACTGCGTCTGGCCTCGGAAATCGCAAACTTAATGCATACTTTTATGGAGAATGGGATTGACGTTTTTGTTATTTCGGCTTCGATGGAAGAGGTGGTGGAGGTATTTTCGTCAAATCCAAAATACGGCTACAACGTTCCAAAGGAAAATGTCTTTGGGATGAGATTAAAAAAGAAGGAAGGAATTACTCAAGCAGAATATGAAGACAATTGGCCGATCACTGCTCGAGAAGGTAAGGTGGAAGTGATCGAAACAGCCATCTCCAAAACGCGGGGCGGATACGGTCCGATATTCGTAGCGGGAGACAGCAGCACAGATTATGAAATGCTGACAATAAAGAATTTGAAACTCGGTTTAATTATCAACCGCCTCAAAACAGGTGATATCGGCAAGCTTGCGAAAACAGCCGCAGAACGGATGGGCAAAAACAACCCGAAATATGTTCTCCAAGGAAGAAATGAGAATACAGGCTTATGGATACCGACTGAATACACGATCAAGCTTGGGTCAAATGAAGAAAAATTGTTGACGAATCCATAAAAAGATTCGTCCAGGGAGATTCAGTCAACCTTCTATTGTTTCATGTATTGAAGGTTCACTTGCTTAGCAGAACAAGAAGTTGGTTCACCTCCAAGATTTTTACTGAAAAGGTAAACATAAAAGTTACTTCTTCTTATGCATCGGGGCAGCATTCCTGTAATAACTGAAAATGAGGTTTGAATGAAAAAAGACCTCTTGATAAGATGAATGTGTCCTAAGCTGGCCAGCTAAAAAGGACAAAAACATCTATCGGAGGCCTCACAATGAATTATAACCAAAATCATAAAATCACTCAAATTACTTCTGAAACCT